>DATKDA010000097.1:0-6154 GCA_035512935.1 Pyrinomonadaceae bacterium | reverse complement strand
ACACGAAGCCACACGAAATTCACACGAATATATGAGTCCATTCGGCAAAACGGTTTTAAATTCTGGCAATCCTTCTTTCAATGCGTTGCTTTAATTCCAGCAGCCGCTCCCGTTGCTTATGTGTCCCATGTTTGTTAGCCCTCTCTCGAATGAGCCTAATGTTTGTGAGCAGGTCGTCCCTTGCACTCCGCAGCCCACTAATCACACGATAGGACCAGACGGGCCTCCTCCTGATCCGGGTGGGACCACGAATTCAGAACCGGGAGTGGAGAAGTTGTGAAAAGGCGAAGGCGACAATTTGCGTGGTCCATCGGAAGCCGTTGCCAGGGAGAACCCTTTTCACAGCTTCGCCGCTCCTGAGGTTCAGTATTTGATGGTTCTACCTAAACCTCTTGGCGGCTCACTACACAACTTTAGTTCCGGGTGAGGCTCCTAGTCGCTATTAGTTAATCATGAAGACGCCATCTTCCCTCCGGCTGCCTGCACCCTCAACCCGCTCCACACTTCTTAGCACCTCTTTAGGAAAATTCTCCTCGTGGACTTCGTTGCCTTCAAACCACTGACAGACTACATCACCATCTGAAACCAGACTGTGGACCGTCATCTTCGGTCCGCCAGAACTAAGCTCAACTACATCGCCAATTTCGAAGTCTTCCATAGCTGCCACTCTTCATAGCCAATGACTCAAGTGATGTTCAGTGTGGCCCAATCTTGTCCGGGGGACGCAAAACTTCCGCGGGGCGACTGTCCTTATGGGCCGGCGTCTCACTACCTCGGTGCGCTCGCTCGGATTGTTAGTTCCGTACCGCTCGGGAGCTCGAGGTTCTCTTTACCTGAAATATAAACCGAGCCCGCTCCACCTACGGCGCCAATAATTCCGCCTATCGCAGCACCTTTCCCGCCGCCGGCGATGGCGCCGATGAGCGCCCCGATGGCTGTTCCGATACCAGCGCGTTGAATTGTCTGCGTGGTCTGATTGTCGCCTTGGGCGCTTCCCTCATTGTCAACCTTGATTGTTTCTCCTTTGGGCGTACGGACGCTGCCGAGGATTCCAGCGAATTCGTAAGTCTGACCGTTCCGCAGCCGGATCGAGTCGAAATTCAGCGACATCCCGGACCGGCCACTTAAACGTCCTCCCTGCTCAACGCTACCCACGGTGCCCTCAATAACTGCGCCCTCGTATTGACCTGGCTCCCGCACAGTCATGGTGAAACGATCGCCCTGCTTCGTCGCCTCTGTGGTCAGGTCATTGTCCAGAACCGCCACTACTGTTTCACCCTCGCGGACGACAAACTCACCGCTGCCTGGACTTGTGTTGCCCAGTATCGACTCCGGGCCATTATAAATACTCCATTGGGCGGCAACCGAAGTTCGACTATAGAGGCTATTGACAACGACGGGCTGACTTAGCCGCTCTGAAAAGATCTCTCGCCTCACGCGCAGCCGGTCGCCGTTTTCGATCGGCTCAAAACTGACGCTGAAATCATTTTCCCTGTAGCCGGTCGAGCTTACGCTTAGCTGATCTCCCCGCAACGTTGCGGTTACCCGGCTGGATCTACCATTGGGAAGCTGCTCTTGCCGGTCGACGCCGTCGGCTTCAAAGGTTGACTGCCCCGCACGAGATGAGGCTATCGTTATCGTTGAGCCTCGGCGCTCAATCGCCAGCATCTCAGGTGATTCCAGTCGCGCTAGCAGCGAATCAGTGACACTCTGTCGTTCGTTACGGGGGAGGTTCCGAGTCGCGCTTGTCGCGATGTCGCGGGAGTTGTCGCTACGCGACGAATCCAATCTGAAGGTTCCAGTCAAGCGACTGTTTGAGCTGTATCCTGCTTGCGAATGGGCTACATTCTGCCAATTTTGAGAAAGGTTGTAGGCGCCGGCTAGCGTGTTTAGGTCTCCACGCAGAGTTGACCAATCAGTCTGGACCCGCTCTGTAAGGTTGTTACTGCGCATGTATGCCTCGATTGGTGTGGCCTGGTCGAGTAAATGTTCGACGTCGCCGACAATTGACTGCCGGGCATCGAAGCGATTGCGCAATTGATTCGTCGCGCTCTTGAAGCGTCCAACAACGTCATTCATGTTCCCTTCGCTTCTGGTGCGATCGTAACGACTCTGAGCAAAAGCATCCGTAAGGCTCAAACGGAACCGGTCACCACCGGCCTCAATCCGCCTGATGAGCTGATCGCGATCTCCATCTGACAGCCGATAAGACGGGCTTGTGCTCAAGGGCGGGTTCCACTGCCAGTTGATGGCATAGGCACTAGCCAACGCCTCCAGGTTTGATCGAACAGCCGCCCAGTCATTCTGCACACGCGCATTAAACGGCTGGCGACCAATGGAATCATTGAGCGGTAACGCCTTTTGGAGAACATTCCGGACATCGGCAGTGCTCGCGCGTCGACGGTTGAATTGATCGCTCAATTGTCTTGTGCTGTTTCGGAAATCGCGGTCTAACTGCTTGATGTCGTTTTCGCTGCGTTGATCAACACGGCTCTGCTCGACGGCAGTATTGAGACTCCTGCGAAACCGAGCTGAAGTCTGGACGAGCCGTTGAAGAATGTTATTGACCTGGCGGGTATCGACCCGTGAGGACTGGGCGTTTGCGCTCAGGCCGATGCCTGAAAGCGTGATTAGGAGAAACAGGGAAACTACACTCTTTGAATTCTTCATTTTCTTCTTCTTCCTTCTGCTCGTTTGAGCTACTAAATACTGTCCTACAAATATCCTCCCGGCGTACACAAACCGAGCCAGAAGATGCCTAATAAAGTAAGACAGTTTTAATGGCCATTGATGCCGTCGTCATAACCATTAGGATAGGCCGCACGGTAATAACGTCGGTATAGCTCGCGGTCGCCCAGCTTTGAGCTGTAGTCTTTCGTGGCTTTCTGATACGCACTATGGTCGCGGTAATGGTAATCAGAGCGGTTGCTCTTATTGCGGTCATTGCGACCTTGCTTGATGCCATCGTTATAACCAGCGTTCAGTGCCGTTTGGCGAAGCTGGAAAGAGCCACCGTAGTTGCCATAGCCGTCCCAGTTGCGACCGCGGCGATTCTGGTCCACGTTGCCATTAGGACCCTGGGTATTGATGCCTGCCTCATAACCATTAGGGTAGGCCTCACGGTAATAACGTCGGTACAGTTCCCGGTCGCCGAGCTTTGAGCTGTAGTCTTTCGTGGCTTTCTGGTAGGCGCTCTGGTTACGGTAATCATAGCAGTTGCCCTTATTGCGGTCTTTGAGGCCTTGCTTCATGCCTTCGTTGTAGCCCGCGTTTAGCGCGGTTTGGCGAAGCTGAAAAGAACCGCCGTAATTGTCGTAGCCATCCCAGTTGCGACCGCGGCGATTCTGGTCCGCGTTGCCGAAGCGATCTCGGCTGTTTCTGTCGCGACCCTGGTCATCACGAGAATTTGGATTTTGAGCCAAAGCTGTCGTACCCAGGACAATTCCGGCGCCAAGCAGCAGGGAGATTACCAGCGTGGCGGCGATTCTGCTCTTCAATTGATCCCTTTTCATAACGAACTCCTTAGTAGAACCCAGCATAAACTCTCGGAAGGTGTTCGTATGTGCACCAACACACATATAGTTCAATTCTAAGTATGTTCCGCGTCTTCCTTGGCCAGTTCCTTGGCCTGGTAGTTACGCTAGCGGCGCGCAGGGTTATTTGGTTGAAGCCGGGGGCGATTGGTTGCTGAGGTTTACAGCTGATCAGAATCGCAGAACAAAATAATCCGAGTACAGTTTTTATATGTGTGTTAACACACAGACGGAATGTACGGATTCGTCCAGACTCGATACTCGCAACAACAACCGCTTCGCAACGAAACCATCCATCAGCCGAGCAAAAGGGATTGACAAATCGCACAACTCTCGATCAGGAAACGTCAACCTCCGTATTTAAGTAAGGACAAACGCCATGTCGGTTAATTCCAGCCAAGCTAAACCCTCTGAACCCGCAAACCGCGACTATTTCCGTCAAACGAGAACTTTCACCAGGCCCACAATCCTCGTAGTCGAAGATCACGACGACACGCGCGAAATGCTTCGCGGGTTATTAGAGATGTGGGGCTGTCGAGTTGTCGAAGCTTGGGACGGAATAAAGGCAGTGGAAGTTGCGATTACGGAACGGCCTGCACTTATTCTTATGGACGGTAGCCTGCCTTTACTCGATGGACTGGGCGCCACTCGACGCATTCGTGAAAACGGTCTTTTGAATCAGGTTAAGATAGTGGCGCTTAATGGCTGGGGCAGTGCAAGCTATACCGCTGCTGCTTTATCCGCTGGTAGTGATGATTGCCTGGTTAAACCACTTGATTTTGAGCGACTACAAAGACACCTCGTCCCGCTTTTCGCTGCGTCTTCTCGTGTCACCCTATAGGGCGGCCACTGTCGCTGAAGACCGATGTGGCGGTGCTGAATAAAGTTCCTATCCCAGCAGCCGATCAAACTCGTCTTTGACGACTCGGTAGCATTCGCAGACGGTTTCTTCAAGCTTTTGGCGGTCCAGGATTTTTATATGACCACGTACGTAACTGATCGCTCCAGCATCTTGCAGCCGACCCGCTGCCACGGTTACGCCTTCGCGGCGAACGCCCAGCATATTGGCTATCAGTTCCTGGGTCATGATCAACTGATCTGTCTTGAGGCGGTCATGACTCAATAAGAGCCAGCGGCAAAGCTGCTGATCCACCGAATGAAGTCGGTTGCAAACAGCTGTCTGTGAAATCTGAGTGATTAATGCCTGCGTATAACGCAGCAGCAAGTGCTGAAATTTTCTACCCTGCGCGAATTCATCCTGGAGCACCTTTGCCTTCATCCGAAGGGCGGCGCCGGCGCTCTGAACGACGGCTCGGTTGGGCATCGTACCGCCTCCCATGAAAAGGGCGATCCCCACCACCCCATCATTACCCGTCAAACCCATCTCAGCGCTGGAGCCGTTTTCCATCGTGTACAGCAATGAGACGATCGCGGTGGTGGGGAAATAGACGTAGTCCAGGTGGCCACCGAATTCGTAGACAACTTCCCCGAGAGAAAACGAAACTTGCTGCAAGTTTGGGAGCAGGCGCTCGTACTCATCACCCGGAAGCGACGCGAGAAGCCTGTTTTCAGTTGGTTCCCCTGCTCGTGCGGATACCGACATGACTAATCTCCAACTAGTAGTGCCCTGAGAGGATCATTCGATGGCGGAAGAATCCCGGACAAAACCCACCAGAGCAACCAGAAGGTTGGTGGCGCCTAAGTATATCACCTATGTGGCCTAGCGCACAGACGGCTGACTTTGCCTGGCTCATTCTTGTGATAATCTGAGATATTCAAAGAAGTCGAACGGAAGATTGCAAACGAGGAGATTAAGAAATAATGTTGTGGACAATTCTTGTAGTGTTGTTGTTGCTCTGGTTGATCGGTTTTTACGGTGGCTTTGTCACCACGAACCTGATTCACCTGTTGCTTTTAGGAGCGGCCATCGTTCTTGCGCTTAACCTTTTCAAGCCCCGAAACCCGGCATAAGGGTCTAAGGATTCTAAATTAGTTTGCAGCAGCGCATTGTTGGTCGTTGAGAAAAGTATTGACCGTAGTGATCAGACCCTCTACGTCGGGTTTGGCTATGTACGCGTCCGCGCCGGCGTTTAATGCCTCGAGCCGGTGGACCTCATAAGCATCGCCGCTGTAAAAGATGCAGGGAACATTGGGGGTCAAAGCATTCAATTGCTCGCATAATTCGAGACCGGTGCCATCCGGAAGCCGCTTGTCGAGAACATACAGATCGAATTTTTCAGTCTGTACAAGCTTGAGCGCCTCCTCCATGCCTCGAGCTATCACAACTTCGTAATCTTCCTGAGCCAGCAGTAGTTTGAGCATCGACGATGTGTCCTCATGGTCGTCAACGCACAAGATTCGACAGTTCGAACTCGCCATTAAAGGGGGACCTCCAACTTCTAATTCCAAATTGAGTATCAATTGTCGGGGGAGAACATTGTATCTGAGCGGGCCGTTCGCTTACCAGCGCGCACCCGGTAGTAATTTTGTCGTGAACACCTCCCGTGGCCGCCCCTGAGTTGTTGTGTTCGTGTGGAGGCCAAATGAGGGGCGCCACGGAGGGCCCGCCCCTGAGTTGTTGTGCTCGTGTGGAGGCCAAACGAGGGGCAGGCCACGGAGGG
>DATKDA010000096.1:0-4346 GCA_035512935.1 Pyrinomonadaceae bacterium | reverse complement strand
AGCGCGTGGGTCTCGACTTCGTCTGTGTAGAACACCTTCTTGACGTCAGAAAGGTGAATGAGGGGATCGGTGTCACTCATCAACTGTCTCCTTGGCGCCGTTGAATCTCATAATTCGAGACCATTAGCGAGTTTGTTTTGTGTGCTTAAGAACCACCCGCAGGAAGAACGAAATCGAAGTCTCGTGACCCCCGCAGTTGCTTAAAAGATTCCAATGCGCCGTCCAGACCTCGCGGCACACCTTCGCGGTCAATCGTGAATACGACTTATCTACAAGAACACCGCGGCGCGCGCTCGTGTGACATTTCAAATCTAAAAATGCTCAGCGCACACGGATCCGGTTATAGCTATCGAGCGCCGATGTATCAGACAAGATGACCTGATCGCCTTCATTCAGCCCGCCTACAATCTCGATCGTGCTTACAGAATTGCGGCCCAACATCACCTGCGTCCGCACTGCTTCCTGACCATCAGGACTTAGGCGGAACAGACCAACCGTTTGTTGTCCCTGCCCAAAGGCGGGCCGGCCGACATACAGCACGTTGTCCAGGCGTTCGAGTTGAATTGTTCCATCGACGCTGAGGTCAGGCCGGGCGCTCTGCGGTAAGGGGCCAGTCAAGACGGCATCAACGGTAAAAGTGCCTTCGCGCGCGGCCGGATCGATGCGTGACACCTGTCCTTGAATGATCCCGTTGCGGGTATCAACGGCTACCGGTTGGCCGAGGCGAACGTCCTTGATCTGGGTCTCGGCTATGCGCAATTCAGCTTTAAGCGACGCTGGATCGGCAACACGCGCGATGTTGAGTCCCGGCGTGACCTGTTGACCAACTTGCACCGAGATCTGCTGGACCACTCCCGGGGCGCCGGCCCGCACGTGCAGCCCCTGAACCTGATCTCTTTTGAGTCTGGCCAGCGCTCGCAGTTGCTGTAGTTGGGCGGCTCTGGCGTTGAGTTGGGCTCTGTTGGATTTTGCGGTGATCGCAAGCCGCCGCTCTTCAACATCGACGCGGTTGGCCAGGTCCTGGACATTGACACGCGACACTTTCATCAGGAGATCGGGAACCAAACCTTGTTTTGCAAGCACTTCGTCAGTGTCCAAACGCAGTTTGGCCTGGCTGTACTCCGACCGGATAGTCGCCAGCACCGACTGTTGCGTCATGTTTTCGCTCTCGAGCCTGACGCGCAGATTCTCTTCGTCTGCTTCGGCTGCTTTCAGTTGAAACTCCGCATCGATCGCCTGCTGCTCCATCTCTGGATTTGAAAGTTCGACAATGACGGCGCCGGCGCCCACCTCGACGCCGACTTCAACCAGAATTCTTTCGACTCTCCCTTCGGCCGGAGCGGGCACCCAGCGAGTTAACTGGGGCACCAAGGTTCCAATGCCGCGCACTTCTCGCACCATCTGGCCGCGCTTTACGGTATCGATGACGGCTGTTGAGCGATCGAGTGTGGGAGCGGCCGGCTGGAGTTTTGTGAGGCCGTAGGTGATGCCGGCGATGGCAACCAAGCCAATGACAATAAAGATCGCGGTACGAATTCGCTTCTTTAATCTGAATTTTCCGGAGCGTTTGATATCCATAAGGGGAATCTTAAGGAGCTAAGTCGCTAAGGCAGTCCTTGACTTAACTCTGATTTCGATTAGAGGGAGTCAAGTGATATGCCACTTGGTGTGAGTGGTCGACTTTGGCGCAGGCGCTTCATTGCTTGCTTCATTGCTCGCTTCATTTAGCGCGATTTGTATGGCCGCTTCGTTGGGAATTCCAGGGCTGCTTACTGGGTTATTGATTGCTGAGAGGCAGGGTTAGCGTGTTGATAGCCCGGTGAGTATGGGGATGAAGGGCCGTCAAGAGTTTCACTTTCGGGATCACAGAATCCCACTTTCGAGAAAAATTCGAGATTACGGATCAGTGTGTGTCGGAGTCTTTGGTTGCGCAGGTTGGCATCTATCATGAGTAGATATGTAGCCAGGAATCGCTTATTTCGATGTTTCCCTTGAGATGTCTCTTCTTCTTTATGGATCTTCATGAATCTTAAGCTGCTCGATTATCACTTTGGCTAGGCCTCTCGTAATATGCTGAGGTATGACTGCATGGGCTGGATTGTCTTCTTGAGGGTCTGGCTCAACGGTCAAAACGGTTGGGTGGTGGTAGTCAAGAGCAATTTGCTGGAGATTTCCAACGTTAATCTCTCCGACCGCAACAATAGCTCCGTTAGGCGACTCATCTAGTGTGGCATGAAAAATTCGAAACAGTTCGCCCAGGCCCAAGATGGCTAAGCGGCTAACAGAAACATCTCTTCCTCTGAATATAGCAGAACTCTTGCGGTTGGCGCTTGTGTCCCAATGAGCGGAATGAATGGCACGAACGATATTTTCATCAGTTGGACACTGTGGGTGAGGCATTTGCAATCAGCAATTTAATCCTTTCAATGAAGTGAGGTAGGACTTCCAATGGTACTGACCTATCTTCGCTGAGACTCTCAATGTAATAGCTAATATGATCGGGGCCGAACTCAATTTCTATGACATTACCTCGATCATCTTCCCATCCGAGCTCGAGATTCCCTTCTGATGACAAGAAAAGACTGGGTGAGCAGTCCGCCAATTCAGGCACCTCATGCAAAAACCTTTCAAGGAGAGCAACCGAACGTATTGAAAGTGCTTTTCCCTGGCCCATATTCCAGCCAGTTTCGTACTCCGCGAACTCTTGAAATCGTCGTTCTCCATTCTCACCTAGAACTCGTACTGCGGCCTCACTCAGTCTTGGCCTGCCCTCTTGCGACTTGATGGTAAGGTTTCTCATTGCGATAGGTCGAACCGTTTTTCTGCCCTATTATACAAAAATAATTGGTTTAGGAGTTAACCTCGATGGGATTGGCTCTGAGCAGACCATTTTTGAAAAAGAGTCTTCCAATTGATCCGGAGCCTTCTCAGGTGAAAGTTGAGAACCCCCTAAGCATGAAGGGTTAAACGGGATGTCGTTCTCTCCTCAACAACGAAAGCATTAAGAAATCAGACCCAACACCTACCTTCGTGTCACACTCTCCAACCCAATCCCATAGAGATACTGTTGACTACGAATAATGATCAAGCCATCAGAAATAGCGGGCGTGGCCATCAGAGCTTCACCCATTGGATTGGTAGACAGCAGCTCATACTTTGGACCAGCCTTCACCACAAAAACATCACCATCCTCGCTCGGCAGATAGATCTTTCCATCTGCTGCTACGGGTGAAGCGGAGAACGAACTGGAAATCCTTTGCTGGTAAATGAGCTCGCCTGTTTTGGCGTTGTAAGCCGAGAAGACACCATTATCGGCGCACACGTACAGGTAGTCACCATAGATGATTGGTGTTGGGGTGTAAGGACTTCCCTTGTCTGTTTGCCAGGCAACAAACTCATTGCTCTCCTCGCCTTCCTTCAAAGACACATCACCCTGCGCGCCAGGCTTGAAGGCGTACATTGGCCGGCCGGCAGGATAGCCGCCGGTAATAAAGATCAGGCCGTGAGCGATCAGTGGCGCCTGCATCTTGACCTCAGTATCGTTGTCGGAAAACCGCCACAGTTCACGACCCGTCATCGGATCGTAGCCCCTTATGTATCGGCCTCCGTTGCTGATCAGTTCGGTTCGTTTCGAGTTTTCGTAGATGGTAGGCGTACTCCAGGAAGTTATCTCCCCACGCTCAACACGCCAGACCTGCTTACCGTCAGCGAGATTGTAACCGGCTATGAACGATTGCTTGTGTCCATCACCCTGAACTATTACCAGGTTCTTGTAGATGATGGGGGAACTCGCATGACCCCATTCCGACGTCGGATCACGGAACAGACCGGGATTGAGGATGCCGAGATCACGGCGCCAAAGCAGTTTGCCATTGAAGTCATAAGCAAAAAGTCCCTCCGAGCCCATCAACGCAACGACGTACTTTCCGTCTGTCACGGGAGTGGAATTCGCTTGAGTTGCCTTGGTGTGTCTTTTAGCACGCGGCACTCCTTCATGGGCTGTCTTCTCCCAAATGACCTTGCCGGTTTGCTTATCCAAACAGTACAGACGCCAGGAATGTTTCACGTCATCACGGGCGAGACCTATTCCTCGATCTTTAGCGCCAAATGTTGGTTTCGGATCGCCGCTAATGGCGGTGGTGATGAAGATGCGATCTTTCCAGACAATTGGGCTTGAATGCGCAAGTCCGGGGATTGGAGTCTTCCAAACTACATTCGTCTCCCTGGCGGCATCCCACGTGTTTGGCAATCGATTTCCGTCAGCAACTCCCGAAGCGTTTGGACCGCGGAAGGACGGCCAATTCTGCGCCTGCACGGCAGTCAGTAAGCAAAGATGGAGCGTTAGT
>DATKDA010000095.1:0-47077 GCA_035512935.1 Pyrinomonadaceae bacterium | reverse complement strand
GATTGCGATGTAACTACTGGCGTGCGATGAATCCGGGTTTGAATTCTTTCCTGGGCCTCTTTGATAAGCTCGATGGTTAGCATGCGGAGGGGACTATCTCCAGTTTCTCGTTAGCTTCAGCAGGGACCATCCTAAAAACTTCGGCAAAGCGAATGACTATTCGCTCTTCAACTTCTGCCAGATCGATTTCGCGACCAAGGAGCTCTTTTAGCGAAGTCACCGGCTCACCTTCGCAGGCCACGATTAGATTAAAGAAACTCAAGTCGGTGTTAACGTTCAAGGCGAATCCATGGGTCGTCACCCAACGAGCAATATGGACGCCGATGGCTGCCACTTTACCGCGATTAGTGTGTACGCCGGTTAAGCCCTGAATTCTAAAAGCCTCAATTCCGAAATCCGCCATCGTACGAATAAGCACTTCTTCGAGATCGCGCACGTAGCGATGCACATCCTGCCGGTCAGGCTTAAGATTGATGATGGGATAGCCGACGATTTGGCCCAAGCCGTGATAGGTCAGCTTGCCGCCACGGTTCACCTCAAATACAGTGATGCCCCTTTCTTCAAGGAATTGTGGTGAATACAGAATGCCGGCGCCATTGCCGCGGCGACCGATAGTCAACGTATGAGGATGTTCAAGCAGTATTAATGTGTCGGGTTGTGAGCCCGCTTGAACTGCTCGCTCAGACTGTTTTTGAAGGGTCAGGGCTGTATCATACTGCACGCGACCCAACTGCTTAATCAGAAGCTTTCTACTCATTCCGATGCAACCAGATATTGGCGTCAGGCGTCATTCTACCAGCGACAATGCATCTCTCACTAACAGCGAACTGTAGGGGCGGCCTGCCGTGGCCGCCCCCACAAGTTCACCGGCGAGTGGGCCGTCCAGTGCTTGACTGAAGGGCGCTGGAATAGTTTGATTGCATAAAGTTCCGATCGAATAGGAGTAATCACTTGAAAGCAATTATCGCACTTTTTACCGTTATCATTCTTTCTATGCCTGTTACTGCCTGGTCCCAGACAAGGAGACGGACACGTCCAGCTCCGCGTGCGACAGCGGCCGCCCAGGCAAAACAGCTTGCGGAAGCCAGGCAAAAGGGTGCGGCTAGCGTAGCCACCCAGATCAAAGATCTCAGCCGGTTTGTTTATCTGATGGGTGGCGTCAACAAAGGCATCGAGGAGATGGACGCGGTGGCCCAGCGCAATAATTCTCCAAAGGAGTTACTCGAGCAGACCAAGAAAAGCCGGGCTGTAGTGGGGAGCAGCATCCGAGTGTTTCGCGAGAGGCTCGATAAACTTGAAGCTGAGTTCTTTACGACTGACGCGCTAAAACCCTACTACACCAAGCTCGCGGGTGTAGCAGCAGCAGCCACACGGGCAGAGCAGCAGGTGGCAAACAACGAACTGGACGAGGCCGGCCGCTCTCTGCTCGCCGTTATAAACCGGCTGACGGATGTTCTGGTTGAGATGCGTTAGAGGTGGGGTCTTTGGTCTTGGGGACTATGGTCTTGGAACTTTGGACTTTGGGCTTTGCAGATCTTGATGAAAACCAAAGGCCAAAGGTCCAAGGCCGAAGGCCAAAGGCCTAACTAAGCCTTACCCTTCGGGTAGTACCCTTGACGGGCGCGGACACGCAGTTCCTGACGAGTTGGAGTGGATACCTTGATCCGGCGAAACTGACCCGCTGGTGACTCGGAATTTGAATAGTATTGCAAAAGGTATTGCCCACGAAGCTCCGACGCAATCTCGCTGAAAACTCGCTCGAGATCCTTTTCTGAATTAGGCACAAAGGCAGTACCACCAGTCGCCTCGGCAATGGACTGCATGGCTGTTTGCGCGCGCTGGCTGATCTCGTTCAAGCGCACCGAGGTCCCGCCCGGATTGATCGAGTAAAACGAAATATCCGCCTGTTGCACTCCGCGTTGTGTTTCGACCACTGCCTGCCGATGGCGTAATTGCAGGTTCTGGCGAACTGTAGCTGGGGTTAATGTACCATCCTGACTGGCACGCACTTCTGCAATGGTCAGGTCCCTTACCTTGTTACTAAAGTTATCGTCTCCATCGGAGATCACCACTATCACGCGTCGCCGCCCCTCATTTGAATTCTCGAGCAAGTATTGGGAGGCGGCTACCACGGTGTCATAGAAAGCTGTAGGAACGGGAGTAGTTGCTGCGGGAATTGTCAGCAGCCGGGCAGCAGCGGTCTGGGCTGGCGCCAGCGGCTGAACCAATAGGGCTCGGTCAGCAATAGTGAAGATGGCAGCTCGATCGACAGGCTTAAGCACCAGGCGAAGAAAGCTGGCAGCCGCGGTTTGCTGAAATTCAAAGAAACCTTTTTGACTGACACTGCTCGATATGTCGAAGAGCAGCGCGATATCGAGTGGCACCTGATCCGGATCGCCAATCTGAGCGATCTGCTGGAGGCGCCCTTCTTCTTCGATACGAAAATCGTTGGCTTGCAGCCCGTGGACGGGTTCACCTCCGGAATCAACCACTGATACGGGAACCATTACTAGATTCGAACTGACGCGAACGATATCGAAGTCCTCATCCGTTAAAGGACGTGGAGTAGGCGTTGGCTTTGGTGTGGGCGCTGGTGGCGGAGGTGGTAGGTCCTTCAGGCTTTGTGCCTGAAGCGCACCGGTCCAAAAAAAGAGGGCCAGCGCTCCGATTAAGAGCGCTGGCCACAAATGTTTTTCCCTCTTTTTGCTACAACTCATCAGGCCATTTCTCATGCCGCTTTATCGGCTCCCCTTTGGTTTTCGTTCCTGCCGGCGGCACGAGCATGGCTCTTGGTTAAGTTGCCTTCTGGCGGCCGTCCGAGTTGCGATGTTTACCTTACCACTAAGGGTTGCTCATCGAGACCGTGCCGCCTGAAGATCTCACCTCAGGCGCGGGTTGAGTCAGGCCCTTGTTGACAAGTAGCTTGATCTCAACCCGGCGGTTCTGCGCGCGTCCCTCGCGAGTGTTGTTTTCGGCAATCGGATTGAGCTCACCATAACCATACGGCGTGATGATGCGTCGCAGCGGAATGCTGTGGTTCTCAACCAGATAGCGAATGACTGAATCGGCGCGTCGCTGACTCAGCACACGATTCCTTGCGATACTGCCAGTCGAATCAGCAAAACCCGACACTTCAAGAACATAACCCCGCGCATTCAGGGCTTTGGTGGCGATTTCATCCAACTGCATCTTGGCATCGTTTGAAAGCACCGCACTACCGGTCCGGAAATTTACGGCTGTCATATCTTGAGGTTCGTAGTCATCGAGCGCTGAAATCCGCTCGTTTGTCAGGTTCACACCAGCGACTGCCGCATCTGCCGTTTCCTGGGCTGCGCGGGCGCCGCCGCGGGCCGTATTGGCGACCGCTGCGAGTTCCTCGAGCTGTCCGGACAGGCGCTGAGCATTTGCCTCAACCTCAGTGAGCTTTGCTTCTGTGTCATCCGCTCGATCTTCGAGTGGCGCAGCGCGCGATTCGACGGCGCGAGCAACTCTTAGATCTGAGTTGTTAAATCTGACTTTCTCGGCAGCAAGTTCACCCGAAGCGTTGCCCCGACCTTCAACCTCGAGATTGAGGCCACGAAGGATGTTGGTTTGAGCGTAGTTGGTACCACTGCGAAGAAATCCACCATGGGACTTAACACTGGTCCTGTCGTCCAGCCGCACAACGGTATCCACGCCATTAATGTCGCGAATCGTGAACGTGTCGGCGTCACGACGGGTGACTACACCTTTAATCTTCATTTTCTGGCCGCTGGCTACAGAACGCGAGCCGGCCGGGGCGGTTGAATCCTGAGCGAGGGCAAGGGATGCGGGGAAGATTACAAGGCAGGTAGCTAGTACTAGGAGGGAAAACATTTTAGTTTTCGTGAATACCATCGATTTATCTCCTTCAGTTATTTTAGAAACAATGGGCGCGCCTGATAGCGAGCCCCTGAACTTGATCTGCTGGGTCTTGATGAAAACGAGATGTAAATTGCTTTCGTCTCGTTGTCCCCTTGCAGATAGTCAGCGCACACTTCTTAGACCTTAAAGTCAAGTAAGTCAAGACCCTTATTGCGCTTAGCCTTATTCATCACGCAATTGCTACTTGATCGCAATAGAGGATGGGGGGAGGGGGCGGTGAGCAGTATTTTTTGATCGTAAATCGTAAATACTTCTCTACACTGAAAATTCGCCCGCCTCAAGCAACTCCTTAACATAAGCAAGGAACCTTTCAGCGTCCGCGCCATCAATTACCCGGTGATCAAAACTGAGGGCAAAATACGACATCCAGCGGATCCCGACATAATCCTCGCCATCCGGCGTGGTTAGCACTTTGGGACGTTTCTCAATCTTCCCAACGCCGAGGATCGCGAGCTGAGGTTGATTAATAATCGGCGTCCCAAATAGTCCACCAAACACTCCCGGGTTAGTGATCGTGAAGGTACCACCTGCAACCTCGTCGGGTTTCAACTGCTTTGTCCGCGCTCTTTCGGCTAGATCGTTTGCCGCCCGCGCCAGACCTGATAATGAAAGATCGTCGGCCCGTTTGATTACCGGCACAATTAAACCCCAATCCAATGCCACCGCCATTCCCAGGTTGATATCCCGCTTGTAGATAATGTGGTCGCCGCTTACCTGGGCATTAAAGATTGGGAACTTGCGCAGCGCTTTTGTTATCGCCTGAAAGATGAACGGCATGTATGTCAGTTTGGTCCCCGTGCGTTCTTGAAACGAATCCCGATGCTGGTCGCGGAGCTTGGCGATGCGGCTCATGTCGATCTCATAAACTGTGGTGACATGCACGGAAGTTCGCCGGGATAGGACCATGTGCTCGGCAATCTTCTTGCGCATCACGGTCATCTGTTCAACTTGATCGCCGGCCGCAGGCTTTACCGCTGGAGCAACTGTTTCAGCCTTGGTGGGTTGCGCTGGACCAACAGGAGGTGCCTGTGGCTGAACCGAAGGAGCACTGACGGCTCCGGATTCGATGAAACTCAGTATGTCGTTCTTCGTGACACGACCACTGAGGCCGGTGCCATCGAGTTGCGTTATGTCGATTCCATGCTCGCTGGCAATTTTTCGCACAAGGGGACTGGACTTTGTTCGCCGCAGGTCGTCGGCAGCAGACGTTGCCCCGCCATTCGCAGGCGCCACAGAAGATCTGGCCGCAGGAGGCGCTGATGGAGGTGTTGTCGCTGGAGCGGGAGGCCTGGCTTGAGTGACAGCTTCGCGAGACTCCTCTTCAAGCTGAGGTGCTTTTGCTTCTTGGGCCTGGGCCACCGCTGGTTCCTCAACGGCGGCTTCTGCTGACGCAGACTTTGACTCAGCGGCTGAGGCGCCACCCTCACCATCGAGCACAGCCACTACGGTGTTCACATCGACAGTGTCGCCCTCTTTGAATCTCACCTCGGTAAGTGTTCCCGCGGCGGGCGAAGGAATCTCGGCATCTACTTTATCTGTCGAGATCTCGAAGAGCGGCTCATCACGCTCAACATGTTCGCCAACCTTTTTCAACCATCGTGTGATGGTGCCTTCCGCGATAGATTCACCCATCTGCGGCATTACTACTTCAGTAGCCATAAGTACTCCAGGAATTTTGGATTTTGGGGGTTTGATTTTTGATTTGGTTGGCCCAAAATCCGTAGCTTTTGAGACTCCGTAATTCGCAACGCAGTAATTTGCGCAGGTCGGCAATCGGACCGGACCAAGATCGAAAAAATGCCTATCAATCAAAAATCAAAAATCGCAAATCAAAAATGTTAGTACGCTGCTAGCTTTCGTGCGGCCGCCAGAACATCGCTGGTCTGCGGCAAATAGTAATCTTCAAGCGGAGGTGAATAAGGTACCGGTGTATCCAACGATGCCATGCGCACCACGGGGGCATCCAACCACTCGAAAGCTTCGGCGCCAATGATCGCAGCGATTTCACCCCCGATCCCGCCGGTTAACGACGCTTCATGAAGGATCAGTGCCCGGCTTGTCTTCTTAACGCTATCGAGAATCGCCGGCTTGTCGAGAGGCGAGAGCGTACGCAGGTCGATCACTTCCACATCCAGCCCTTCTTTTTCGAGTTCTTCCGCAGCGTCGAGCGCGGTCAGAACCATTGCGCCAAAGGTGATGATCGAAAGGTCCCGTCCTTCCCGAGCCGTCCGCGCCTTGCCAATCTCGACAATGTAATCGTCTGACGGAATCTCTTCACGCAGTCGCGGCAGGCGATAGAGCTTTTTATGCTCGAAGAAGAGCACCGGGTCAGGATCTTGAATCGCCGCTTTGATAAGTCCTTTAGCGTCGTAAGCCGTGGACGGTTCAACCATCTTCAGACCCGCGGTATTAAGGAAGAATGATTCCGGGTTAAGGGAATGAAACGGGCCCGACCGCACACCCGATCCACATGGACCACGAAAAACAGCCGATATTCCCGCGCCCCATCGATAGCGGCACTTGGCAGCGTAATTCGTGAGCAGATCGAATCCAGCCGAGATGAAGTCGATGAACTGAAATTCAGCAATTGGGCGCATACCCATCAACGCCGCTCCGCAGGCAGCGCCGACAATTGCGCCTTCTGAGATCGGGGTATCAATGACGCGCCCTTTGCCAAACTCGTCGAGCAGGCCGTCCGTAACCTTGAACGCGCCCCCATAGACGCCAACATCTTCCCCAATCACAAAAACAGTGGGGTCGCGTTCCATCTCTTCCCAGATTCCCTGCCGAATCGCTTCGACAAGGGTGACGACGCCACCACGTTCGGGCCGCGCTGACTTGTGCTCTTTTTTGACAACAGTTGCCATAGGCATCCTACGCCCCGCTACTTAAGATACTTCATCGCCATCTCTGGACTTTCTGGATTCACGATCAGCCGTTGTTGCTTCGGATCAACCAGTACGTCGAGGTCTTCCATGGGTATTGACCCTAAGAGAACCTCGTTGGCACCGGGCAAAACCACTGCTCTGACAGTTGTTGAACGGTTCTCAAAGTGTACTTCGACCGGGCCAACCACTTCACATCGGCATTCTGAGTCGTCAGCGAGTCGAAAAACCTGCTCTTCGATTAGAGGGAGATCTAATTGCTTTCTGATTTGGTCAGTGACAATCAGCATGTAGGCCCCAGTATCAACCAACGCATTTACGGTCAACCGTTTGATTTTGTCGTCTGGAAGGAAGCCTCGGCGATGCAAAACAATGTCATCGACACTAACCAATTCAATCTCAGCGTATACCAATCCCATCTGCTTTCCTCCGGTGGGTGAGTCAACTTCGGAATGCACTTTCCGCTGCAATCTGTTTCTATCTGCGGGTAAAAGCATAAGTCTATTTCTCCAGCACTGGTGGGCGAAACGCGGGAGGAACAATAGTGTTATCGAAGACGCGAAATGCTGCCTGGTCAGGATCAGGCATTGGCGACCTCTCAGCCCACTCGACATCTTCATCTATCTCGCGCTGAATGCTTTCTGTGATCTCATCCAATCTGTTCTTGTCAGCGACTCCGCACTCGATCAGATACCGTTCGTAACGATCGATGGGATCGTTATTCTTCTCCCACCACTCGATCTCACCGGCAGGCACATAGCGTTGATCGTCATGCTCGGCATGCCCGCGACGCCGGTAGGTCTTAGCCTCAATCAAAACCGCGCCTCCACCTCTCCGGGCATACTCGGTGGCCTTCTTTGTCACTTCATAACAGGCAATTATGTCATTGCCATCGACGATATACCCCGGAATCCCGTAGCCACCGGCCTTCTCAACCAGGTCTCTTACCGCCGTTTGCAGCGTTGTCGGAGTTGAATACGCATACTGGTTATGTTCTGCGAGAACTATTAATGGCAGCCGTTGGACCGCCGCAAAGTTCAGCCCTTCATGAAAAGCTCCCGTACTCATCCCGCCGTCACCAATATAAGCAAGCGCCACAATCGATTTCTCTTGCATCCGAGCGGCAAGGAGCACTCCAGTCATCACCGGAATCATGTCACCCAGGTGCGAGATTGGGCCAATAAAACCCTTTTCCATATCACCGAAGTGAATGTTGAGGTCCCGGCCTCCAGATGGTCCCCAGGCCTTCGCCATATATTGGGCAAAGACCTCTCGCGGCCGAATTCCTTTTACAAGCACTGCACCCAGATCGCGAATCAGAGGGGTAATGAAATCCTGGGACTGAAGGGCATAAGCACTGCCTACCGCCGTAGCCTCCTGGCCCAATGAACGAAACACGCCGCCCACAACCTTCGTTTGCCGGTAAAGATTCACGAGTCGCTCTTCAACCATGCGCGTCAGTTTCAGATACCGATAGAGCTCAAGCTTCTGTTCGGTAGTAAGTGACGTCTCGGTGATGCAACTCCGAGGCTTGCCTTCGGCAGGCTTCCGCGGAGCATACTTCGTGCTGATCCGCATCTGATAGGGCGCGCGGCGTGGCCTACGACGACGGCGTGGATCTCTGCCCCCGTCTCCTCTCCTGTCTCGCGTTGGCTTTGAGTTCTCCATTATTAAATATGCACAGCTAGATCGTGGACCCCTTCTGCTGCCTCCATCACTGCTTCCGAAACTGTCGGATGCGCGTGGATTGTGCGACCAAGTTCTTCGGCAGTAGATTCAAGTTGCATGGCCACGCATGCCTCGGCGATCAATTCCGTTGCATGCGGTCCGATGATATGCACACCGAGAATCTCATCATACTTCTTATCGGCTACGATCTTAACGAAGCCCTCTTCTTCGCCGAGGATGCGTGCTTTACCTGACGCTGAGAACGGAAACTTGCCAACCTTTACGTCGTAATCCATCTCGCGCGCCTTGGCTTCGGTTAAGCCCACCGATCCGACTTCCGGATCGCAGTAGGTACAGCTTGGGACCAGGCGCAGATTGATCGGTCTTACGTCCTTTTGTCCAGAAAGATGCTCGATGGCGACGATGCCTTCTTTGGAAGCCAGATGCGCAAGTAGCGGTGTGGGAATGACGTCGCCAATGGCATAAACTCCCTTCTCACCAGTCTGTTGATACTCGTCGACCTTGATGAAACCCTTCTCGATCTCAATCTTCGTTCCTTCAAGGCCCAGCCCTTCTGTGTAAGGCATCCTACCAACGGCCACGAGGAGCATCTCGGCTTCAAGAGTGACTGCCTCTCCTTTTGAATTCTTACCGCTGACCTTAATGCCGCTGTCTGTCTTTTCCAATTTTTCGAGTTTCGTATCGACTTGGGACTTGATTCCTCGCTTGCGAAACGATCGTTCGAGTTCTTTCGAGACCTCCTCGTCTTCCAGCGGCACGAGGCGCGGCAACAACTCGACAATCGTCGTTTCAGCTCCGAATCGAGAATAGACGGAGGCGAACTCGACCCCGACAGCGCCGGCGCCCATCACAATCAGTGACTTGGGAACCTCTTTGAGTTCGAGCACGTGATCGCTGTTGACTACCTGCTTTCCGTCAGTCTCAAATCCGGGTATTGGACGAACGACCGAACCGGTGGCGATAATTATGCTCTTTGTATTTATCGTCTGTTTATTGCCGTCGGCACCTGTAACCTCGACTTTACCGGGCAACACCAGCTTCCCCGTACCGTTGAAAACGGTTACCTTGTTCTTCTTCATGAGGTACTCGATACCCTTTGAGTTCTTCAGGACCACCTTGTCTTTGCGCTTTTGGACGTTGGCGAATGCCAGTTGGATACCGGAAGCTTCCACGCCAAAGTCGGCGGCGTGCTGCATCTGTTCGTAGATATGCGCAGACATCAAAAGTTGCTTGGTGGGAATGCAACCACGCAGGGTGCAGGTACCTCCCAGCCGCTTGTCCTTCTCGATGATGGCCGCTTTCAATCCCAGTTGCCCGGCCCTGATAGCAGCCACATAACCGCCGGGTCCGCTTCCAATTATCGTCACGTCAAACTGTTCGTTAGCCAATTGAGGTTCCTCTCATGTTCAGATTGGGCAAATCATGGCGCGCCGCGCGGCATGATGTCATCTCACAGGCTGGGGCGGACACTCAGTTCCGCCCCGGGGATGTTTTTCTGACCGGTAATGATGCGTTCGACAAAGACGGGCATTATAATCTCTCGCTTGCGTTTCATCCAATTGCGGTTAGTCGAGGTGGATTTATGAAGCATTCCGAGGGCTTTCTGAAGCTGGTCAACGATGCCAAGACTCGCATTCGCGAGGTCGATGTCCACAAAACTAGAGAGCGTTTGCAGGCAAATCCTGAAGCCCGGCTTATTGATGTGCGCGAAGACGCCGAGTGGGAGGCGGGTCATGCTGAAGGCGCGGAACATCTGGGCAAGGGCATTATAGAGAGGGACATAGAAGCAAGCATCCCGGACAAATCAACCGAGCTAATTCTCTATTGCGGTGGCGGCTATCGTTCGGCCCTCGCCGCCGACGTTCTCCAGCAAATGGGCTATACGCAAGTGTTCTCCATGGTCGGGGGCTGGAAAGCCTGGAAGGAGGAAGGAGCGCCTGTCACTCAGGACTAACCACCAATCCCACTCCTTACAACGTGCGGTCGAGTTTCAGCCCGTGCGCTCGTGATGTAGAATTGCTTCGGTAGCAATGAAGCCAACGACGGATTCCACTCAAAAGAGCTCTTCAACGACCCCTCAGACAGAGACTATCCCGATGCAACGAGAGACAGCCGAACAGCAGAGCCGCGCGGAAACCCGCATTGAAACCGACTCGATGGGCGAAATCGAAGTCTCCGCCGATCAGTATTGGGGCGCCCAGACTCAACGCTCTCTAATCTATTTCAATATCGGCGCCGACGTGATGCCCCGCGAGCTGATTCGAGCGTTCGGCATTCTCAAAAAGGCTGCCGCCCTGGTTAATGAGGAGTTGGGAAAACTTCCCAGTGATAAGGCAAAGTTGATCGTGACGGCGTCCGAAGAGGTCATTGAAGGCAAGCTGGACCAACATTTTCCGTTGCGAATCTGGCAGACGGGTAGCGGCACCCAGACCAACATGAATGCCAATGAGGTGATTGCTAACCGCGCAATCGAGTTGGCCGGGGGCGTATTGGGCAGCAAGAAACCGATTCACCCAAATGACGATGTAAACATGTCGCAGTCGTCGAATGATACCTTTCCAACTGCGATGTACATCGCCGCCGCGGAACAGATCAACTGGCTTAACCCGACGATCCGAAACCTTCAAGAGACAATTGAGGCTAAAGCGACAGAGTTTGCCGACGTAGTAAAGATTGGGCGCACCCACCTCCAGGATGCAACTCCGTTGACTGTGGGCCAGGAGATGTCGGGATGGGCCACTCTGCTGGCTCGTGATGTAGAACGACTGCAATTAGCGTTATCGGGTCTCCTGGATCTTGCAATTGGGGGCACCGCCGTGGGCACAGGCTTGAACGCGCCTCCGGAGTTTGGCGAACGGGCAGCCAGAGTCATTGCAGAGCTGACTGAACTGCCATTCCGTTCGCATCCGAACAAGTTTGCGGCGCTATCGGCACACGATGAGATCGTTTTTGCCAGCGGGGCCCTTAAGACGTTGGCCGGCTCTCTAATGAAGATTGCGAATGACGTTCGTTGGCTTGCGTCTGGGCCACGATGCGGGCTGGGCGAACTCATTCTCCCGGAAAACGAACCGGGGTCGTCGATTATGCCGGGAAAGGTTAATCCGACGCAGAGTGAAGCGTTGACTATGGTCGCGGTCCAGGTTTTTGGCAATGATGCGGCGGTCGGCTTCGCAGGTTCGCAAGGCAACTTCGAGTTGAATGTTTTCAAGCCCGTGATGATTCACAACCTGCTGCATTCCATTCGATTGCTGCATGACTCAAGCGATTCGTTTTTAAAACATTGCGTTGCCGGGATCGAAATCAATCGCGCCCAAATAGACGAGCACTTAAAGAGCTCTCTGATGCTGGTTACAGCGCTCAATCCGTACATTGGTTACGATCGAGCAGCCCAGGTAGCCAAGAACGCGCACAAAAAAGGAATCAGTCTGCGCGAGTCCTGTATTGAACTCGGATTCCTGACGGGCGAAGAATTTGACCGTTATGTGAAACCCGAAGAGATGACGCGCAGTGGGTGAGATAGTGGTGAAAGGCAACACGCAGTCTCAGCCCAGCGAGCCACGCCAAAAGGATTGAAGGAACCTCGAAGTGCCTGATCGAAACGATCGCGTAAAGGAGAATGTGCCTGGAACGTATTACGTAGACTCTTCCTGCATCGACTGTGATGTCTGCCGCGACACTGCACCTGAGAACTTCACCCGCTGTGACGCAAATAACTATTCATTTGTATTCAAACAACCCGAAACTGACGAAGAACGCGAGGCTTGTGAAGAAGCTCTCACATGCTGTCCCGTAGAAGCTATCGGCAACGATGGCGCCTAGGCCTTAGACCTCAATCTTTATCATTCCTTCGTCAACAATCACCTTATAGGTTCGCACGCCGCCGGACGCGTTCAAACACTGACCGGTGCGAACATCAAAACGCCAACCGTGCCAGTCACACTCGATCATGTGTTGACAGAGCTTGCCGTCTGCTAAAGGCGCCCCCTTATGTGGGCAGAAATTCTCGGTGGCATAGAATTCGCCATTGACATTGTAAAGGGCCAGCTCGCTGCCATCGAGAAGCTCCACCGTAGCACAACGACCGGGGGGTACATCCTCGACACGGCCAACAGTCACGGTTTGCCCCTTTGGCTCTGGTCTTCTGAAGTTGCCGATCTTAGTATTGAATGATTGCATCGCATGAATCGTAACAAAACAGCCAAATCAGAGCCAGCAACAGCAAGAATTGTCGGCTCCGGGCGTTCTTTGATTTGCGGCGCTACTCCCCTGGACCTCTTCCCGCGCCCGCAATCAAGAAACAGGATGAAGAAGGAGACACAATGAGAAAGCGAATATCGGCAATTTTATGCGCCCTGGCACTGATTTCAATGCTGACCAGTCAAGCGTTCGCAAAAGAGATCACTGTTCATGGGCGATTGCAAAAAACGGTCGAAGCAGGCGGTTGGTTGATCGCTACGAATGGAGAGAAATATTTAATATTGAATGCTACGCAGTTTCAGAATCAGAGCTGGTTTAAGGAGGGTTCCGAGGTCGAGGCTACGGGCGAAACAAAACCGGATGCTGTCACCATCTACATGGAAGGCGTGCCCTTCGAGGCTCGGACTATGCGGCCTTTGCAAGGCACAGCTACCGGAGGTGGTCAGGAATCGCAAAGGTTCACGCGCGTCAGAGTTGGTGGCGACGCGATCGTTCAAGCCCAGCCTGATACGGCAATAGTGACTATTTCGGTCGTGAGTCAGGCGCGTCAGGCTCTACAAGCGCAACAGGAAACTGCCACCAAGAGTGATGCAGTTGTGCGCACGGTGAAGGCTGCCATGGGCGCAGGCGCCGAAATCAAGACCAGCGGATACAGTCTGGTGCCTCAACGAATCTACAAGGAGAACCAGCCACCGACCATTGTCGGCTATGAAGCGCGAAACAGTGTCACTGTAACCATCAGCGACCTGACGAAGGTAGGCGCTGTCATCGATGCTGCTTCGGAGGCAGGGGCGAACGACATCACAGGTATAGGATTCACTTTGCGAAAAGACCGTCCGGCAAAGGACCAGGCCTTGAGCGAAGCCACCCGCACCGCGATTGGCAAAGCACAGGTGATTGCTAAGGCGCTCAATGGACGCGTAGTACGAGTCGTCGAAGTGCAGGAGGAGGGTCTGATCCGGCCAATGCCGGTTTACGAAGCCCAGGTCGACACGATGAGGGCACGCGTAGGAGCCGCAACTCCGATCGAAGTGGGCACGCTGGACGTGAGTTCACGGGTGCAATTGATTGCCGAGATTGAAGTGGGATAGGCGCACCCCAAAAGAGGAGCTTAGGTTCAGCTCCTTTGTCGCCACAGATCCGAAAGATCCCCCATTGGCCCCCAGGGATTATATTTGATTCCTAAAAGTTTTATGAGGCTAGGAGGGAGATCATGAGGAGATACAGAAGTGAGCTGGACAATGAACGCGACCGTTATCGCAGGTCGCCGGAATTCGAGCGCGAACGCTTCCGACGAGAAGAACCTAGGAGCCCATACGCTGAGCGCGATCGCGACTGGCGTGCCGGCCGTTTGGATTATGGGCAAGGACGCTTTGGTGAGGTCGCTGAGTATGACTATGACGAACCTCGCTATGGGGA
Source organism: Pyrinomonadaceae bacterium (assembly GCA_035512935.1). Lineage (GTDB taxonomy): Bacteria > Acidobacteriota > Blastocatellia > Pyrinomonadales > Pyrinomonadaceae > PSRF01. Next base: position 32,984 of record DATKDA010000095.1, on the reverse strand, counting down.
GCGCATGGGATATCGGGGCGAGACGGAGCGCTACTCCCCTCCGGAGAGCAGACGCGACTATCCGCAGGGTCATTACGGCCGCGAGCGCATGCACCGTTCTCGGTTGCGGTGCCGGGACATCATGACGACCGATCTGGCAGTGGCAACCCGGGATACACCACTCCATCAGGTAGCGTTGATGATGAAGCAGGAGGACACGGGAGTCATTCCGGTAGTCGACTACGATCTGGAAGAAGGCAATGGCCGGGAAGACTACCGAACCGGAGCCCGAACACCGGGAAATGGCAAACTGGTGGGCCTCATTACGGATCGTGACATTGTCATCCGAGCCGTTGCAGAGGGGAAAGAAGCAAACACGCAACGCGCAGAAGAGATAATGTCAACCGATATTTACAACGCGAAACCAAACGACCGGGTAGTCGATGTCATCCGCAAAATGGGCGACAAGCAGGTTCGCCGGATTCCGGTGATTACGGACAATGGTTACCTACGCGGCATCATCTCGATGGCCGACGTAGCGCTGGAAACCGAGGAGGATCTCGAACTGGCCCAGGCGCTTGAAGAAATTTCGAGCCGCTCCTCTTTCTGGAGCCGGCTTTTCAGCTAACGGCGGGCTCTTTAGACATCAAAGGGAAGCTGGCGAACACCGCTTCCCTTTTGATTATTTTTCGTTTTCCCTTATCCTTTGGGCTATGCCAAAACCTGAACGCGCGCTCTCCCTGATGACGGTCAGTCATCGAGCAAGGCCGTCCCGGCGCCTGTGGAACCCGTCGGCCGATGTTTACCGCAGTCGCGACGGTTGGATCATTAAAGTTGATCTCGCTGGGGTTAACAGTAGTGATCTGGAGATCGAGTTACAGGATTCGGGCTTACGTATTCGCGGCTGCCGGCGGGACACATCCTGTACCGAGGGATTCGTCTGTCATCAGATGGAGATCACTTACAGTCGCTTCGAGAAACTGATTCAGTTTCCCTGTGCGATTCAGGGCGCTTCTTTGGACCATGATTACCGTGATGGTTTCCTGATCATCCACCTGCGTTGTGAAGAGTCCGCCGGCTGAAGGGACGCCGCGAGCTTTGCCTAAACTGACGAATGGGAGCTGCAATGTCTGAGAAACCCGAACAACCTCAGCAATTAAGTGAGGAAGCCCCCCTTACGCCAAAACCTGCTGATGAAGCGCAACCCAGCTTCTCGCCAAACACCGAACCCTTCGAGGTTGCTATTCTGGCGCTCCAGAACACAACTCTCTTTCCGGAGACGGTGGTACCGCTGGCGGTCGGCCGACCCCGCTCAGTGGCTGCGGTCGAGGCTGCGTTGGCTACTGAAGAAAAATTACTCGGCTGCATTACTGTTCGTCCCGACGCGAATTCAGGACAAGATGCCAAGCCGCCGGATCTTTACGAAGTCGGCGCCCTCGTAAACATCAAGCGAATGGAACGCGTGGAAAACACGATGCAGATCATCGTGCAGGGAACTGAGCGCTTCAAGGTCGTCGAATGGAAGCAGGAAGAACCGCATCTGCGGGCTGTGATTCAGATCCTCCCGGCGCCCGAGGTTGTAGACGCTGAAGAGGTCGAAGCGACAAAAAGAAACCTACAGGGGATGATCCAGCAGGCACTCGCTCTCTTGCCGGGAGTGCCGCCCGAAGTGCGCGTCGCGATCCTTGGGTCGGTTGAACCTGTCCGTCTGGCCTATTTTCTCGGTTCGATTCTGAGTCTGGGCGTCGAGCAGGAACAGAAGATGCTTGAGGCCAACACCGCGGACGAGTTGCTGCGATTGGCCCACGCGAATCTGGCGCGTGAACTCGAGATTATTCAGTTGCGCTCAAAGATTGCTACTGAAGCGCAGTCCGAAATGGACAAGGCTCAGCGCGATTACATACTGCGCCAGCAGATGAAGGCAATCCAGAAGGAATTGGGTGACGACGAGGGGGGAGAACGTGCGGAGGCAGAACTGCTCCGCGAACGTTTAGAAGCCGCAGACCTGCCTGAGGAAGTCCACACTGAAGCCGAGCGTGAACTAAAGCGACTGGAGCGGCTGCCGGCAGCCGCGCCCGATTATCATGTCATTCGGACTTATCTCGAATACATTCTCGAACTACCCTGGAAAAAATCTTCTGAGGGCGCGCTCGACCTAAACAAAGCTCGCAGGATCCTTGATGAAGATCACTACGGCCTGGAGGACGTCAAAGAGCGGATTCTTGAGTTTCTTGCTGTAATCAAGCTGCGGCCGGACACAAAGAGTCCCATCCTCTGTTTCGTTGGACCGCCGGGCGTGGGTAAGACGTCCTTAGGGCGTTCGATAGCACGGGCTCTCGGTCGCAAATTCGAGCGGATGTCGCTGGGTGGAGTACGAGATGAAGCCGAATTGCGAGGCCACCGCCGTACATATATAGGATCGATGCCCGGCCGGATCATTCAGGCGCTTAGACGCGCCGGCGTAAACAATCCGTTAATGATGCTCGACGAGATCGACAAGCTGGGCGCCGATTATCGGGGGGATCCGGCATCTGCCCTACTAGAGATTCTGGATCCGCAGCAGAATAACTCGTTCCGCGATCACTACATCGACCTGCCATTTGATCTTTCGCGGATATTCTTTATTGCTACAGCCAATCAGCTTGGCCCAATTCCCGCGCCGTTGCGCGATCGCATGGAAGTGATCAGCATTGCCGGGTATAGCGACCGTGAGAAACTCGAGATTGCAAAGCGCTACCTGGCTCCGCGGCAGATTCTTGAGAATGGGTTGACGGTGGAGCAGTTCACAATCACATCTGAAGCTATCGAACTGATCGCTACCCGTTACACAAGAGAGGCAGGAGTACGTCAACTCGAACGCAGTATCGGCAGCGTAGCGCGCAAGGTAGCTTTAAAGATAGCCCAGGGAGAAGCTGAACGAATCACTGTAGATGCAGCCGATGTGTCTCAGTATCTGGGAGCGCCAAAATTCTATCCCGAGCAGGCTCGCAAGGAACTACCAGCGGGCGTGGCCACGGGGATGGCATGGACCGAGATGGGCGGTGAGGTACTGTTTGTCGAAGCCACGCTGCTGCCTGGTGGGAGAGGATTGACGATTACCGGGCAACTGGGCGAGGTGATGCAGGAATCAGCGCGTGCGGCCCAATCGTTCCTCTGGTCGCATGCCGGCGATTTCGGCATCAATGCGGAGATGTTCAAGGAGTACGGCGTGCACCTGCATGTGCCGGCAGGCGCTATTCCCAAGGACGGGCCAAGTGCCGGAGTGACCATTACTTCGGCATTGGCCTCACTCTACAGCGGCCGCCGAGTCAGACCCGATACAGCGATGACGGGGGAAATCACGCTTTCTGGCCTCGTTTTTCCAGTAGGTGGGGTGAAAGAAAAGATACTGGCAGCACATCGAGCGGGCATACGACGCATTATTCTTCCCTCGCGGAATGAAGCCGATATCGAGGATGTGCCTGAAGACGTACGTAAGGAGCTACAGATCGTTTTTGTGTCACGGATTTCAGAAGCGCTCGATGCAGCGCTGGAGGTTCTTGTGGCGAATCCTCCTCCGCCACCACCTACACTAACTGAAGGCTCACGCGATCGCAGCCAACGGGAACAAGAGCCCGCGCCGCTCACGGTCCGCCAGGCTTGAAAACCTGGGCAACTCGCTCTTCACTTCGCACGTGTACATCAACCGCAACCGGACCGCAATGTAGCGCATGTTGTCCAGCTTGCGTTTGGGCGATAGGGATTGTGTCGCCGCAGCGCAAACGGTTCGTAGACGTGAGCGAATCGATAACAAGCCGAGTGGTTCACTGTGAGTTTTAGGGTAACTGCACAAACGCAGCCTAGACAGGATGCGCCACAATTACGCGGCTGATGGTGGCTCAACGCTGGCTGAATACACGGAAAGCGGCGGCTCAACGACTCCGCTCTGGTCCAAGAGCTACATCTTGCTTTCGACGCTGGAGCCAAACGGCAGCGGCCGCACCCGCGCTCAGTATAAGTAGCCTACTCTGTTGCCGCCCTGCGCTTATCGATAACACCTGACCTCGGTCAGTCAGACGGTGGGAGTTTGTGGACATTCGCTCGTGGTCTGATATCTAACACCGGAAACCAAAATCACGTTGGCGCAAAGTTCGCAACCATCTAGTCCCCCCAAGTACCATCTAAGGAATAATTCGCCAATTATTCGTTGGCTCTGCTGGAATACTCTTATTCCGCTCAACCCATTCAATTATCAACTCTCGAATCTCATCACTAGACCGGTAGACCACCGGTGCATCGCGGTACATAGTGTAGCCCCCGCCTCCATTCACGCGATAGTTATTTGTCGCCAGCCGAAGCCTCTCAGTCGAGCGCAACGGTCTACCGCGAAAGCGAAGATTTTGAATACGCTGTCCTACTGGCTTTGAAATATTGAGTTCATACTCAACACCCTCGGCCACATCGAAGTTGTAGGCTGGGATCTTTTCATCCACGAGCTCGGCGGCTGTCTTGCCGGGTTCATAAGCGCGAAAGTACCTTGCCGAATGCTCGAGGGCCTCTTTCAACTGGGCGCCGGTAACCTCGAGTACAACCAGCGTGTTCTCGTAAACGTACAGGCCTGCAATGTCGCGCACAGTCACTGGCCCTTTTGGAATGCGCGCGCGAGGATTAAAGCTGGCAGCCATCGAGACATCGGCTTTTCCAACGTCCAGTTGTACGCGCTGAATCAGGTCCAGAATGGCCGTGTCGCGAAATCGCGCTTCGGTCGCGGTCAATTCGGCTGCTGACTCGCCGATCACTTTTGACAACCAGGCTTGCGTCTCCGTGTGGTAGGGCTCAGCAAGTTTCAGAATCTCCGGATCGGCAGGAACGCTGTCGTCGACAGGAATCGTGCGCGCCGACTTTGCGTAGACTCGCCACCGCTCCCCATCCTTCTGAAGATACAAGTCTGCGCGCGCCAGATGCCGGCCCCAGTGGTTTGCTTGAGTCAACACCACTCCATTAATCATGGTCGCGGGAGTGTCGCGGTGTGTGTGGCCCATGAAGATCGCGTCAACGCCGGACGTCTGTCTAGCGATTGCGACCGCGGCATTCTCGTTTGCAACCTGGCTGGGGCTGATCGTGCCGGTTCGCAAGTCCTCCTCAAGCCCCATATGCATCGCAATCACGACTACATCAGCCCGCTCTTTGTCACGCAATATGGAAACCCACTTTTTCGCCTCGCTGACAGGCTCCCGAAATTCGAGTCCTTTATAGTTCTGAATGTTTTCCCAGTTTGGAATCCCTGGGGTTGTGAGCCCAAGAATACCCACTCGCACGCTCTCAACTTCCTTAATGATGTAAGGCTGGTGGTAGGTTTCGTCCCCTTTATATGTGTTGGCGGACAACCAGGGGAATTTTGCTTCGCTACGCGCCTTGCTAAGAACATCCAAGCCAAAGTTGTACTCGTGATTACCCACGGCCATTGCGTCGAATTTCAGCGCGCTCATGACCAGCATCATCGGGTCAGGAGGCGCGTTGTTCTTCTTGTTATGGTAGTAGGCCAGCGGAGTCCCCTGAATCGTGTCGCCTGAATCGACGAGAATCACGTTTGAATTCTCAGCGCGTACTCTCTTTATCAAAGTCGCAACCTTCGCCAGGCCTCGGTTATCGGGTTTGTCGGTGTAGTAATCGAGCGGATAGATATTGCCATGCAGGTCAGTTGTGCCAAGCACCGTGAGGTGGACGCGATCCGGCGTCTGACCCTGACCGGCAAAAGGGGACAGAACCAGAGCAAGTAGCAGACTCAGCAGGATAAGGGGAAAAACGCTTCTTCTCATGGGTTTCATGTGCTGAGATTAGCTGATCTGAATCATTGGAATCCAGCGGTGGCGCATCCTGTCCAGGTTGCGTTCCGGTCCTAAGCTAAAACTCTCAGCAAACATCTCAAGTTCCTCCACAACATTCTCTTAGCCCCATTCGCAAGCAGGACAACATGCGCCACAGTCAGTGGCAGGTTCGGGCGAAATGTCTTATCTTAGCAGTCACGTAACCCTTTCGCTTCTTATGGATAATCTCATTACTTCCAACATTCGCCAGCGACCAATTCGCACCCTTGTGAGCGTTGCCGGCATCGCTCTTGGTGTGACTCTCGTGATGATGTTTACCGGGTTGGCTCGCGGTATGTCGAACGATATGCAGCGCCGCGCTTCTAACCTTCGCGCCGAGATGATTTTTACCCGCCCCGGTTCCATGCATTTGACCGCTTCGAGCGCAAACCTCAGTGTCAAATACGTCGAGATTCTTAGTCAGATAACCGGTGTAGAGGAGGCTATGCCGGTCATTGTCTATGTGCAGCAGGGTAGCCGTGGCTTCGGCTTCGAGCGCATTGAAGGACTCGAGTGGGAACCCTTTTCACGGGTCAACCAACTGCGGCTGCTCGCCGGTGCTGCCCCGCAGGCAAATGACGAGGTAGTTATCGACGAAACCAAGGCCCGCAACGACGGACTGGCAGTAGGTAGCACATTAAATCTCTTTGGCAACAAGCCTTATCGCGTAACTGGAATCTACGCGCCGGAGTCAGGCGCCCGGATAAAGATGTCTTTGGAAGCGATGCAAGAGGCGCTTGAATCTCCAGGACGTTGCACCTACATCCTCTTAAAGGTCCGCAATCCCGACGAGGTTACTGTCGTGGGTAACCGGATTGAGACGGAGTTACCCGGAAACAAAGTCCAATTGACAAGCGAAGTGTTTGCCAGCCCAGAGAAAACGATTCCCTACCTGGGCGTATTTCTGCGCGTGCTTGTTGGGCTTGCCGCCGTAGTCAGCGCGCTTGTCGTCATGCTGGCGATGTATACAACGATTACCGAGAGGACGCGCGAGATTGGAATCCTAAAAGCGCTTGGCGCATCGCGCGGCTATATCATTGGGATAATCGAGAAAGAGGCAATGCTGATCAGCGTAATCGGTCTGCTGGCAGGTTTCGCGGCCTCTTTTGTTGCGGGTTATGTGATCAGCAATATCTTTGGTCTGATGTTCGAGTTTAGTCTGGCCTGGGCGCTGACGGCAGCGGCGATCGGCTTGCTGGGTGGTGCACTGGGAGCTCTTTATCCGGCTATTCGCGCCTCAAACCTCGACCCAGTCAGCGCTCTGGCGTATGAATGAGAGTGGCCACTTTTTGCAGTTTAAGATCGCTCCGCTAAATCACACTAGCCCTCCTCCGGAACAACCTCCTCGACCAGCCCCTCAGTCTCTCGCGCGACGCCTTTGAGAGATAGGCCGCGTCGCAATAGCAACGCAATCCCTATCGAGGTCCAGAAGATGTCCCGGCCTTTGCGAATGATTGCAAGGGTTACCCCAATCGCCGTCGTGAAGCCAAGCACGTTTGCCAGCATCCCGGTACCCGCCTCATCTACTCCCGTACGCAGCGGCACAAACTTGAAAGTCACGTTGATGATCCGGTTAACGGATTCCAGCAAAAAGGCGGTAAGCAGGGTAGGCGCAACCAGCGGACTGATAAACGACAAAACCGTGTAGACTTCGGCAACGCCCGCCAGGTGAAAACTGATCTCAAGTGCAAAGATTGGGAGCAGACGTCCACGATTGCGCCGGTAAAATCCGTAGATCTGGCTTTCGAGAATCTGGGCTCGGGGAACAGCTTTCGCCATCCAGCTTCGAGCCAGACCACGACGACCAAAGAATGAGACGGCGCCGCTCAACACACGCCACTGTTTGTAGATTACGAGGTAGCCCAGCGGCGCGATCACAAGAGTCACTAACAGGGCCCCAAAGCTCGCGTAACGGAGCGCCTTTGGCAGGGGAAAAGCCAACAGCAACGTAGCGGTCCCGGAGAAGATGAAGAGCGTTACCGAGAGGCTGTAGAAAATGTTCTCAATCGCGAGCGCCGACAAGGCAGCCATCAAGGGAACCTGTTTCCTTACCAGAACCGCCTTTGATGGCTCGCTGACTGCCATGCTGGCAAGCGGAATGATGTTACCGAGCGCGTCGCCCATGATGCGGGCGGCAAAAGCATCGCGAAAGCGGAGCCTGTACGGAGGCTCAAAGCATTTCATCCACGCGAGTGAGCGAACCGAGTGACGAATTGCCGAGAATGTCAGAATCAGCAGAAAGCCCGCACCCAGACGCTTGATACCCTCGAAGATTACTCCGACTCCAGCTCTCCTTACGAAGTAGGCAAAGAGCAACAACCCGAGAATTGCAAAGATGATCCCGAATGGCGCGAACTTTCTTGTCGTGGCCCCGTCGGATAGGGCTTTGTCTTCCAATCGACTTAACTCCCCACTTAAGGTCAACTGAGAAGGGATACGTTAACACAGTTGGGTTTGCCTCCTCGCCGTAGCGCAAGCAGTTCAGCTTACGGGTGGATTGTGAAAGGGAGCGCTTTAACGAAGCCCGAGGGGGTTCTAACGAGAGTTTTAGTGCTATCTCCAGACGCAACCCGGACAGGATGCGCTACATCGGCTTTTGCGTTTTTGGTTCAGCCTTGATTATCATGTCAGGCTAAGTTAAGAACTACCCCTCAACCAGTGCAGGCCATAATATGAGTCAAACCGAAATAGTAACAGAACAGCGATCTGCTTTACCTCTGACGACACTCTCCGAAGACGAACAGATGTTTCGTGCGAGCGTGCGCGAGTTTGCCGAAGGAGAGCTTCGCCCTCGAGTTGAGTCGATGGAGGAGGAGGGGAAGCTCGATCCGGCGCTGCTCAAGCAATGCTTCGATCTGGGCCTGATGAGTATCGAGACCCCCGAAGAATACGGCGGGGCAGGAGGCTCTTTCTTCACCGCGATTCTGGCTGTTGAAGAACTATCGCGGGTCGACGCTTCAGTAGGCGTCCTTGTCGATGTACAGAACACCCTGGTGAACAACGCGCTCATTCGCTGGGGCAATCCAGAGCAGAAGAAAAAGTATCTGCCGCAACTCGCATCCGGCCGTGTAGGCGCCTATGCCCTGAGCGAAGCGGGATCCGGTTCTGACGCCTTTGCAATGCAGACGCGCGCAGTCGATCGCGGCGACCACTACATCATCAACGGTCGCAAGCTCTGGATCACAAACGGAAATGAAGCCGAGGTCTTTGTTCTTTTCGCAAATGCAAACCCGGAAGCAGGCTATCGCGGGATCACCGCCTTCATTATCGAAAAGGCGTTTCCCGGTTTCTCAGTTGGGAAAAAGGAGAACAAGCTCGGGATCCGCGCCTCTTCGACGACCGAACTGATCCTCGAAGATTGTCAGGTACCGAAGGAGAACGTTCTCGGCGAATTGGGTAAAGGCTACAAGGTTTCGATCGAGACCTTGAACGAAGGGCGAATTGGCATTGGCGCTCAGATGATCGGAATTGCGCGCGGGGCTTTGGATGCAGCGCTGGCCTACACCGGCGAACGACAACAGTTTGGGAAACCAATCAATCAGTTTCAAGCCGTCCAGTTTCAACTGGCCGAAATGGCAACCGAACTCGAAGCGGCGCGCCTGTTGGTTTATAACGCCGCCCGGATGAAAGACGCCGGCTTGAACTTTGTTAAAGAGGCGGCCATCGCCAAACTCTTCTCCTCGCGCACTGCGGAACGAATCAGTTCGATAGCCATTGAATTGTATGGTGGATACGGGTATGTCAAGGACTACCCGGTCGAGAAGTACTGGCGTGATTCCAAGATCGGCGCGATCTACGAAGGCACATCGAACATGCAGTTGCAGACAATTGCAAAGCTGATCATCGGAAAGTGAGTCAGAGACTTGACTGCATCGCGAATCGATATCTTTAAACAGATCCTTGAATCTGATCCGGGCAACAGCACTGTCATGTTTGGTTTGGCAAAGGAATATGAAAAGACCGGCGATAACGATGAATTGATTGCCACGCTGACACGCTACCTTGAAAGTTCAGACGATGAAGGAAATGCTTTCGGGATGCTGGCCCGCGCTTACGATAAGACCGGTCAGCGCGATAAGGCCAGAGAAGCTTACGAGCGCGGTATCAAAGCCGCGTTGGCCCATGGACATCCCTCGATGGCCGAGGAGTTCCGAATGACCTTAGCGAGTGACTATGAAGACTGATACGAAAGTTTTGAAGTTGGTGAAACGGACCGAGCCGCTCGAGGAAGTTAGCGTAGCGGCGCCGGCGCCCGTGCGCGAATCGGGCCAGAACTCTCGAAAGAAATCTGCGGCAGCATCGCAGGCCAGGTCAAAACCGCAACCCACCGAGACTACTCGTGAGGCACTCGCAGGCCTGGAACTCAGCCCGGAGCAGATGGTCCAGATTTATCGCACCATGTACCTGTCCCGGCGGCTCGATGACAAAGAGATCCAATTGAAAGGCCAGAACAAGATCTTCTTTCAAATCAGCGGCGCGGGACATGAGGCAGTGCTGGTGGCTGCCGGAACGGTTTTAAAACCCGGTTATGACTGGTTCTATCCTTACTATCGCGATCGAGCGTTATGCCTGCAACTCGGGATGACTCCACTCGAACAGCTACTGTCGGCAGTTGCTGCCGACAGCGATCCGAATTCACATGGACGGCAGATGCCTTCGCACTGGGGCCATACGAAACTGAACATCGTCTCGCAATCTTCGCCCACAGGAACTCAACTATTGCAGGCTGTGGGCGCCGCCGAAGCAGGGTATCGATACAAACTGATCAAAGAGTTGAAGGGGCGCGTTGAAAACTTTCAGGCCGATGAGGTTGTCTACGTCTCACTCGGCGACGGCACAAGCAGTGAAGGCGAATTCTGGGAAGCCTTGAACACTGCTTCCAATCTGAAACTGCCGGTGCTGTTCCTGCTGGAAGACAACGGCTATGCGATTAGCGTACCTGTTGAGGTGCAAACGCCCGGTGGAGACGTTTCCCGCCTCGTCGAGAACTTCCCCAATCTTCACATGGAGAGGTGCGACGGGACAAACGTTATCGAATCCCTCGCCGCATTGCGACGCGCAGTTGAACATTGTCGCAGAGGCCAGGGTCCGGCTTTTGTGCATGCCCGGGTTATTCGACCATATTCACATTCACTCTCGGACGATGAACGTCTCTATCGGCCCGACGAAGAGCGAACTGCCGAATCAGAGCGCGATCCAATCAAACGCTTCGGCGCGCTTCTGATCGACGAGGGAATCGTCGATCAGGACGAGTTGCAACGGATAAAAACTGCCATTGACCGCGAAGTAAATGAAGCTGCTGACGAGGCTCTAGCCAGCCCGCAACCCGATCCCAGCACAGCGACGCTTTACGTCTATTCTCCGGATGTAGATCCCACCTCGGAAGACTTTGACACCGAAGCCGACGCTGAACTTAGCGGCAACCCCGGCACGATGGTCGATCTCATTAATCGGTGTATGCACACAGAGATGGCGCGAGATCCTCGCATCGTTGTTTTTGGCGAGGATGTTGCTGACTGCTCGCGCGAAGAATATCTCGAGACGGTGAAGGGAAAAGGAGGAGTCTTTAAAGTCACAGCGAATCTGCAACGCAAGTTTGGCAGCAGTCGCGTGTTTAATTCGCCCCTCGCCGAAGCCAACATCGTGGGCAGGGCTATTGGAATGGCAACTCGCGGACTGAAGCCGGTGGTCGAAATTCAGTTCTTCGACTATATCTGGCCGGCCATGCACCAGATTCGCAATGAACTGGCGCTTCTCCGTTGGCGCTCGGGAAATGAGTGGAAAGCTCCACTGGTGATTCGTGTGCCGATTGGCGGGTATCTGAAGGGTGGGGCTGTATACCACTCTCAATCCGGCGTTTCCACCTTCACTCAGATTCCCGGTCTACGGGTTGTTTATCCTTCGAATGCGCTTGATGCGAATGGCCTTTTGCGCACCGCTATCCGGTGTGACGATCCGGTATTATTTTTGGAGCACAAACACCTCTACCGGCAAGCCTACAACAAGTCAAAATATCCGCCGGACAACTTCATGATCCCGTTTGCGAAAGCGAGGACCGTGCGCGAAGGAAAAGATGTCTCGATCATCACTTACGGCGCCCTTGTACAACGCTCATTGGTTGCCGCGAAACAGGCTGAACAGCAGGGTATCAGCGTCGAGATCATCGACCTGCGCAGTCTCGCGCCCTATGACTGGGAGGCAATCGTGACATCTGTAAAGAAAACAAACAGAGTCATTGTTGCTCACGAAGACTCACTATCGTTCGGATATGGGGCAGAAATTGCCGCACGCATCGCGAATGAACTCTTTGAGTTCCTCGACGCTCCCGTAAAACGGGTCGCTGCTCTCGATACGTTTGTTGCCTATGCCCCGCAACTCGAAGATGCGATTCTCCCGCAGGTAACGGACGTCGCCCGGGCAATCCAGGAAGTAACTAGTTACTAAGATCCGCTTTCTCCACAAAAGTCGGTTAGTTGCAATACATACGTGTATTGTAATGTTCCGTCCCTGAACTCTTTCCTGCCATTACTTATCCCCACATCTCAACCTGATTGTCGAATTGCGCTTATTTCCAGCATGTGGAAATGGCATGGGTCTTGCCGATTAAATGCTGAATTGTACCGTTTCACGCCCGACAGATTCCCCCACCAAGCCGGAACAGATCATTCACAATTAAGGAGGAGCATCATCAATGTTTAGTAAGCTAAGCAGCATCGGAGTAGCGGTACTACTTCTGGTAGTCTCAACCGCCGTAGCGGTCCTGGCACAGACACCCGCTCCGGATCCAATTGAACCTCAAACCCAGACACCCGTAACTACTGTCACCCAGCACCCTGATGGCACCTATACCATTATCGAATATCCCACAGGCAAGGAAGTGAAGGTCACCTTGAACCCCGTGGAAGGAACTGGAGCAACGGGGTTGGCGACAATCCTACGCGATGATGATGGCACTCGGATCCAACTGAATCTCTCCGGACTGCCGGAAGACGTTATTGCAGTAAACGTTTATGCAGTCGAGCCGAGCGGCACAATGACTCTGCTGGGTCCCGTGACTCTCGCTAAGGGAATGGGAACGCTGACGACGACTACGCCACTTTCCCAATTTATGATCGTCGCTTCACCTGACACCCTGAGTACCTACGGCCACGACACTAAGGTAGTCTTGAGAAGCGCGGTACCCACTGGTTTTGCCGTAATTCCGCATACGAGCCAGCCTGTCGGCGAGCGCGTTGCGGCAACAACTACCCCCGGCACGACCGCGGTAGGCGCCTATAACGTACCGATGCTGAATATCCCCGCTTATGAAAAGGGGGATGACACGAAAATTAAGGTTAAATTCACCGGAGCGATGACCGGAGCGAAAGCGAATGTTTACATCACTCCGCAACCAGAAGGGCCGGTTGAAGTACAGATGAAGTTTGACGACCTGAAGAACGCGCCGGCAGGTAAGCTGTTTACCCTGTGGGCCGTATCACCCACCCAAGAGTTCGTGAGGTTGGGTCAGATTGTGAACGTCGAGGGTCGCGACGAAGCTGAGATCAAGTCTGAAACAGCGCTGAAGGATTTCGGCTTGCTGTTGACTATGGAAGACGCAACAGCAGATATCACGACAGTTCTAAAACCTGTGGGTCCGACTGTCGGCGTCATTGAGATAATCAGGTAAACCCCTAAACTTTGGTCTTCGGCTTTCGTTCTTCGGTCTTCGGCCTTTTGGCCTCAAAGACCGGAGGCCGAAGTCTTTTCAGCATTCATTGTGTTCACATTCTATTTCTATTGAGTTAATATGACCTCACCGGGCTCGAAGGTGGACCGGCCACCTTCTAACGCAAGCTCTTAGCACTCCCCGACGATAGTCTTGGGAACCAGGGCCAAAACCCTGTTACTTCCTTTTTCAAAACTGGTTGAATTTTACGATTATGCACAGACGCATCTTCCCCCAGTTGCTGCTGATTGTTTTAGCCTTTGTCTCAGTCGACGAGATCTTCTGTCAGGAGAACCTACCCGAACTTGTTCGCCGGGCTAAACCCTCAGTAGTCGCCATTGTTACCTATGACTCCAAAGGTGAGCCACTTTTAACAGGCAGCGGTTTTTTTGTTGGCCCCGGACAGATTGTGACCAATCTGCACGTAATGCGACGCGCGCATCGGGCCGAGATCAAAACGCTTGATGGCAAAGGAAGATTCTATCCGGTCATTGGGGCACTCGCTGTTGATGAAGATGGCGACCTCGCGCTCCTTAGCGTGCCTTCACCTCCTGAGCGGACGCGCACAGTCGAGTTGAGCACATCCCTACCCGAAGAAGGCGAGAAGATATTTGTTATCGGGAACCCTCTAAAACTTGAAGGCTCGGTCTCGGACGGCATCGTTTCGGCCATCCGGGAGGTTCCCGGTGTCGGCAAAATCGTTCAGGTTACAGCGCCCATTTCCCATGGTAACAGCGGCAGTCCGGTCTTCAACCTCAAGGGGCAAGTGGTTGGCGTCGTCACAGTCAAAGTGACGAACGGTCAGAACATAAACCTGGCGATCGCCGCCGCTCGCCTTCAAGACTTGCGACCGGGCAAAGTTCGGGAATTGAACCAGTTACCAGTAAACGTCAGGGGTGGCGACATGGCTGACGCTCTTTACCGTCGAGGTCTTGACTCAATGTGGCTCGGGAATTACGACAGTGCGCTGGGCTTTTTTGAGAATGCCGTTAATCGCAATCCCCAAAGGGCCGATGCGTGGATTCAGGTTGGCTACTGTAAGGTCAAACAGGGTCGCAACGAAGAAGCGATTCAAGCGTATCAACAAGCTCTGCAACTCAGGCCGGAATCAGAAGAGGCCCACAACAAGTTGGGAGATGCCTATTATTTTGCCGGCCGATTCAATGAGGCAATCGATTCGTACAATGAAGCCGCGCGCCTCAGTCCTGATAGTGCCGAAGCCTACTACAATCTGGCGCTCACTTATTTTGAAATCGGCAATCAGCAGTTGGCATCCAGACAGAGCCGCATCCTCCGCCAACTCGACGAAAAGCTTTATGAGAAGTATCTGATTGAAACGGGGAATAAGTGAGCAGTGAGCAGTAAAGCTTGATACCGTTTACTGCTCACTGCTCACCGCGCACTGCCTACCGCTCACCGCCCACTGCTCTTCCCCCTGTAAACACATCCTGATCAACGCTCTTGGGATCCCCCAGCACCACAAAGCGAATGTTGCGCATATATTTTTGCGTGACCCGCTGGACGTCTTCCGGAGTTACCGCATTCAGGCGCTCCATTACCTGAACTGAGTTACGCCATCCTCCACCAATCAACTCATGCTGCGCGAGCTGTCCCGCCTGAGCCGCATTTGTTTCCTGGCCCATGTAATATGAGGTGAGATACTGGGCAATGATCGAACCGATGTCGTCCCTGCTTAACGGTTCACGCTGCAAGCGCTCAATCTCAGCAAGCATTACGCGCACGGCTTGATTGGCATCGACTGCCGTCACGTAGATGCCGCCCAGGTTGGCGCCCTGGCTTCCAAGAAAAGCGCTCGGTGCATACGAGAGGTTTCGCCGCACGCGCACTTCTTCAAAAACCCGGTCGCGCAGCATCGAAGTTGCTACACGCATTGGATAGATATCACGCGAAGTCAGCGGCGGCGCCGAGAATACTCCCTGCACATAGTTTGTCGGTAACCCTCGCTCCGTCACATTGACGATCGATTTGTCGAAAGAAAGTTGGGGAGCTGGTTCGGAACGATAGTCTCCGCGGGGAAGCTTGCCGAATGTTGCTGTAATTACCGGCTTCAATTGAGTCGGGTCCAAATCTCCCACTACCACGAGAAGCAGTCTTGACGCAAACATCATCTTTTGGTGATGACGGCGTAAGTCATCCACCGTCAACCTTGCCACGGTTTCAGCAGTACCGTGCGGACGATTAATGTAAGGATGTCCAGCATAGGCTACATCCTCTTGCAGTCGCTGGAGATAGTTATCGGGATCAACAGTCTCGTCTCTGAGGGCAACAACAAGTCGCGATTGCACAAGGGCCACGTCTTCCTTCGTAAAAGAGGGACGCAGAGCGACATCTGTAAAAAGTTTCCAGGAATGTTCGAAGTGGAGCCGCGTCGAACCAAAAGTCAGTGCTGAATAGTCGTAGTTCACACCATAGCCAATTACCGTACCCATCCGCGCCAGTTCATCTCGCATTCGGACACGCGGAAAATTTGCGCTGGCCTCGGTTGCGACGGCCAGCATTAGAGCTTCGATGCCGGCATTCTCAGGAGTTAAATTCCGGGCGCCGCCGCGAATAAACAGACCAGCGGCAACGGTCGGACTGCCCGGACGTCGCTTCACAAGGACTTTGAGTCCGTTGACGTCGAACTCAGTGACCAGCGCCGCCTGTTTAGCAACGACGCTCTGCAACGTCTGTTGAGGCGTGGGCGCGGTCGCCTGACCCTGATCCGTCGGAAGCGTCGCCGCTGGACCAGATTGCTGCTGCCCTATACTCACCGCCGGCGCCAGTGCCAGGACAAACAGAATCGGCACAATCAGAAGACTGCGGCAATTGGTTCTGGCGCGAAGAAACAGGTAAAGGACCTGACGAATTAGCTTTTCCATAGTGCTGTTAATTTCCTGTTTATCGACCTGTCAACTCTTCAGGTTTCAACTTCACCTGCTCCTGCGCCTCCGCTGAAATCATCACGATTCCAATGTGAGGCTTGCCCTGGATATAGGTGGTGACATAACGGCTGATGTCCTGGCGGGAGGTGTCACGCAACCGTCCGAGGTAACCGCGGAAGTAGTCAAGCCCCGTAGAGGCCCACCAAAACGACAACGTGTGCGCATATTCGCTTAATTTCTCTCGTGAGTAGAGGTCGTCTGCTTCAAGCAAGGCTTTGGCACTCTCGAGTTGCTGATCCGTGTAATAGTCCTTGTCGTTAAAGCGAGCGACCTCAGCGTAGATGGCCTTTATGGCCTCGCGCGCTTTCTCCGGAGTTGTTTGCGCCACGATATTGATTGGCCCAACATTCCGTTGTGTGTAGTAACCCAGATCAACTCCGATTACCAAACCGCTGTCGACAAGGGCCTGCTGAAAACGTGAATTCGGTTGTCGGAGAATGAATGAGAAGACGTCGGCTGCATACGTCGCGTCGTCATCTTTACCGATCGAGGGACCATGCCAGCCGATCATGATGAGTGCATTCTGCAACGGCTGGTTAATGATGATGCCTTCGCTCTTCGGTAGCGGCGGATGTTCTACAGGCGGGAACTTTACAAAAGGGTCCTCCCCTTTCGCCCAATCACCGTAAAACTCCTGAGCCAACTTGAATACCTCATCAGCATTTGCGGCGCCGGTAACCACGAGCGCAGAATTGTTGGGAATATAATAGCGTTGCTGAATCAGCCGCATCATGTCTGTGGTTGCAGCATTGATTGTCTGCCGGTTTCCCAGCGGATTCTTGCGACTGGAATACTTGAAGAACAGCCGGTCGTTCATTTCGCGATTGAGATAGAAGAACGGATTCGACTCGTTGCGATCGATCTCCCCGATCACTACTTGTCGTTCACGCTCAAACTCGTTTCGATCGAAGAGCGGATAGCGTGCCGAGTCCTTCATAAACTGCATTGCCGTTCGAAGATTTGGACTGGTGGTGGTGAAATAGTAATTAACGACCTCTTCTCGCGTTGAGCCGTTGTAAGCTATTCCCAGTTGCCCGATCGTCTTTAGATACTCCTCCTGGTTGGCGACGGCCCTGTTTCCCTTAAAAAACATGTGCTCGTAAAGATGCGACAGGCCATTCAACTCGGGAGGCTCCGTGTAGGAACCGTTCTTGACCGCCATCTCAATGGTGACAAGCGGGATCGAGTGATCTTCAAGCACTATTACCTCGAGACCGTTTGCCAGAATCCGGTTGACGAGCTTCGCCTCCGGCAGTCGCGCAGCGGAACTACCCTGCTGGGTCGTGGCCGGTCTGGGCCGGCGTTGAGATACCGCCGAAGCATCTCCAAGGACGCCCGCAGGAGCAATTAACAGGAGGCTGAGGAGAAAAGTCAGAAAGCAGCGTTTCATAGATTTCCCGTCTTCTAATCGTCTTATTTGGTCTTACTAAGAGACTAACTGTCTGTCTTGGGTTGCAAGATCAGCCCATCAGAAACTGATTACTTCCTTTTCAGTTTGATTTCACTGACCAGCGCTTTGGCGGGTGAATATTCCCGTATCAATGCTCTCAGGATCGCCGATAACAACAAACCGCAAATTTCGCATGTAAGCGCGGGCTACGCGCTGCACATCCGCGGGAGTCGACTCGCGCAACCGATCTATAAACAGAAGCGAATTGCGCCAGCCGCCACCAATAAGTTCCGACTGAGCAAGTTCTCCCGCTTGTGCGGCGTTCGATTGCTGCCCAATATAGTAGCGAGTCAGAAAATGCTGGACCGTCGAATCGATCTCCTGCTGATCAAGAGGCTCGTTCTGCAACCTGGCAATCTCTTCGAGCATCACTCGAACCGCCTGGTTGGCATCGACCGCAGTGACGTAGATCCCGCCAATGTTTGCTTCCTGGCTTCCCAGAAAGGCGTCAGGGGCATATGAAAGGTTTCTGCGGTAACGCACTTCAACGAATACCCGGCTTTGAAGAACCGAGGAAGCAATTCGCAGCGGGTAAATATCGCGGTCCGTTAGAGAGGGCGCGGCAAAAACTCCCTGCACGTAGTTTGTCGGAAGCGCGCGGGCAGTTACCTCAACTGATGACTGCTGGAACGAAAGTTTTGGAACTGGGGATGGCCGATAGTCGCCGCGGGGAAGTTTTCCGAAGGTCGAAAGCACGCGTTTGCGTAACTGTTCAGAATCGATATCGCCAACTACCACGAGCAGTAAGCGGGAAGTCTGCATCACCTTTTCGTGATGCTGCCGCAGATCGGCAATCGAGAGCTTGGTAATATTAGCCGCCGTCCCACGTGGATCGTTCAAATAAGGATGGCCGGTGTAAGCAACCCTCGCCTGAAGCAACTGAAGATAGGAATCGGGCACAACAGTATCGTCTCTAAGCGACACTAGTAGTCGATTTCGGACACGTTCGACGTCGTCCTTTGCAAACGTAGGTCGCAAAGCGGCATCGGTAAAGATCTGCCATGACCTGTCGAAATTGATCCGCGTCGAGCCCAGAGTGAGTACCGAGTAGTCGTAGTTGAGGCCGTAAGTGATCGTCGATCCCAAACGGGAAAGCTCCTTGCGCATAACTGCCCGCGGGAAGCTGGTGCTTGCTTCGCTAGCCGAGTCAAGCATCAAAGCTTCTACGCCGGCATTGCTCGCCGAGATGTTGCGCGCGCCGCCCTTGATAAAAAGCCCAGCAACAATTGTCTGGCTGCCCTCGCGCTTTTTGACCAGCACTTTTAGACCATTAACATCAAGCTCGGTGACGAGAGACTCGGACGCAAGTTCATTCCCAGTGAACAGCGAAGCGGTCACCAAACCCTGGTCCAAAGCTGCGACCGGCATCCTGGACAGGCAGACAAAAGCAACAACAAGGAACAGGAACGAGAGGTGGCGAGTAACAATATTCTTCATTTGATGTTCCCCACCTGGCGCGTCGTGGATGGTTCCTTAACCGAGTCACCGGTCCAGCCGATTAAGTCTTCCGCCTTAAAGCCACTCTGTTGGGCGGCCTCCTCAGACATCAAAGCAAGACCCACATGTGGCTTATCCAGGATATACGTAGTCACATACCGACTGATTTCGGCTCGAGAAGTGCGGCGCAGGTTGGCATGATAACCGCGAAAGTAGTCCGATCCGGTTGAGGCCCACCAGAACGACAATGTCTGAGCATAGTCATTTAGCTTCTCGCGCGAATAGAGATCTTCGGCTTCGAGCAGGCCCTTGGCGCTTTCAAGCTGGTCGTCTGTGTAATAGGTAGAATCGTTGAATCGCGCCACTTCGGCGAAGATGGCTCGCACAGCAGCGCGGGCTTTGTCAGGCGTGGTCTGTGCAATGATGTTGATTGGGCCAACGTTGCGTTGAGTGTAGTAACCAATGTTCACTGCGGCTACCAGACCCGAGTCCACCAGCGCGCGTTGAAAGCGCGAATCCGGTTGCCGAAGAATGAAGGAGAAAACGTCCGCCGCATAAGTGGCCGCGTCGTCCGTGCCGATCGAAGGACCATGCCAGCCGATACTGATGACTACATTTTGGATTGGCTGCCGAATAATCGCCGCCTCGCTCCTGGGGAGGGGCGGGTGTTCCACTGGAGGAAACTTAATGAATGGATCTTCCGCTCGCGGCCAGTCGCCAAAGAGCTCGCGTACCTGATTGAAGACTTTTTCGGGATGAACGTCGCCAGTGACTACGATTGCGGAGTTGTTCGGCACGTAGTAGCGCTGCTGAATCAAGCGCATCATGTCAGTCGTTGCAGACGCGACAGTTTCCCGCGTGCCGCCGGGCCGCTTTCGGCTTGGGTGCTTGTAAAAGAGCCGATCGTTCATCTCCGAGCTCAAAGAGCTATAGGGATTCGACTCGTGGCGATCCAGTTCGCGCAGAACAACTTCTCGTTCCTGTTCGAACTGCTTCTCGTCAAAAAGGGGATAACGCACGGCATCACGCATGAAACGCATGGCCACCGGCAGATTTGGAGTGGTTGTTGTGAAGTAATAGGTGACAAGTTCTTCTTGTGCTTGACCGTTATAGATTATGCCGAGCTGATCTATGGTTTGCAGGTAGTCCTCCCGGTTCAAGGTTGCCCGGTTGGCTTTGAAGAACATGTGCTCATAGAGATGAGAAAGCCCGTTCAACTCCGGAGGCTCAGTGTAAGAACCGTTCCTTACCGCCAACTCAACTGTAACGAGAGGAACCGAATGGTCCGGAAGCACAATTATCTCAAGCCCATTTGGGAGAACGCGATTAACAAACTGCGCTTCCGGCAACCGCCGGCCTGCTTCGGTGGTCTGGGGACTGGTAGCCGCTGGGCGGCGCGCCGGACGTTGCGAAAATACAAGAGCGGGCGACGCCGCAAACGACCAGACCAACAACAGGACGAGAAGAATGCGTTTCACTATTGACCTCTGCAAAATCAACTACTACCAGGCCCATGGTGCTCAACCGGTATACGACTCGTCCTGCTCGATGCGGGACAGCACCCAGTCAAACTCTCCAGAGGTTACTTTGCCGCCACAAAATTCACAAATGCCGGTTACATTGACCTTCAGCGGCGCTCCACAATTCGGACAATTCAGATCGACCCGGGCGGGCAGTGGCTGAGCATTGCGGTTGCGAATGAAGGTCCAGTACTCACTCCACCGGCGCAAATTAGTTTTCGAACCACTTACCACAGTTCCATCCGCTCTTTGAGTGTAATCGTAACCCTGCGCCCAGATGCGCAAAGTAATCGAGTTATAGAATGCATCCTCTTTAATCTTCACCGGCTGAATGGCCGTGATTGCGCATTGATCCACCACATTCCGTAAGCCTTGGCGTTTATAGGCGTCGATCCAGTATTGATGCATCTGAAAAATGCTGTCGGTTTCATGAGGCCGTGCACGTTCCCAGTTAAGGCTGGACCAGGCGGCCTGCAACTCATTGAAGATAAGACGCACTCGTTCCTGAAACTTCTCCCAGGAAAATTCCGGATGGCTCTTCTCAAACTCAGCACGAACTGATGCGAACCCCGGTTGCACGACCGAGGGGTAGTTTGTTCCAACCTCAGGCACATCGGAAGTTAGTAAAGGACCCCTTGATTCACGATTGAGCAGAACAATACTGCGCACGTACCACTGGAACTCGCCACTGTCGATCTTGGCGCCGCAGAAAGCGCAAGCGCCGATCGTGTCTCGCTGGAGGGCCGCGCCGCAACGAGGACAGTGGAGCGCAGTCGCCTCGGCCGGCGTCGGTGAGAGCACGTCACGCCGGCGCTCGAGGTCCCACCGTTCGCGAACATAGTAAGTCATGTCAGTCGCGCCGGACTTGAGCTGTTCGGTGTAGTTTGCTTCAAACATTATCCCGATACGCACTACTGGCGACTCGAGGCCACTAACGTCCGCGATCTGCATCGCGCCGACTATCACGCCTTTGACTTCGGCGAGTCCGGCTGGGTTGCGCTGCAAGAGGGCATTTCGGGCCGCCCCACTCAAATAGGGCGAAAAAAGGTCCAGCGCATTGGCGCCATCAGCGCGAGCGTTCTGGGCCTTACCATAAAGCGCGTAGCAGAAGTCCGTGAAGACGATCTCGGAAAAGTTTGGATCAAACCTGCGCAGGTGTTCGAACTCTCTGGCGAAACCGCCCCGCCGTTGTCCCGCATCAGCAGTGGTTGAGGGCAGTGAAAGCGATGTATAGCCTTCCCTGGTGGACCGGGAAGCCCGTGAGAAATAGTAGATCACGCCCCCCAGCACGATTATGTCCAGCGGTATGCCGATCATCGGGTATTCGATCGTGAGATAGATGAGGAGACGAACCAACTCGAAGATGATCCAGATAATCGCCCCGGCATCGCCGTCACCACCACCCCCATTGCCGCCACCATACGATTGTCCCCCACCCACTCGCGCCAGTATCTCTTTCGGCTGAATAGCAATCAGAAAGACCAGGACCCAAACGATCCGTTGGGACAAGGAGGAGGGCAGAAATGCAGCGCGAATTCTCATCTCAGCTCGAATCGGGCCATATCAGGTAACTCATTCGGATTTTCATCCGTCGCGGGTAGATACTTTGTCAGCACGGCGCCGAACCCTCTTAGAGCAATCAGGAAGCGATTGAGATCTGCGGTTTGTCCGGCTTGGTGCAGATCGAAGAGGTGCTCGTTCCACTCGACTGCGGGTACCGCCTTGAGAACCCCACGGTCCGCTATGAGTTCCAATTGTCGCTCAAGCAGAGACAGGTAGATCAGGATGCCTAGTTCAGCATTTGTGTTTGCGATACCCGCCTCGTAGAAAATCGCCGCTGCGCCTGTCCGAACTGAGTTGCTGCGAAAGCGTCTGGTTGTAAAGAGGCGGCGCAAAAAACCACTGCGTGATGAGATGAGCGCCCCTGCAAGGAAAAGTAGCGCCACATCGATCGCTACCCAGAAAGGGCGAAATTCAATTGGAGAGAAGAGCAGAAAGTTAAGTCCTGCGAAGGCAAGCAGGAATCCGAACAGATAGTCAGCGTGAGCGTAGCTTCCTGAGCGCGCTCGGACGACGATAACGAGTTCAGCGTTCGTGGCTTGCTCGATCTCCTTAACGCATTCGGTAACTGTATCGCAGGCTGTTGGATCGAAGCGGGAGCGGGTCATTGCCGAGGAGAACTAATGGATTGCCAAATTGGGTAAGACACAACAATCTTTGCATGCCTTACTCGCAGCGGCAAGTTGAAGGAGCTCATTCTCCCCAACCTTAAAGGTAGGGGAGAATGAGAGGTTTGAGTTCTGTGACACAGCGTCTCCCGTGTGGGGAGTCTTTCTGGTCCACAGTTGGGCTTAACCTTGCAGAACGAACCTGAACAACCCCCAAACTTGCCGTGGAGTCCGTGGACCAGAGAAGTTCGGCCTTCCTTCGAACTCCACGCCACTCATGTGTAATTCGCTTAGCGGTTGCGTTTACGTGCTACTGTTCTCTTTATCCGTTCGCGCAGCGCTACTCGATACGGCGCGCTTTCAATTGATGCTGCGTTTGGAGACCAAACAGCAAAGCGCGGCTTACCGGAGGCGCCACCGCTCTCAACTGATAATGAATAAGTCTCACGTGAGCTTGGAACATAGAGCAGCAGCCGCGAGATGTTGGGTTTCCCTTTTGCATTCCGGCCCGTGAACACTATCTCGTGAAAGCCGTCACCGTCAGCGTCGACCGTGTCCGCGCTCCAGTCCGCATGACGGAAATCAGCGCTGTCAAGCGGTCCCCGGGCAACAACTCGAAACGACCGCCCCTGCTTTTCAAGCAAAAAGAAGTGGGTCGTGCCCCGTTGGCGCTCCTCATGAATTGCGACCAGCGCCGATCCGCGCTCTGTCTGGAGCACCCTGACGTCACCGATCATGCCATGGCCTAAAGCACCTACAATATTTCGGGCCTGGGCCGGTGACAACTTTGATCTTGCATTGACCGGCTTCGGGCTCGCGGGCCTTACCGTTTCTTTTGCTAAAGAGTTTTCTTCTTGATTGTGGCTAACTTCGGGCGCCGCAATCTCTGATTCAGCCGATGCATTTTGAACAGTCTTTCCGCTGCTGCCCCAGACAAGAAGCAAAGCACCAAGCGCAGCGACCATAGCGAGCGGAGCAGCCAACCGAAAAAGAGCGCTGTTTCGTCCAGCTGCGGTTGCGACAGTAGCAGCGAGGGGCTCGACTTCCGGCAGGATGCTTTCGGGACGAGACAGACTTCGTTCAAGCACACGGCGGGCTTCAGCAGCCGTTCTGGGTCTGTCATTAGGACGCTTCGCCAGCAACGTGTGCACCGCGAGAGCAAGCGAACGAGGAATGCCTTTTCTCAGTTGCGGCAATGGTGGCGGCGGCGCTGTCGCCTGCTTGACCATCATTGCGGACGGTAGCGAGTCAATAAAAGGCGGGCGTCCGGCAAGCATCTCATAAAGCAGCACACCGAGACTGTAAAGGTCGCTGCGAGCGCCCACCGGTTGGCCCAGACACTGTTCCGGCGACATATAGCGGGGCGTACCCACAATCTGTCCCGAACCTGTGCTGGCGTGAGTTGCCGTTGACTCTGTCGAATTGGCCAGGACCTTGGCGACGCCAAAATCCAGCACACAAGCACCACGCTCGTTCAACATGATGTTTGAAGGCTTCAAGTCGCGATGGATGATGCCGAGTTGATGAGCTTCTTCCAAAACGTCACAGATCTCAATCGCGATCCTGACCGCTTGTTCAGCAGGCAATGGGCCTTGTCGCACCATCACCTGAGAGAGCGTCAACCCATCGACATACTCCATAATGATGAAGTGACGCCCATCGGTGAGGGTTCCGGCATCAAAGATCATGGCCGCATGGCGGTGACGCAGTCGGGCCATAGTGCGGGCTTCGCGCATGAAGCGCTCGGCAACATCGCGATCGGCTGCAAACTCTGGTCTGATGATCTTGACGGCAACGGGTCGTTCGAGCCCAAGCTGTTTGGCACGATACACAGTGCCCATACCGCCCGTACCGATTTTGCACTCGATCCGGAATCTGCCGGCGATAACTTGCGGGACATCCATCTCAAGACCTTCTTTCGGGATCAAAGGTCGCTCGGTTGCATGCTGATGAGTGACTGCGCGCTTCCGTGCGGCGAAAACAATATGGAAGATCGGGAGAGTTTTGAAATGCCCTTTACGCGCCTGGGGATGGCTCGGTAGTTTACCATCTTTAGGGGCCAGGTGGCACGCTTGTTTTTGATCAGACGCATGCCAACTTGAATAGCCTTTCGCATTACGCCATTATCAGAAGTAAGGTTTTAGCGAACATGGCTAATGTACAAAGGCGATTGCCAGAAAATGTCCCTGGAGACTTCTTTATCGACTCTTCCTGTATCAACTGTGATACCTGTAGCGAGCTCGCTCCCGAAACATTTCGGGACCACGGCGAGCAGTCGAGCGTTTACCGGCAACCAAAGACTGAAGAAGAGACGCGACTGGCTTTGATGGCGTTGGTAGCCTGCCCCACCGGCTCGATAGGCACTACTGAGAAACATGATGTGCGAATTGGCGTCGACGCTTTCCCTCTACTCATAGCCGAGAACGTTTACTTCTGTGGCTTTACTGCTGAGTCCAGTTTTGGAGGCTGGAGTTACCTGATCGTGCGTCCCGATGCAGACGGAGGGAATGTGTTAGTCGATTCCCCTCGATTTGCCAGTCAACTCGTAAAAAGAATCGAGCAGATGGGCGGCGTGAAGAAGATGTTTTTAACGCATAAAGATGACATCGCCGATCACCGCCTGTTTGCCGCAAGATTCGCAGCCCAGCGGATTATGCATGCGGGCGATGGAGCGGCAAATATTGGTGTTGAGCACGTAATCAAAGGTGAAAGAGAGAAGCGTCTCGATAACGATCTGGTGGCGATCCCGACTCCGGGTCATACTCGTGGGCATATGGTTTTGCTCTACAAGAACAAGTTTCTGTTCACGGGCGATCACCTTGCCTGGTCGCCTGGACGTGAGACGCTGACTGCTTTTCGCGGCGCTTGTTGGTACTCCTGGCCAGAACAAACGCGCTCGATGGAAAGGCTGATCGGGTATGATTTCGAGTGGGTTTTACCCGGACACGGGTACATTCATCGAGACAACGCTGAGAATATGCGCAACCAAATCGAACAATTGATTGCCTGGATGAAAGCTCGTCGTTAGGACGAGGACACGCTGATTCCACCTAGTCTAAGAGGAAAATAATGACGAAAAACCAGAAGATTGCCATTGGCTGCGGCGCCGTGGGCTGCTTAGGCCTGATTGTCCTGATCGTTTTAGGGGGTGTCGGTTATTACTTTTTCTGGGAGCAAGCTTCTAACAGAAACTCTAATCGGGGCGTGTTTCCTAACACCAATATAAATAGCAATTCAAACAGCGAGGAAGAGCCTCTTGAGGCAAACATCAATTCGAGCAGGGAGACGCCGCAGCCGGACACTTCGGATGAGGTATCTTCTTCGATGTCTGATGACGACAAGCATAAACTCTTCCAGGCGGCTGCCACTTCGGGCGACCAGCAGTTGATGCGGCGCGTGATGAAAAAGATTGGACTTCTGGACGGGTCGACTCCCGAGAATGAAAAGTTTATGAAGAATCATATCGTCTGGGTCTTCAATAACGGAGATTTCATTAAGCAGATCGACACTCCGGAAAAGGCGCGTGCCTACGTCGAAGCGAATTTAGACTAAGTGATGGTCCGTTGTCCGTGGTCAGTGGTCCGTTGTTTGGATCAAAGATCAAACAACGGACTACTGACCACGGACAACGGACCAAAGATTAAAGACCAAACAACGGACTACTGACCACGGACAACGGACCAACAATGCGCATTAGAAATTTTTCCATCATCGCGCATATCGATCACGGCAAATCGACTCTTGCCGATCGGCTGCTCGAACACACGGGCGCGTTGTCCGAACGAGAGATGTCCGAACAGGTGCTTGACAATATGGACCTCGAGCGCGAGCGCGGCATAACCATCAAATCCCACGCAGTGCGTCTCGATTACACCTCCCAGGATGGGCAACAGTATGTCCTCAACCTCATTGATACCCCGGGACACGTCGACTTTTCCTACGAAGTCTCTCGTTCGCTATCCGCCTGCGAGGGAGCCCTGCTGGTCGTTGATGCTTCTCAGGGTGTTGAAGCCCAAACTCTGGCCAATACCTACCTGGCGATCGATAACAACCTCGAACTGATTCCGGTGATCAATAAGATCGACCTGCCAGGCGCCGAACCGCAAAAGGCCATCGAACAGATCGAACACTTGATCGGCCTCGAAACTCACAACGCTGTTTTTACGAGCGCTAAGACGGGTGCAGGCGTGGCTGAAGTCCTGGAAGCAATTGTTCGTGATGTGCCCCCGCCAAAAGGCGATCCGCAGGCGCCGCTGAAGGCACTGATCTTCGATTCCTGGTATGACTCATATCGAGGTGTGATCGTCCTGTTTCGCGTGATTGATGGCACCGTTAGACCGGGAATGAAGATCCGCTTTGTTAATACCGGCCGGGACTATCAAGTAGAAACCCTCGGTGTAAATCGACCGCGACCAACGCCAATCAGCTCTTTGAGCGTCGGTGAGGTAGGCTTTCTCACCGCGGCGATCAAGGCAGTCGCGGATGTCCAGATTGGCGATACGATTACGGAAGCAGCCCGACCAACCGCCGAACCCTTCCCCGGGTTTCAGGAGATCAAGCCAATGGTCTTCGCGGGACTCTATCCGGTCGATTCGAATCAGTATGAAGAGCTGCGCGATGCACTCGACAAGCTGCGACTCAACGATGCTTCCTTTTTTTATGAGCCCGAGACCTCGGCGGCGCTTGGCTTCGGCTTTCGCTGCGGATTTCTTGGATTACTTCATATGGAGATCGTCCAGGAGCGGCTCGAGCGGGAATTCAATCTGGATCTGATAACGACGGCCCCGGGGGTTCGCTACCAGATCACTACCACCGATGCCCAGTTGATCGAGATCGATTCCCCTTCGAAAATGCCCGACCCGGGACGCATTGCAAAGATCGAAGAGCCCGTGATCCGCGCAACGATTCTGACCACCGACGATTATCTCGGTGGCATTCTGCCGCTACTCGAGGAGAAGCGTGGTGTGCAGAAGGGCTTTGAATACATCTCCGCGAACCGCGTGATGCTGACCTACGAACTGCCACTGAACGAGATCGTACTCGATTTCTATGATCGCTTGAAGTCTGTCTCGCGCGGTTACGCTTCGCTCGACTACAACTTTGCGGGTTACTGGGAAAGCGACCTCGTTAAGCTTGACATACTTGTCGCAGGTGAGCCCGTGGATGCGCTTTCGCTAATCCTGCATCGCGCCACCGCCCTGGCGCGTGGAAGGGCCCTGGCGGAAAAGATGAAGCAACTTATTCCCCGCCAACTTTTCGAAGTGCCAATTCAGGCGACGATCGGAAACAAAGTGATTGCGCGGGAGACCGTTAAGGCGCTGGGGAAGAACGTCATCGCCAAATGTTATGGCGGAGATATAACACGTAAACGCAAACTTCTCGAGAAACAGAAGGAAGGCAAAAAGCGCATGAAGAAGGTTGGGCGCGTCGAGATTCCTCAGGAAGCGTTTCTCGCAGTGCTCAAGGTGAACGAGTAGGACTCCAGCCATTGATTACGCAGGAATAGCGTGAAGCTTGAGGTGAAATCGAATACTAAGGAAGCGGAGCTTCTACTTTGTTGTGCCCGGACTCAGCAGTCTGCATCGACTACGGCTCGGATTCGCGAACTTCTCGAACAGCAGATCGATTGGGATTGTCTGTTCAATCTCGCTCGTCGCCACGCTCTGCTGCCCCTTCTGTACATCAATCTGAACGCGCTTGCCGCTACTGCCCTCCCGGCCGAGAAACTGACCTGGCTGAAACAACAATATCAGGACAATGCAGCCCGCAACCTTTATTTGACCGCTGAGCTTGGTCGGGTAATTTCCGCTCTCGAGGGCGTGGGGATTGAAGCCGTCCCGTATAAAGGACCAGCGCTTGCCGCAGTTGCTTATGGTGATGTGGCCTTGCGGCGCTATGTCGATCTCGATGTTATGCTGCGAAAACACGAAGTCCTGCGCGCCAGGGATGTTCTGATTCGAATGGGCTACCAATGCCATCCGGCCTGGAATGGGCCAGGTGAGAAGTTTCTGCTGGGCTCACAGCACAATATTCCCTTAAGTCGCGAGGCCGGGCGCTTGTTAATCGAACTTCACTGGGAAGTGGCTTCCAAACGGTTCGCTTCCGGGCTCGGGGCAGAACAGTTTTGGGATCGACTTCAGCCTCTGACATTGAATGGCAAGAAGTTCCGAACCCTGGCCGCCGAAGACCTGCTGATTGCGCTATGCGTTCATGGCGCTAAACACCTCTGGGAGCGACTTGCATGGATCTGCGACGTCTCAGAATTGTTGAAAGCGAGCCATCATCTGAACTGGCAAGCGGTTCTTGAAAGGGCACAGGTAGCCGGCCACGAACGAATGTTGGGGCTGGGGCTTTACCTTGCAAAGAGCCTTCTCGGAGCGCCTGTGCCGTACGCCGTGGGTAACGCAGTTATGAACGATCGAGTAATAGAAAGTCTCACTGGTGAGGTTAAAAAACGACTCTTCAATGGAACCACACCCCGTCCACCAGGCGTAGGCCGAACATTAATCTTCAACCTGCACACTCACCGGACGCTTAGCTCGCGAATACGCTATTGCCGTCTCGTTCTAACACCTACCGATGCCGATCTGAAGATAATCCCCTTACCTTATTCGATGAGATCTGTTTATTACTTGTTGCGGCCCTTCAGACTCTTTGCTGCCGGAGTGAAAGGCAGCGCCCGGTTCGAGTGACGCAGTCTGCTCAACTCCAGTAAGAAGATATCGTTGACGTTTAACTGACCGCGTGTTACGTTGCGTCTCCTCAGAGCGCCCCGAGGCTAACGAACATTTAACATTGGACCAACGTATCTCTTTGATGAATCACGGCTCGAATCTCTTGAAAGCTTGCATTGCCCTGCTGCTAACGACCTCAATTGTTATGGCCGGTGCACAGAATGCGCCGGAGCGATCCCAAAAACGAAAGTCCGCCGATCCGCCTTTTTCGTTGAAGGTGACCACGACAGGCATGCTGACTTTGTCTATTAAGGCTGCCGACACGCCACTTGCCCGGATTGCTGAAGAACTTTCGAAGAGATTGGGCGCGCCGGTTTTTGTTGGACCTTCGCTCAAGGAACGGATTACTAATGTTCAGTTTGAGGATCTTGCGCTCGAACCATCGTTAAACCAGTTAGCCCCGGCGGTCTATATCGACTATGAAGTAAACTCCGCTCCCGGAGCCCCACCGCGCCCTGTCGGCGTCTACCTTTATGGCTACGAGGATCCTCCGCCTGGTACCAATCAGGTAATAAAAGGCAACTCGGAGGTTCTGTTCATCGAAGGTCACACGGAAGACCTCGGGGATGCCGGCGCAAAAGAGGACGAGTCACTTCGAGTAGCTTTTGAAAACAACAACCTAACCGTAAGAGCTAAACAGCAGCCAATATCAATAGTCCTACATAAAATTGCCAGCGAACTTGGGATTCCGTTTGAGATGAAAGAGGATGGTACGGAACTGGTCGATGTGAACATTAACAAGATGCCGGTGGAAGATGCGTTCCAGCTAATCTCTCCAAATGCACGTCTGTATATGCGCGCAGATCTACAGCGCCTCGAACGGCGAGCATTTCGAATCATTCTGGTGGAGGGGACCGGTGAGAGCTTGAGATCTGACAGAGACGCCAACAACTAAGCTTTCGAGCGGGACTTGAAATACTTTCGCCCGAAGACCAGCTCTAAAAGATCATCATACATAGGAGGTAAAGCAGTTGAACAAGAATCATGACATCATTGATAAACCGCGACAGGGCGAGGGGATCGCTGCTGACGAGACGTCTGAAATCACTGAGGTCGTAAAGAAAAAGACGTTTGTTGAGCCCGAGCTGTCGGTTCCAGTGGATGTCCTCGAAGCAACCACTTTTTTCCAGGCCGTGGATACTGGATCTACCGAATAGGCGCTGGGCCTCCAATGAGCCACCGTCCATGGAGCTGGCTTATAGCATCGCTGGTCGCTCGCTTCTGATAGAAGCACTTGATAAAGAGTCTGCGAGCGCAATCCGCACTCTCTTTGGCGGCTGGCTGTTCACTCCCATACCGATTTTGATAGACCCGCCGGATTCCTCGATACGGATTAGGCACGGTTCTTATCCTTCGCCCATTCCTTCGGATTTAGAAAGTTTCGAGATTGCTAATGGCGCTAGTTGCAGTACCGACGGGGAAACCTTTTATCTTGCCATCTCAGGCTCGGTCGCCGTTATTCGCAGTGTCCAGCCGGTAGCCGATATCTGGCTTTACAAGCCGTCGAGTCTCGATCCGGAAACGCAAGCGCAGATCATCTCTTATGGAGTATCGGCGGCACTGCGCCGCTGCGGTGTATTCGACGTTCACAGCGGTGGTGTGGTAGCCCCGGACGGAACAACGGCGCTGTGCATTGGGCCATCGGGAAGCGGAAAATCTACGCTTACTCTGCAATTACTGAGCGCCGGTTGGGGCTATCTGTCGGACGACGTAATTCTCTTGAGTGGCTGTGAGCGGGGGATTGAAGCCCGAGGTGTACGACGAGTGTTTGCTTTGACGCAAACAAGCCTTGAAGCGGCAAAGCTTGCGAGTCCTGTAATGACTGCCCCCGGCTCGACGTCCAAGTTAGCACTGGCTCCTCAGGATTATTTTCCGGATCGTCTGACGTCGAGCTCGATACCTGGCGTGCTGCTCTTTCTTAAGATCGTCAAAGCGGGCACGACCAGTTTTCAGAAGCTTACTGAGTATGAAGCCATGACCCGTCTTTTGAAACAATGTCCCTGGGCCTGCTATGACAAACCCGTAGCCAGTAACTATGTCGGTGTGCTGGGGACGCTGGTGAAACAAAGCGCCGCTTTCGGTCTTTTTCTCGGCGCCGATCTCCTTGAGAACCCTGATTTCACTTTGAACCTGCTTAACACCATTATTGAGAAGTCCAAATGAAAGCAAAGCAGGCTGCTGATTCCGGTCCACGACTCACGATCGAGTTGACTAATATCTGCAATCTTCACTGCTCGTATTGCCTGCGTGATGCCGACGCACTCTATAACTCTCCCGCTCATTTCTTTCGGCTCGAGCTCCTGGACCGCATTCTCGGTGAAGCGCGTACAGTCATGGGTATCACTGATGTAGGCTTTACTGGAGGCGAACCTTCACTGCATCCCGAATTTGCAGAAGTCCTGGAGGTCGTTGGCGCACACAAACTAACTGCGAGTTTCGTGACTAATGGGTGGCATTTCGAGAGATTCTGGCCAATTCTGGTAAGCCATCGCCACTCGCTCAGCCATGTTGCTTTCAGCCTTGACGGCGTTACGAAGGAACATCACGATCGGTGGCGGGGAGAGGGCTCGTTTGTCAGGCTCGTGCGAGCGTTTTCCCGCTGCTACGCGACTAAGCTGCCCTTTATATTCAAAGTTGGGATTCGGCGCGATACTGTCAAACAACTCGAACAGATCGCTTTGTTTGCCGCACGCATGGGCGCTGCCGGACTCAGTTTTGGACATCTGATGCCGACCTCGGAAGCGAGTGCAGAAGATTTGGTGTTGAACCTAGACGAGCGACGCGAGGCAGAACAGGAAATAGCCAGCTTGGCTGCCATCTTCAAGATGAAGATCGGAATTGACGTCGGTTATTTCAATATCGATCCGGCTGCCCCATGCAAGCCTCTCGCGGGCGCGGGTGCCAACATAGATTATCAGGGCCGGCTATCTCTGTGCTGTAACCTCTCCGGATTTCGTGGCGCCAATGGCGAACGTGACGTCGTTGCTGACCTCAACGAGGAGAACTTTGCCGTCGGCTATGCCCGGCTCCGCAACCTGGCCGCATCGCAACTGGAAACGCGTCGCGCACACCTGGCAAGGCTTCCTGCGAAAGAAGCGCAAACAGATCTATATTCAGCTTCGCCCTGTCTTTTTTGTCTGAAGACATTCGGCAAATTACCGTGGTTTGGAGGGCCGGCAATTAAAGAACTCGCACGGCCG
>DATKDA010000094.1:0-28281 GCA_035512935.1 Pyrinomonadaceae bacterium | reverse complement strand
AACGTCCCTCGTTGCTGGACATGATCACTCTGCTCCGTAGTCAGTGTAACGAAGCGTCTGTTTCGCACTTTCTTCCTCCGGATTTCACTAAAAATCTTGTTCTCTATGCCGATACTTGACCTTGAAATGTCCAAACTCCAGGCCCCAACCTAAAGGTTGGGGTGAATGAGAGGGGCCGTGGACCACCTGACTGAAGTCAGGTGCTAATGAGTCTGGGAGCGCTTCTGCAAGTCTCCCGTAACAACGGTTTTGTGACCTATGCTACGAAGGTCTAATGGCGGCGACAGCTGGAAAGATTCACGAATTCACGCCTAAGAACCCACGAAGGACTTCGTGACGGTTAGTCCGGTTTCGTAGATCGCTTTGTCTTTGCCGTTCAACCTTCGCAACTTCGCTCACGAACCATTGTGACACGACTCTGGAAAACAGGATCTTGAAGGTCAAAGATTTATGCTAAGCTGCCAACAGTGCTCTCCATCAGGAGGACATTTGAGCTTGCGGGCTGAGATTTGGCATGACACAGGAAACACCTCAAACAGATTATTACGAAGTGCTTCAGGTGAGCACGAGCGCTGAGCCTGAGACCATCAACCGAGTCTTTCGAATGCTTGCGCAGCGCTACCATCCAGACAATCAGCAGACGGGAAATGAGAATCACTTTCGCAATATCCTTGAGGCTTATAATGTCCTGAGCGACCCGGAGAAGCGGGCGCGTTATGACCTGGTGCATCAACAACAGCGAAAGGATCGCTGGCGGCTGGTATCGGCAGGCCAAAATGCCGAAAATGATTTTGAAATGGAAGAAGTCGTGCGACTGACCATGCTCGAAGCTCTTTACACGCAACGCCGTTTGGAACCTGCAAATCCGGGGATCTTCTATCGGGACTTTGAAAAGCTCACTGGCAGACCGCGCGAGCATCTGGAATTCGCAGTTTGGTACTTGCAGCAGAAAAAGTTTGTTACGCTCGATGACACGGCATGCCTCCAGTTAACCGTGGAAGGCGCCGAGTATTTGGAACAGAATTACCGCAGTAAGATTCAGCAGAAGCGACTGCCAGCCTAAAAAATGTCAACCACCTTACGATCGAGGGGATGGTTTTAGTAACGAGTATGAGCTTGAAAAGTCTGTCGAACATCACTCCAGTGAGTTCTTAGGCGTTTATACAATCTCCTCGCTTCAGAGAGCCTCAGGCGGACGGTTCGATGTTGTGATTTACCCGGAAGAAATTCTGCGGGTCGTATTTCGCCTTGACCTTCGCTAGCCGATCATAGTTGACTCCATATGCTGACTGCGGCCCCCGCTCTTCATCACCACCCAGCAGGTTCACGTAAACGTTGCCGGTAGCATGAGCGCTCAGCTCCCGGTGGAATTCCCGCGCCCACCCAATTATCCGTTCGTCATCACTCGCGTTCTCCCATCCCGGAAAGATGTGGAACGAGTAGCCAGCGCTGCGATGAGGGAATGCTGTGGCATTCGGATCAATCCTCGCAATCGCTCCGCCTAACTGCTCGAGGTAGACCATAGTGTACTCTCCCGGAAGCCCCGCGACTCCACTCACGATGGTATCAATCGCTGCATCCGACAACTCCTCCAGATAATGCGCCTTCGAGTACCAGCGCTTGCCCGCCGGGACACCCGCGTCGAAGGTCTGCTGTAGAGTCAGGTATGGCTGCGCGCCTACCGCGTCAAGGATTGGTTCCGCGAGACCCCGGAGCGGGGATAGCACCCTCTCGCCATCCGCAAGGTTACCCGCGTGTGCTACCACGAGATCGATCGCCAGTTGGCCGTGAAAGCTCTCCGGAAAGACCGGCAGAGGCGGCACGCGGATAAAGAAGGGATAGCACTGAACTTCATCTGGTGCCTCGGCGATGAATGAGCGAAAGAACCGAAGCACATCAACAGTAGCCTCAAACGGGTAGATGATCTGCCCGGCGAGAACTTCCCGGCCCACCTCGTGGAGTCGGAACTCGAACGAGGTGACGATACCGAAGTTGCCCCCACCGCCACGAAGCGCCCAAAAAAGATCAGGGTGCTCGTTTTCAGTCGCGCGCAGCAAGTCTCCACTCGCGGTGACTACTTCTACGGCAATTAGATTATCGAGAGCGATGCCGTACTTGCGGGCGAGCCAACCAGTTCCTCCTCCCAGAGTGAATCCCGACACGCCGACGGTTGAGACTGTAGCTCCAGTTGTCGCAAGGCCGAATGCCTGTGTCTCGTGATCGAAGGCGCGCCATTTCGTTCCTGGCTGAACACGTGCGGTCTTAGCTGAGGGATCGACCCAGACGCCATTCATCTGCGAAAGGTCGATCACCAGTCCGCCGTCGCAGACAGAGTTGCCGGCGAAATCGTGCCCTCCGCTGCGAACAGAGACCAGAAGATTCTTTTCCCGAGCCAGGTTTACGGCGGCGATCACGTCGGCAGTGCCGGAGCACCTGGCGATCGCGCCCGGATGACGGTCGAATCTTCCGTTCCAAATCCTGCGCGCTTCGTCGTAGCCAGCATCGGCTGCTTTTAGCACGCTGCCTTTCATGCTGACCTGCAGAGCCTGGATGGCGGTGTCGATCGAGGATCTCGCTTGAGTCATGAGTTCTTTCTTCGCTCCTTTCGGTTAAGTTGCAGCTCCTTTTTCCGTGCAGGTTCGTGTGAGTCGTGGGAAAAGCTCGTCAACGAAAAAGACTCAGAACCTAGTTGTCTACCACGTTCCTGAGTGATGAAAACGACAAACTGAAGTTTATCGGACGGCCAGCCTATATAAACTGAAACAATGCGGCGAAGGCGCCCGCCGGGTCTTGAATCACACAGTAGCGCCCGTATCCAGTCATCTCCCGCGTCTCCGTCACGATCTTTCCACCAAGTTCGACACAGCGGGCTGCGCTCTGCTCCAGATCCTTCACTGTTATATAGACCAACCAGTACGGTGGTAACACAGCGTTGCCGCCACGTGCATAGCAGATCCCGGCCACAGGCGTCCCGTCTTCCGGCATCTTCAGGACGAAATCGTCGTACCCGCCCATGTCCAAGGGTGTGGGTTCCCAGCCAACAACGCTGCTATAAAAGTCGCGTATCCCATCTGCATTCGGCACTGTTAGGTCTGTCCAGGTAATGCTGCCCACGGGTTTGGCTTCGTTACTCATACCGTCTCCTCAGTTTCTAATCCGATGTTGCTAAGAAGATTGTAATCCAGAGCTTATGCAGATCAGAAGGTGGAGGGTCCGCCACGGTATATAGATAGCCATTGTGCCGGCAGACCAGGTCACTGCTTCACGACGGTCACTAACGTGCGCGCCGCAACCTTGTCGTACCCACTATCCAAATAATACCTGAACTCGTATTCGCCCGGAGGACGCGCCCCGAATGATGCCTCGCAGCCTTGCAGGTCCTTAACCCAATACCATTCGAGATACTGGTTTGATCTATCAGCAAATAATCCGATCCAGTGCGTCTGCCCAGTTGGTTTTTCCCCCCGATAACCAAAGTTGATATGGATTCTCGTACTAGGGTTACTGACGGCAATGTCCTGCCGACTCCGTGTCACGGCCAAAAGCTGGTTGGGGCTGTCGGTTCAGTGAAGGATGATTGAGTAATCGTAAATACCCACAAACGACAAACTGAAGTTCGTCGGACATAGGGGTGTTCGATAAACTTCAGTTTGTCGTTTGTATTACCCTGAATGTGAGTTGGATAGGTCAAGGTAGGGAAAGAATTGCGCAGGGAAAACGCCGTCAGGTTTGCTTTTGTCGTCACTCACTTCAATCCCCTCAACTGGTTGTGTCCTGCGATGGTCTCAGTTTAGCATTCTGCCGCGAACCAATCATGACAGACGACTCTAGAAATCTTGAGGATGATTATCGGGTTCAGGACGACTACGAGGACAGAGTGGTTGAATATGCCGCCTCTCCCGAGCAGGCAGGCTGCGGTTGTGGGTCAACCCTCGTGGTGCTGGCTCTTGTTGCGGCAGTCGCTTTTACCTATCGGGTCGTGATGAGCTGGTAACATTGAGTCGTAGAATACAACACCAGAGCGCCGCCGGGCTGGCGCACGCCAAAGAGTTGACGCAGTTCATAGCTGAGGAGAGTAAGTATGAGAATAACTAGGCGGCCGCCTTTACTGGTACTTACAGTGCTGGTGATATCCATCGGGCTTGCCTTCATCACCAACCAGGGCGCAGCGTCTGTCCCGAACCGCTTGATTACCCGCCAGGCGGCTGGACCAGTGCGCTTAGGAATGACCGTTTCCGAAGCGCGCCGAGCTTTGCCCGGTTTCACTCTGAGTCGCACAAGTGATGGAGAGGGACTTGCTCTGATCGCCGTCAAACGCGCAGGCAAGACCATCATGACGATGTATGGCGGCGAAGTGAACCCCAAAGCTCGCCTCAATGAACGTGCTCGAATCGAATACATCGAGGTATGGGACCAGAGTTATCACACGGCCGCCGGAGTTCATCCCAAGATGCGATTGCCAGAGGTGGTCCAAAAGTACGGGGAGCTGAAAGAGATCATGATGAGCGAGATCGAATCGCGCGAGTACGCTACGTTTGCTCAACAGCCAGTCGGCATTCAGTTGCGTCTGATGGCTGACGACGGGATGGCCGGAGTTTACGGCGAAGAAGAGCGTACGACCACTCGTTACTCGCCTTCGGCCCACGTCTTCAGCATCTCGATCAATGGTGCTGGTAAGAAATTTTCAAGCGCTTACACCGATCTGAAGTCCGACTGCACGAGCCCCATGGCGCAGAGTCCCGAAGGCCAGCATAGCTCCCTGTACTGTAAAGGTCAGGGCGGCTATCGGATTCATATCTTTGATAGCGCAATGTCGTTGCACATTAATGTAGAGACTGTGGATAAGAAGGTTTTAATTCCGCTTGCCACTCAAAGCCTCGACTATGACAAACAAGGACACAAGATTGAATGGCGACTCTTTGATGGAAAACCATTCGCCGTGATTCTACGTGCGTTCAAATACAGCGGCGAAGGGCAGTATCCTCTGCAGGAGAAACCAACTGGCGAAGTACTGATGGTGAAGGGCCTAAGTGGATACGAGGAGATTGACTACGAGGTGGATGTAAAGAGCATGCCGAATGCAAACGAAAGGGCTCGCGAGTTGGCGGATGCAGCGCACGAGGCACAATCGAAGGAAACAGCGTCATGATGGAAAAACGTCTTTCCCCGAAGTCGGTGCACTGAGCTAGAGTGTGCTGTGTTTTCGTTACAATTTTATTGGGTTATTGAAAACAATCGAATACACGATCCAAGATCAGTCAAGTGAAGAAGCAGCAGTCCGTATCTATTGTGGGGATATTTAAGCCTTTTTCGATTGATCGTAGTGTCGTGAAGCTATCAAATCCGACCGAAGGCGTCAGGCTCACCGCGAATAGAGGTTTTTGATTTTTGTTTTTGTTTCGGGTATTTTGATTTCCCGCGACCGAGATTTCCCCTAATCCCGACGAAGTGGTCGCTCGTACTCTTCCCAAATAAGCTGGTCCCCCAACGTTTACCCGATTGACATGTTCCCTTGCAGACGCCCCGACCAAGCGTTGAGCTGATTTCGCAAACGCAAATTCCCGGGATGCGTTTTAGCATTTCCGCTGAGTGGTAGAAGGAGCTTTTTATGAGCATAAGGCACATCAAATTAATCCGAGCATATATGTTTCTCTGCGGTTTGGCGCTGGTCCTTGCGGGTGCTCCAGGAATCCTGGCCCAGGACGTCGTACCGCAAACTGTGAGTGAGCGGGCAGCAAATACCAGA
Source organism: Pyrinomonadaceae bacterium (assembly GCA_035512935.1). Classification (GTDB taxonomy): domain Bacteria; phylum Acidobacteriota; class Blastocatellia; order Pyrinomonadales; family Pyrinomonadaceae; genus PSRF01. Next base: position 22,535 of record DATKDA010000094.1, on the reverse strand, counting down.
CCTGTTCCCGGCGCAGCAAAGATGAAGTTTAAGGGTGTTGTCCTGTCGCGTGACGCTGACGTATTTACGTTGCGCGATCAAAACCGCGTGGATTATGAGGTTCTCTTGACTGATGACACGAGCATCAGGACTCATGGAGGCTTTCTGCGTCGCGGCAAGAAATACCCCGTGACGGACATTCTTCGCGGGTTGATCATCGAGGTGGAGGGACGCGGTAATCAGGCGGGGCAGCTGGTCGCCGAGAAGATCCGGTTTAGGGAATCGGATATGCGGGCCGCAGTCACCACCGATTCGCGCGTCGGTCCCGTCGAGGAGAATCAGCAGCGCATGGTGGGCCAGATGGACGAGCTCTACGCCATTGCCGCTGAAGCGAGAAAAATGGTGACGGAGACGGGTGAAAGGATTTCCGCGTTGGATGATTACGACGTAGGAGAGACCGTAGCCGTCAATTTCAGAGTCAACAGCGCGGTGCTGTCGCCGCAAGCAAAGCAACAGCTCGACGATCTGGCAGCCCGAGCGCTGGCGGCTAAGGGCTTTATGATTGAAGTAACGGGCCATGCTGATGCGACCGGGACCGCGGCCAAGAATTTTCGTCTTAGCCAGCAGAGAGCGGAAGCGGTGGTCCACTACCTTGCCGTGAATCACAAGATTCCTTTACGGCGTTTCATTACACCGATGGGTTTTGGTGAAACGGAGGCAGTAGCTGACAACACGACGATTGCGGGACGCGCGCAGAACCGGCGAGTGGAAGTAAAGATTCTTATGAATCGCGGGATGACCGGGTATAGCTCTACGACGCCTGCGAACAGTCCGTGATTGGTTTAAATTCGTGAATTCGTGGATCACTTGTCAGGGAAAGTGATCCACGAAATCACACGAACAAAACGAACAGGCTCACCAGATCTCAGTCAGAAACTCAAACATACTTCATGCGATTTCCTGTGAATTCGTAGATCACTTCTCTGGTTCAGCGAAGGGGATCCACGAAATCACACGAACAAAACACGAAAAAAGCTCGCACCAGTATCTCAGTCAAAACCTCACACACACTTCGTGCCATTTCGTGTGAATTCCTAGATCACTTCTCTGGTTCAGCGAAGGGGATCCACGAAATCACACGAACAAAACACGAACAGGCTCACCAAGGTTCAATTCTTGAAACGCACTCTGTGTCAGTTCCGTGAATTCGTGGATCATTTCGCCCAAAACATCGCGGCGTGAGGTCGGTTGAGGGTAAACCGGCGCGTGCGGTATAGTTCACGTGCAAATCGGAGGGGTAGCATAATTGGTAATGCAGCGGTCTTGAAAACCGCCGCCCTTGCGGGCTTGCAGGTTCGAGTCCTGTCCCCTCCGCCATCTTTAAAAACACATCCGCAGATTACACAGATTACTCGATTGCCAGTTGAGCCGAGTTCCATGGTCATCGACGCAATCGAGCGTTTGCCAGAGAGCTTCAGGATGTGATTTTGAAAGCGCAGAATCGGAGCGAGGGGATCCAAGAATTAAGAATTGGACCTTAACCAAGAGGACGTGGAAGATGGCGAAGAAGTCCAAGGCTCTACATGTGAAACGGATGAAACGTGCCGCACGGCTTAAGTATGCCCCTTCGTGGCTGAAAAGTTACAGCGGCAGTGTCCCCGCAGGTTACCGGGAGCACTTTGGAGTTGATTGGGTGTGCGCGTTCAAAGAGCTTGAAATACTCGGAGTAAGAGTAGATCCAGAATACAGAGATACGGTCTTGAAATCGGTGGCTCGTGATGTCGAGGCTCGCACACTCAGAAAGCTTCGGCGGAAAGAGGCCCTCGACGGATTTGTTGATTCAGACGATACCTTTGCCTATATTGCGGGCTACACCGCGGCCGGATTCCCTTATGGTGTTACCTGGGAAGAATGGGAACAAACTAATCAGATGGAGTCGCTCAATTCGCAAGATAGCGTAGGTGATAACATAGCTGATTTTGATTACGACCCTTGCGAAGAGGAATTCGACGATTTGGACTCACTCAATCCGCAGATAAATACAGACATGGTGGGCGATGGCGATTCGGAAGACATCCCATTCTAAGTTCGGGACGAATTTCGGTGAGGCGACTCAGGTGTCAACCCCTGCAAAACAAAAGTCGGAAGAGATCAAAGTCTTCATTTCACATCGCGACTCCAAGTGTGGTGAGTGCGGCGAGCAGTTAGGGCGGAAAGCGTGGATCACCCTGGAGGAGAACAAGGGAGCTTTGTGCCTGGCGTGCGCTGACCTCGATGAATTGGTCTTTCTGCCTACCGGAGATGCCGCACTGACGAGACGCTCCCGCAAGCATTCGGTGCTTTCGGCAGTTGTCCTTAAATTCAGTAAAGCACGTCGTCGATACGAGCGGCAGGGACTGTTAGTTGAAGAGAAGGCATTAGAGCAGGCGGAAGCTGAATGCCTGGCCGATGCGGACGCTAGAGAGCGCCGTGCCGAGCGGCAGAGAGAGCGACAGTCGGAAATGGATCGAAGCTATGTGGAACAGTTTGCCGGACGAATCCGCGAAATCTTTCCTGCTTGTCCGGCTGGACGAGAGTTCCAGATTGCCGAACATGCTTGTCGCAAATACAGTGGACGCATCGGTCGATCGGCAGCGGCCAAAAGTTTTGACGAAACCGCGGTGCGGTTGGCGGTGGCGGCGCACATTCGGCACCGGGAAACAGCTTACGACGAAATGCTCGCCCGCGATTGGGACCGATTGGACGCGAGAATCGAGGTCAGAGATCAGGTCGATGAGATACTAAGGCGCTGGCAAGTTTCGTCATGAGGTGTTTACGAGTTGAATGACAGATTCCGCCTAACCCAACCGGTGCAGGACCACGCAAGACACCATAGGCCTTAGCCTCGTGGCCCTTCAATTTCTGCCTGATTAAAACCCTTCCATGGACCACCGAAGACACCACAGGCTTTAGCCTCGTGGTCCTTCAATTTCAACCTAACGAACTAATGGACCACACCAGACACCACAGGCTTCAGCCTCGTGGAGTTTCGTGTGGAGTTGGGGTCGTTGTGTTAGGCGGAAAGTGAGAACTCCACGCGACTAAAGTCGGTGGTGTCTTGTGTGGAGTTGGGGTCGTTGTGTTAGGCGGAAATTGAAACTCCACGCGACTAAAGTCGGTGGTGTCATGTGTGGTCCTGGGGTCGTTGTATTAGGCAGAAAGTGAGAACCCCACGCGACTAAAGTCAGTGGTGTCATGAGTGGTGTTTGGGGTCGTTGCGTTAGGCGGAAATTGAAAACTCCACGCGACTAAAGTCGGTGGTGTCATGCCTGGACCACCAGAGCCAACTTACTCAACAACATCACTTGGTAGAGTCACGTGCTCCTGGGTTTCATGAACCTTTACATTAACAAATCCTCAATCAATCTTGCCCCGCTCATTATGCGTCGAAGAGTGCGCTATAATAATCGCGAGGGCACTCAGAAAATGGACCAATTTAGGAAGACGGACAGTCAAGCCCCTATCGCCAACCGCGATCCGGTAATAGAGGCCTATAAGAAGGATATCGATCGGAGCCTGATTCGTGAGAATTTGCGACTCACTGTGGATCAAAGGTTTCACCAGTTGATGAAGCTCCAGGAATTCGCGGAAGAGCTAAAACGGGCTGGGAAAGAGATAAGGAAGTGACAGACTTTAACGCACTGATCCGCCTAACCACACAACACGCGTGACGTGATGCTTCAGAACTTTTTACAGTTTTCCAACAGTTACGGCGCTCTTGTTTTTCTGCAGAATGACGGCGCGTTGAGTCGGATCTGGTTCTACATCAACCACCCTTTCCGGATCGGCAATTTCGAAGTCTCAATAAGCGGATTTGTTACCGCGATCATTATTATCGTGTTGGCGATCGCTTTATCGCGCTCGTTCACTTCTCTGCTTGACCGTCGCATTGCCACGCGCTCCCAGATCGATCCCGGCGTGCGCTATACGATTGCTCGACTCGCCAGCTACATCGTAGTTTCGGTTGGTGTCTTGCTGGCTCTCAAGCAGGCATTCAATATCAACCTCACTTCCATCGCGGTAATCTTTACGGCACTTTCTGTCGGCATAGGATTTGGTCTGCAATACATCGCTGCCGATATTGCCTCCGGTTTTATTCTGCTGTTCGAGCGCCCTATTCGAGTCGGCGATCGGATCACGATTGATGACGACGAAGGCGACGTGCAAAGCATCAATTTCCGAAACACAATAGTGGTTACTAACGACCGCGTTTCGATCATTTTGCCCAACTCGAGACTTGTCAGTCAGCGGGTAATCAACTGGTCTTACGGCGACCCCAGAGCCCGGATTCAAGTGCCGATTGGGGTTGCATACGGTTCAGACGTCAAGTTGGTTACTGACACGCTACTTGACGCTGCTGCCGACGTCTCGAATGTTTTGAAGGACCCTTCTCCTCGGGTTCAATTCTTGGGATTTGGAGACTTTTCACTCGATTTTCGATTGCTTATATGGAGCAACCAGCCTCGACGGCATGTCCAGATAAGGAGCGACATCAACTATCGGATTGAAGAGTTGTTTCGCGAACGGGGCATTCAGATTCCTTATCCGGTGCGGGAACTGCTTCTTCGCAAAGACGAGGCAAGCCGCGATCTGAAACTCATGGCGCAAGAGACAAGTGAGGACCTGTCTGCTGATTAATACCAAAGCGCAGATGATCCACCAAAGACAGAGATCCACGAAATCACACGAAATAACACGAACAGAAGAGCAGAAAGAGAGCGCGCGCGAGGTAGTAGCAAAGAGACCACAATTAGTGTTTCGTGGGAGTTCGTGGATCCTTTTTGGCGGCAAAGCGGATCCTGAAATCACACGAAATAACACACGAACAGAAGAGCAGAAAGGAGAGCAGGGGCGGGAGGTAGTAGCAAAGGGATCCGAAATCAGACGAAGTTACACGAATCGGGTCACCGAACCGTGCGACATCGAAGTTGCGGGGGCAGTTGTCTTCAGTCGTTAGGTTGCTTAAACGAATCCATTAAGGGTAGGCTAAAAGCAGACTGAGTGACTGTTCATTCAGAATCTGGAGTGCCAGCATCAACCAGTCAAAAGTTCAGTCGCAAATTACAATCGGAAATCGAAAATTTCCTGTGAGATCTGCACGCACATTCAATTCAGTCCGCCCAATCGTCGGCGATAAGCGCGAAGCAATTCTGCGGGCCGCTATTCGCGTATTTGCTCACAACGGGTATTTCAGTTCCAAAGTGGCCGACATCGCCCGCGCTGCCGGAGTCGCTGATGGCACCGTCTATCTCTACTTCAAAAACAAAGAAGACATTCTCCATTCAATCTTCAACCGCAGCATGGAAGAGGCCATCGCTGAAGGCCGGCAACTCCTCGCCGAAATAAGCGATCCCCGGGAGAAATTGCGCCAGATTGCCCAACTGCATCTTGAGCGACTCGGGGACGACCGCGACCTCGCAGTTGTCTTCCAGGTGGAACTGCGCGGTTCCACAAAGTTCATGGAAGAGTTTTCCGCCGCCGGTCTGGCGGAGTATCTCGGTCTGATTCGTGCCACCTTTGAAGAAGGTCAAAAGGCCGGCGTCTTTCGTCGCGACCTCAATTCAAAAGTAGTGGCCAAGGTCCTCTTTGGCGCGCTCGACGAGATGGCCACCAACTGGATCCTGTCGAAACGTCGCTACAAGCTGGCGCCGCTCGCCGATCAGGTGCTGGATATCTTTTTGAATGGAGTGATTACAAAAACGGAGTAAGTCTAAAGTGAATTCAGTGACGTCACCCGACACCGAGACCAGACCTGCGACGCCGGTCAGGACTCCGTTGACTCCAGATGAGCCTAAGACGCTCATTGAGGTGTTTGAACGCGTTCTTCGAATGCACAAAAGGCTGAATGCGCTCAACTACAAGCGTGATGGCAGATGGATCCCGATATCGACTGAGGAGATGATAACCCGTGTGCGGCGAATTGCTGCCGGACTTTACACTCTCGGCGTGCGTCACGGAGATCGCGTCGCTCTACTATCGGAAAGCCGGCCCGAATGGACTCTTACCGACGCCGGCTGTCAATTTGTCGGCGCCATCGATGTTCCCATTTATCCGACACTGACGCCCCCACAGGTCCGCTACATTCTCAACGACTCGGGCGCGCGCGTGCTTGTGGCCAACCGGTATGAAACCCTGGTCCTGCTCAAGGGGGTTCTTTCGGAATGCCCGGCGGTCGAGCATGTAATTTTCTTTGACGGCGCGGTCGGGACGGAGGATGGTCTGTCGCTTGCCGAACTGGAAGAAAGAGGACGGCACCTACAAGAAGATCAGCCTGGTCTGCTCGACGAACTGGCCCACAGTATTGAGGCCGATGAACTCGCGACGATAATCTATACTTCCGGAACCACAGGCGAGCCCAAAGGCGTCATGCTCACTCACTCGAATCTTGTCACCAACCTGATCGATTCCTCCGGTCACCTTTCATTCAGCGAAGAAGACTCGGTGCTATCGGTACTGCCTCTTTCGCACGTGTTTGAGCGGCTGGCGATGTACATGTATCTCCATCATGGGATGGCTGTCTATTATGCTGAATCGCTGGAAACTATTGGTGACAACTTGCGTGAAGTTAGGCCGACGATATTTGTTGGCGTACCGCGGATCTTCGAGAAGATCTACGCGAAGATTAAAGAGCGGGCAGCGGAGAAAGGAAAGTTCAACGTCGCATTGCTTTCCTGGGCAGTCGAGGTCGCCAGCAAGTATGCAAAGCTAACTATCAACCACCGGCCTGTGCCATTTCTGCTCAGCCTTCAGCACAAGGTCGCGGACCGTCTGGTTTTTCATAAGTGGCGGGCAGCACTTGGTGGCCGCATCAGGCTCATAGTATCGGGTGGCGCGGCTTTGCCAGAAGAGCTGGGGTACATTTATCTGGGCGTGGGGTTGCCGATTGGTCAAGGCTATGGACTCACAGAAACATCTCCAGTGATCACGGCGGGCCGTCTGGAAGACAATCGGATCGGCACCGTGGGTAAACCAATAAGGCACGTTGAGGTCCGGATCGCCGCTGACGGGGAGATTGAGACGCGCGGTCCTCACGTAATGCGCGGCTATTACAATAAGCCAGCCGAAACCCGAGCTGTTATGACCGACGATGGCTGGTTCAAGACTGGCGACATCGGTACGCTCGACAGTGATGGTTTCCTGAGAATTACTGACCGCAAGAAAGAACTGTTTAAGACATCAGGCGGTAAATACATCGCGCCGCAGCCAATCGAGCAGTTGATCAAAGGATCTAGCTTCGTGAATCAGGTGGTCCTGATTGGCAACGGCCGAAAGTTTCCAGCGGCATTGATTGTTCCGAACTGGGAGAGAGTTGAATCCTACACAGAGATCAAAGGAATCAAGGCCGGCAGTCGCAGTGAGCTTTGCCAACATCCGCGCATAATCGATCTATTCGAACGCCAGATCGCATCGCTCACCCCAGATCTCGCTCAGTATGAACGGGTGAAGAAGATCGCGTTGCTTGAAAACGAATTCACCATCGAAGGCGGGGAACTTACGCCAACGCTAAAGGTGAAACGCCGGGTGATTGATGAGAAATACCGCGATGTGATCGATCGCCTTTATGCTGTCGCCGAACAGACCGGAAGAAGCTAATTCAGTCGTCGCGGTTTGAGGTGGAAGGCATCAAGGATTCGCTCCGCAGCCTCACGAGACGCTTCTTTCAATAGATACTCGGCGTAGACCGCGCCTCGACCGCCTCCAGGGATCCCAATGCCTACTCGGCGGTGAGTCTGGGGGTAAGTCCGTCCGGAAGTCTTGACCTTTGCAGTTCCAGGCGTAAACACCCAATAAGAGATGTAGAGATCGTCAACATTTACGTTGCCAAGTCCCTGACGACGCCCGAAACTGTCGGGTTGTAACTCCAGCAGAACTACGTAGGTCTCTTTTTCTGCCTTCGCGCGATTTACGGCCTCCCCACGATTGAAATTCCGATTGGCCCCCTCGAGTCTGACCACGCCAGAGTTGCGCAGAGTAGCAGCGCAACCATCAAGAACAGCCGAGGTGTAATACATTGGGATATGAAAGGTATTGTGATCGTCAATACCCACGATTAGCGACAACTCCGGCTCCTTGGAACTGGCCGGTTTTTTCACGGTTTCAGCTTCTGGAGTGGGTTTAGGGGCAGGAGTTGGAGCTGTCTTGGGCAGCCGTCTTCCCGACTGGGCCGTTACGCCTGCGGCTAAGGCGATGAGCAGCACCAACGACAGGGTTCCACGCAGCGTGCCTGAACGATCTGAACTTGAAAGCACCCGAAACATAATTGAATGAATAGCCGGCTTGAGGATTGTATCACTCAAGTTTGGAAGTAGGTATGGATTACATGCGGGCTGGAATCCCAGACAGCGTTCTTGTGAGCGAAATGGTTAGGAATAGTCGTGTTATTGGGAGTCTTTTGCCACTTCCGACGTCAGTATTTTGACATTCACCCAAGAGAGAGTGGACTTCTTCGAATATGGTGTATAATCCCCGACCATCTGAGACATCCGCGGCGTTGTCCGTGCCAAAGGTAACCTTACCAATAAGAGAGAGCCTGGTAATGCTGATGAGGACAGAAATTTCCCTCGTGTCGATTAGTCTTCTGCTGGTGGTGACCATCGTGCTGGTTCCCGCAGTTCAGGGTCAGGCAGGAAGTTCCAGTGAGGCGAAAAATCCCGACCAGTCTGTAGCCACCCTGGGCAATTCGAGCGAATGGCCGGTTGTTGAGACCCGCGCTAATGGTTCGCAGCAAAGTCTGAATCCGACGGCAACTGATCCGGGTAAAGCTCTCAACGACACTGCTATAGCCGCTCAACGGTTTAACGACTCTGGGGTCATACTACTCGAAGAAGGGAACTTTGAAGCTGCGGCGACCGCTTTCCAGCAAGCTATCAAGCTGGACCCAGAAAATGCGCAGGCCCATTATGGGCTCGGTATTACTCAGTACAGCCTGAAGGCTTTCAAGGAGGCTTCCGAATCTCTAAAGCTCGCTATTCGTTATAAGCCGGATTGGCCTGAAGCCCATTTCCGGATGGGCCTGGTATCGTATGTGTTGGGTCGTAAGAAGCAGGCCGTCGATGAATACGGCAAGCTCCTCAAACTCAATTCTCCGCTTGCGAATTCGCTATACCGCGTAATTCGTGATGACGATCCCAAAGCAAATATCCCCGAACCTCCGCCATTGGAAAGCAATAACATCGTTCCAGTTTCGAGTGCCGTGAAGGAACCGGCGAGCCCCCCGGCGAACGAGCCTCGATCGGTTGTTACAGAGGGTAATACCGGCGGCGAGCAAGCAAGAGCGGTAGGCGATTCTGAGGGCGAATCGTCGACAGGTACAAACGCCGGCAATCCGGCCCCGGCGAATGTAGCCCTGACCGATATATACCGGGTTGGCGTGGGCGACGTCCTTGATATCCGCTTGATGAATTCAGCAGCGAATCGTTCGACTCTCTACACTGTCATGAACGGCGGGGTCATCGATATGCCAATTGCCGGTGGGGCAGTCGGTGTTGCTGGTCTGACAACGGATGAGATTCAAAAACGCATTGGCGCCGAACTCGCGCGGCGCGCCGTCCAGGAAGGCGCTCAAGTGTCTGTGGGTGTCCGTGAGTATGCAAGTCATAGAGTGATTGTCACCGGTTTGGTGAACCATCCCGGCGCCAGATTTCTGCGACGGGAAGCCGTGCCCCTCTACATTCTGATGGCCGAAGCTCAACTTCGGCTTGACGCCGGCCGGATCACCGTGATGCGCGACGGAAACGACGCGCACATCCTTGATCTTAGGGATCCAAGCGCCTTTAACTTCCTCGTGAAACCCGGCGATGTAATCAACGTAACTGCTCGTCCTCAGGAGTTCTACTACGTTGGTGGCCGAATCAATTACCCGGGTCAGAAGGTTTTCCAGCCCGGGATCACACTCCTTCAGGCAATCCTTACAGCAGGCGGGGTTACCCGGGAAAGCGACCATAAGGTCGAGATTTCCCGCGAGGTTTCTGCCGGGCGCCTTACCACGATCAAGTACAGTCTAAGGAGTATCAAGGCAGGAAAGACACCCGACCCAAAACTTCAGCCGGGAGATCGAATTGAGGTGGTTAAATAGCTACCCAGACCGGTTTTAACCTGCAATTGGATTGACAATCCGCCCCCTCTTTGCTAGTTATGCACCGCACTTTTTAGATTGCCAGCCAGCTTTCCACATGCTTAATTTGAGCGGTCCAATTCGCGTCCGGGAAAAGTACTGTTCCGATGAATAACAAACTCAAGCCCGCGCTCATTGGTGGCTTAGTCGTAGGTTTGCTTTCAGCAATACCTTTCGTTAACTGGGTCAATATCTGTTGCTGTCTTTGGGCTATTCTCGGGGGACTCTTGGGCTCGTATCTCTATGTAAAGAATGCAGTGACACCGGCTCGTGCTGGCGACGGCGCCCTGGTCGGTATCCTCACGGGCGTAATCGGTGCGGCCATATATCTGGTTATTGGCATTCCCCTCGCTATTTTGGCGGGCAGCGCGATGATGGGAGTTTTTGCCGGCCTCGCAGAGAGTCTCGATCCCAATCAAGCGGAGCAGATACGCACTCAGATGGAAGCCGCTCAGACAGTTGCCGGCGCAGTTGTTCATGGACTGATCACGGCTGTCCTGCTGGTAATCTTTTCGACTCTGGGTGGATTGCTTGGAGTTCCAATATTTGAGAGGCGAAAACCAGAGATGGTGCAGCCCCCCCCACCACAGAATTTTGGTGGCCCTGGTTATGGAACAGGTGTTTAGTTTTGCTTTGCGAGTTCGAGAAAGCTTTTGTTCAAGCCTAAAATTCACAGGAGAAGAACCTAAATGTCACAACAGTGGACTCCGCCGCCCGCTCCGGGCGCGCCAGCCAGTGTTCCCAACTACCTGATCCCGGCCATTATCTCAATTTTCTGTTGCTGGCCGCTGGCGATCGTAGCAATCATCTTCGCAGCCCAGGTAAACGGTAAAGTCGCTTCCGGCGATATTCAGGGAGCGATGGATGCTTCAAAGAAAGCGAAACTGTTCAGTTTCCTGGCAATCGGTCTTGGCTTGGCCGGGGCTTTGATCTACGTTCTATTGATGGTTCTCGGCATGGGGCTCGGCGCCATGCAGTGAGAACGAACCGTTATACAAGTTGTTAACAGGACCATGGCGGGGAGCGCTTACTATCCCCGCTATGAAGATTATTGTTGTCTTAGGTTCTGTACTACGGAGAAGAAACTCGATGACCAGATACTGCACCAAGTGCGGCGCTCAAAATGACGAGTTAGCATCTTATTGTGTTAACTGTCAGACTCCGTTAACCCCCGCCGCCGGTTATCAGCCAATGCAGTCAGTTAATCAGGGAGCAATGACGGACTGGAAGGCCATGGGTGCGGACAAGAAGGTCGTTGCAGGCATTCTTGGAATTCTTTTGGGCGGTCTGGGCATTCACAAGTTCTTTTTGGGCTACACAACTGAGGGGATAATTCAGATTGTGATCTCATTTGTAACGTGTGGAGCCGGTTCGATAATTGGGCTTGTAGAAGGAATCCTTTACCTGACAAAGTCTGACGAAGAATTCGTAAGAACGTATATCCAAAATAAGAAGGGCTGGTTCTAGCCTGCCGGACCCAGACCGGAGGGAGTTCAGCGACCGGGCCAATGTGACGCCAATCGACCGGCGCTTCAGAGGCCCGGTCGTTGCATTCCCGGTTCTCTATGCACCGGTGATATTCTGAAAACACCTTGACTACTCACGATCTAGTTAGCCGCCCTCTATCCGTAGCCATGATGTGGTTTGGCGCCCTGGCTGTGGTGGTTTACCTGTCTCTTTTCGAGCCCGGCAGAACGGGCTTTTTCCCTGAATGTCCTTTTCGTTCGTTGACGGGCATCATCTGTCCTGGTTGCGGCAGCACTCGCGGCTTACATCACCTGCTCCATGGCGATATTGAAAAAGCACTTCTTTTGAACCCACTGATGTTTCTACTCGTACCTGTTCTTATTTTTGCCCTTGTCCGCCATACGAACGCTGTTGTGACTGGTCAGGAGCTTAAAGGAAATCGAGTTCCGGCAAAATATATCTGGGCTCTCTTTGTTGTGGTTCTTTTCTTCTGGATCGTGCGCAATCTGCCGGGCTATCCATTCCCTGTTTAGGCACTCAGCAAGTAGAATCGCCTCGCTCGTTTATATCTCGTCAAGGAGCAGACTGCTCTTTCATCATTGATTGGAGGGCTACTTCCCCATGCGCTTACTTGCTGCTCTGTTCTTGCCGTTGACAATGGCAAATTTTTCTTTCTCGCAACAAGAGAGAGTCGGCCCTAGGCCCTCAGCGGTTCCATTGCGCCCCGTTCACACATACTCGATCGTCGCGCGGGATCCTGAAACCGGCGAGCTTGGCGTTGCAGTACAGTCGCACTGGTTCTCGGTGGGCCCCATTGTTCCCTGGGCCGAAGCCGGAGTGGGCGCAATAGCCACGCAATCGTTCGTTGATCCCAGTTACGGAAAGCTTGGACTCGATCTGATGCGTGCGGGAAAAAGCGCGCCGGATACTTTAAAGGCACTGCTTGCAGGCGATCAAGGACGTGATGTCCGGCAAGTAGCGATGATCGACGCGTTGGGCAGGGTCGATGCCTGGACCGGCAAGAACGACATTGAGGCTGCCGGACACATAGTGGGCAAGAACTTTTCAGTACAGGCCAACCTGATGCTTAACGACAAAGTATGGCCGGCAATGGCGAAGGCCTTTGAGAACACCAGGGGTGATCTCGCGGAGCGAATGCTGGCGGCCCTTGATGCGGCCCAGGCTGTTGGCGGTGATATTCGTGGGCAACAGTCGGCGGCTTTGATTGTGGTAACCGGTAAGCCCACGGGCCAGGCATGGAGGGACCGGATTTTTGATGTGCGAGTAGACGACAATCCCGAGCCTCTGAAAGAGCTTCGCCGATTGGTCTTATTGCAACGCGCGTATAATCACATGAATGCGGGCGACCTGGCGGTGGAACACAAAGACAATGAAGGGGCCTTACGGGAATACAGTGCGGCCGAGAAACTCGTTCCCGGACACCCGGAGATGATCTACTGGCACGCCGTTGCGCTCGTAAACATGGGCCGCGTAGAGGAATCATTGCCGCTATTTCGTCGCGTGTTTGCGATGGATAAGAACTGGGCCATCCTGACGCCGCGGCTGAGGAAGGCGGGATTGCTGCCGGACGATCCCAAAGTGATTGAGCGCATTTTGAATGTGGTCAGTAGTCCGTAGTCAGTTGTTCGTGATTTCGCCTTTGCCTTGGGCCTTTGGTCTTTGGTCTTGGGTCTTGGCCCTCTGATTTTTGTTTAAACACGCGGCAGCCGCAAAAATCCAAGGCCCAAGCCCCAAGGCCAAAGACCAAAGGCCCAAGGCCAAAGGCCAAAGACCCAACCACTGACCACGGACCACTGACCACCGACTAATGACCAACATTCTAATAACTGGGGGAGCGGGATTTATCGGCTCGCATCTGGCAGATCGACTTCTGGCAGATGAGGATTGGAACGTCACCGTCATCGATGACTTTAATGATTTCTACGAGCCGGCGATTAAATACAACAACGTAAGCCGGCATGTCGAAAACCCTGCTTATCGCGTCATCGAAGCTGATATTCGCGATCCCTCAGCGCTGCTTCAGATTTTTCGTGGTGGGAACTTTGCCGTCGTGGTCCATCTAGCCGCCCGCGCCGGAGTTAGACCATCGCTCCGAGAGCCACAGCTTTATGTTGAAACAAATATTAACGGCACGCTGCACCTGCTCGAGCTCTGTCGCGAACATCACATCAAACAGTTCGTCTTTGGCTCCTCATCTTCGGTTTACGGGATTAATGCGAAAGTGCCGTTTGCGGAGGACGATCCCATTCGGCAACCCATCTCTCCATACGCGGCAACTAAAGCGGCGGGTGAACTCTTGTGCCACACCTACTCGCACCTTTACGGCATCCGGTCTGTTTGCTTGCGCTTTTTCACCGTCTATGGCGCACGGCAACGACCCGACCTTGCGATACATAAGTTTGCTCGGCTGATCAGCGGCGGCCAGCCAATCCCGATCTTCGGCGATGGCACAACGCGCCGCGACTATACTTATATCGATGACATCATCAGCGGCGTTCGTGCAGCCATCGACTACGATCAGACCGCTTATGAGGTAATTAATCTTGGTGAGTCGCGCACGGTTGCCCTCGAGGAATTGGTTTCGCTTATCGAGAAGGAACTCGGTCAGCAAGCAGTCATTGACCGCCGGCCATTGCAACCCGGCGACGTCCCCCAGACTTTTGCCGACATCACAAAAGCGCGGCAGTTGCTCGGCTACAACCCGCAGACCCAAATCGAAGATGGCATCAGAAAGTTCGTAGAGTGGTTTCGGTCAAATTCCATGAATGCGTCTCTTTTGTAGCGCGCCGTATGAAAATGGGGCGGTCACACCCCGGCTAGCTCGAGGGTCCTTCGCTGAGTTGGAAGCCCGTCCTTAATAACAAGATTCTTCGCTGCTTCGGCATACGCGTTGCCTCAAGATGTATCCGAGCAACTCAACCGTTCAAGGGAGGCAGTATGTCACGACTGAGATCACAACTTGATCCCGATCAGCAAAGCGCAGACACGCGTCCTACCAGTTTCAAGACTGAAGTCAATGAATATGAGGTGCGTTGCGGCATGTGCGGCCGTCTGGCTTACGTCGATGAGGAAACTTTGAAAGGTGTTCAGAAAGCCATAGCAGCAGGCGCGGATAACCCATTCGTTTGCGAGATCTGCGACGAGGAATACGACGACCTTGCCTATGGTGGCTAGCCCGGCAAATATGGCTTCTTAAAACTGCGCCCCGAAACTACCCTTTCAAAATCACAATACGAGGGCGGCGGCAAGACCAACACTATCGGACTGAGCTGATGAGGAAACTGAAAGAGTTTTTTTCACGTTTGTCTGAAAGTTTCTGGTTTGCTCCAACGCTGATTATCTTATTTAGTGCTGCTCTGGCGATCGGCCTGGTAGAACTGGATAGCCGTGTTGATCGCGCTCAACTCTCACAGTACTGGCAATTATTCGGCGTTGGCGCCGATGGCTCGCGCCAGATGCTTTCGGCTATCGCAGGGTCGATGATCACTGTAGCCGGCGTTGTATTCTCAATTACCATCGTAGCCCTCTCGATGGCATCGAGCCAGTACTCGCCCCGAGTTCTTCATAATTTCATGCGTGACAAGGCCAACCAGATCGTGCTTGGCGTCTTTGTCGGCATCTTCGTTTATTGCCTGATCGTCCTGCGTACGATTACCGAGGGCGATAGTGAATTCATCCCTTCCCTATCCGTGTTTGTCGCAGGATTGCTAGCGCTTGTCGGTGTAGGTTTTCTCGTCTTTTTTATTCACCACATCGCCGAATCTGTTCAAGCCTCGAACATAATATCTGTAGTGTTACAGGAAACGCGGAAGACTATTGACCATCTGTTTCCTCAAGAAATGGGGTCCTCGGATGACGAGCTGGGCCTCCCCCCTTCGGCCACTGAGCCGGAGGAATGGACGCCAATTGCAGCCGAATCCAGGGGCTATATCCAGAGTGTCGATGCCGATGCGATGCTCGGTATCGCTCGCGAACGAGGTATCGTCATAAGAATGGAATACGGCATTGGTGAATACGTAGTTGAGAGGACCCCACTTATCTCAATATCAGCTTCGACCTACAGGCTAGAGATTGCCAAGGAGATTCATCAGACTTTTGCTTTCTCAAATCATCGGAATATAACGCAGGATCCGGCCTTCGGAATTCAACAGTTGGTGGATATAGCGTTACGGGCTCTCTCACCTGGGGTCAACGATCCGACTACGGCCGTTGCCTGCATTGAACGTTTGACAGATGCGCTGTCCTTCCTCGCGGCCCGCCACATACCGTCGCGGTACCGCTTGGATGATGAGAGAAGGCTCAGGGTAATTGCTATAAGGCCTGACTTTGAATCCCTTGTTAATTTGGCCTTTGGCCAATTGCGGCGTTGCGCAGCCGGCAATGTGACAATTATCCGTCAAATGCTGAGGGCCGTTCGAATAATCTCAAGCCAGACAAGGACTGCTGGAAGGCGTCGAGTGCTCCTCGAACAACTTGCGTTAATCGAGGAGACATCCGTCTGCGAGATTCAATCCGAAAGGGATCTCGGATTCGTCAGGGGTGAGTTGGACCGCGTGAAGTGGCTTCTTAAAGACCCGGGGAGATACCATTTAGAAGCGGGAAATTCCTCACTTGTCGAGTAAATCAACCCACCCCTAACACCATCGACCATAGTAAAATGCGCCAAAACCTGAGGGCACATTCGTTGCTTGGTTTGCGGATGAGAATCTACCCCGAACTGGAGGTAACTGAAATGCATCCCTTTAACAGCACCAACGCCTTTGCAACGCCATTCATGCCCGGAGGCTGCCAGGCCTGGGGCCGACTCAACACCGAGAGACAAGATGTGTGTGAGGCGCTTCTCGAGGAAGGTAAGGCCGTCAGGAAGCTTACGAGCGCTGGAGTGGTGGCGTCGGATCTTCCGATCGAAGATACCGTGCGCGAGCTTCAATGGCATCGCCGCGAGTCGCTCCAGGCGCGGTTGCGCCAGATTGACGACGCGCTTGATCGGTTAATGGCAGGCTCTTATGGACATTGCAGTAGCTGTGGTAAGCCCATTGACGGGGCGCGCTTAGCTGCCGACCCGGCAGTGCCGCTCTGCCTCTTCTGTCAGCGCGACGAAGAGGGGGATCGTAAGTTTCGCAGTCTCTAAATGTGTTCCAGCTCTGAAGGCCGGTAGATTTTCGAACCCTCCCCGCGATTCAGAGCGTTCCCTCCTGCGGTGCGTGGCACAGCTTATGCCCTGAATCTCTCAGGCATCTCTTGTGTAACAAAAGAGTTCAGGGCAGCGAACCAGTCGGCACATTCCGCTCAGCGGTTCGCGTTGAATGGGGACCAACCTGATGACACGCATCACGAGCCTGCTTTTTCTCATTACCTGCATAATCTCGTGTGTCGCGAGCGTGTCTCTGGCTCAGGATTCATTTAGCGACCTTGAAAAACTCCTGCGCCAGCAGGCCATGCTCGAGGCGACTGATTTTGTTGCACTCGAACGGGGCGAGCCTGTTGTGAAGCTTCTGCCCGTTGGAGACAAAAGGGAGGTTGCCGCCTTCGGACTGGTTCAGCTTCAAACACCGGTTGATGTCTTCCTCGAGTTTTACCGGGGGGAAATGACTCAGAAGAACAATCCGGCAATTCTGGAAAAAGGTAGCTTCAGTAACCCGCCAAAGCTCGATGACCTCAACGCTCTGACCATCGACAACAGAGACCTCGAAGACATGCGCAATTGCGTAGCCGGGAACTGCGATCTGAAGTTATCGGCAGCAATGATCGAGCGATTCCGACGGGAAGTGACCTGGGACGCACCTGATTACCGCCTACAGGCGAGTAAGCTGATCAAACAGATGCTGCTCGAATATGTGCAGGAGTATCTTGTCAGCGGTGACCAGGCGCTAATTGAATACAATGATAAGCGAACAGAGGTTCGGCTTGCCGAAGAATACGCTACTCTAATTGCTGCATCGCGTTACCTTAACGCTTCCGGGCCCGAGTTCGCCCAGTATTTGAGAGGTTTTCCGCGAGCCGAATTGCCGAATGTCGAACACGCGATTGTGTGGTCCAAGATCAGGTTTGGTCTAAAGCCGGTTATTGCCATAAATCACATAATGATCTACAGGCGTGAACAGGAGACAGGACCCCAGGTGCTGATTGCATCAAAGCAGATTTATGCCAATCACTACTTTAACTCATCACTTGCTTTGACCGCTTTCATCAGGGTTCAGGACGAACACCCGGGGGCGTATCTGCTCTATGAGAACCGCTCGCGCGCGGATGGTTTGGGTGGCGTATTCAGCGGGATGAAACGAAGAATGGTCGAGAATGGCGCCGTTGATAACCTCGAGAGTATTTTGCATCAGTCGAAAATGAGTCTCGAAGCGCGCGCCATGAATGCTGCCGCCCAGATTTCTGCAGGTGTTCAAGAAGAACGGCGCTCATCGCGGTGGTCTTTGGGAGGGGTTCATCTGTTCTGGTGGTTATTCTGGATCACAGCGATGATGGTGTTGCTGGGCCTCAATGCGTACGACTGGAAAGCCCAGCTCAGAAGCGAGGAAACACCGCAATAGGTTCTCAGTCTGTCAGTCTTTCTGGTTAACGTTTCATTCGCTATACTCCTAATCAAAAATCAGGATTGCACAGCAAAGGACATTTATAGGGATGACCACTTTTGGCAACATTCTCTGTCCGGTTGATCATTATCTTAACCTGACTACCGATGAAGCGCTGCGATATGCGCTGGCGTTCGTCCGTGCCTATGAGGCGAAGCTCTTTGTTTTTTACTGTGTTGACGTTATTGATCCGTCAAAGGCTCCTTCCCTGCAGGCAACAACCGGACACCTCAAGGAGATCGTTGACCGTGCCATTGAACTCTACGTTCCTGAAATTGAGCGGCCGGCGCTCATTGTGGAATGTGGAATCGTTCCCGGGGATGACGTAGGTGAAGCGATCACGCGCGAGGCTCGGGATCGAGATATTGACCTCATAGTGATGGGGTCGCGGCGCCGCCCGTTACGCGCTGCCTTGCTTGGATCTACTGCCGAGACGGTATGCCGGACCGCCCCGTGTCCGGTGCTCGTTACGCACCGGCAGGAAAGAGGCTGGGTGGGGATGTCTACTGGCGAGGTTAACCTCGAGCGGTTGTTAGTGGCCTATGACTTTTCAGAGGGTTCAGCGCTGGCGCTGACGCACGGGCTATCGCTGGCGCAGACTTATCAGTCTGAGCTGCACCTCCTTCACGTCCTGCCGAAATTGGACGAGACTGAGCTCGAGATCACCTGGGACGAAGCAGCCGCGGAAGGCGCCTACCATAAAGCTGCTCGCAGGCTTCAGAAGAGCGTGCCTCCAGAAGTTCACCTCTGGTGCAAGAAGGTCGTGAACATCGTCCGCTGGGGCAAGCCCTATAATGAGATCCTGGAATACGCCAAGGAAAACCGGATCGATCAGATATGTATGGGTGCGCATGGCGCCGGTTTTAGAGACAGCGCCCTCTTCGGATCTAATACAGACCGCGTGCTGCGGCAATCGCCTTGCCCTGTTCTGGTCGCACGTCGTCCTTGATCGACGCTTGCTACTAGTCTGGCCCTGGCCAGAAGGCGCCACCACTTTCCTTCAATCCGCAGGACTACGACTCAGCCCGTTTAACGTAGCAACGACTGGCGAGTAGAGCTGTTTTTACTCTCAGACTCCTCAGCGACGACCCCGACGTGGAATTCTGACAGCTTCAGCGGTTAGAATAACCAAACCCGGAAACTCAAGCATTTCCGCCTTGGGAGTTTTAGCCCGAGGCCGGGCATGGTCTTTCTTGCTGACGGGTTACTTAGAACGAAGGAGGAATCGATGCGAGGCGCGGTCTACTCTATCTTCTTCGCGGTCGTAGCAGTCTTCTTGTGGCTGTCGGCCGAAAGGCCGGCGCAAACTCAGACTGAGAACCGGCCGGTAGTTGTGCGATTGCGGATAAATAACGAGGCGATTACGCCGGTGACGGCGCAGTTTATCGAGCGCTCCATCCAACACGCGCAGACGGAGCAGGCCCAGGCCTTGCTGATTGTGTTGGATACGCCGGGCGGACTTGTCGATTCGACTCGCGAGATCGTCAAGAGCATCCTACAAAGCAATGTTCCGGTTGTTGTTTATGTTGCGCCTTCTGGAGCGCGCGCGGCCTCAGCCGGTCTTTTCATCACCCTTGCGGCGCACGTAGCCGCGATGGCCCCAGGCACAAACATTGGAGCCGCCCACCCGGTGGCAGTGGGCGGTCTGCCCGGCTCGCCGCAACCAGAACCTAAAGAACAACCGGACCCCAAGGAATCTGAGGGAGGCGAAAAGACACGCCAGCAGTCTCCCCAGGAACAAAAGATAGTCAATGACACCGTTGCATGGGCGCGTTCACTTGCCGAGTTGCGTGGGCGCAACGTCGATTGGGTCGAAAAAGCAGTTACCGAGAGTCTCTCGGCGCCGGCTTCTGAAGCCGCCAGTAATAACATTGTGGATTTGGTTGTGGCGAACGAGCAGGAGTTGCTCGCGACGATCGATGGCCGGGAAGTCACTCTGGCAAGTGGACCGGTTCAGCTTCGGACCAGCGGAGCGGAACTTCGGCAACAGGAGATGTGGTGGGGTGAGCGCATCCTTGCCGTAATCTCTAATCCCAATGTGGCGTTCCTATTACTGATCTTCGGTTTTTACGGAATCCTTTTCGAGTTGTACACGCCAGGTTGGGGAGTTGCCGGAGTACTGGGAATTGTTTGCCTGGTCCTGGCGTTTTTTGGTCTGGCAGTGTTGCCAATCAGCTATGTTGGACTGGCTATGATCGGTATTGCCATGGCCATGTTTATAGCTGAAGCTTTCGTCACAAGCTACGGGTTCCTTACTATTGGGGGCGTCATCTGTTTGGTAGTTGGAGGAGTGATGCTGGTGGATTCACCCACCGGTTTCATGCGCGTTTCATTGCGAATGATCATTCCGATTGCAATCGCGACGGCCGGGGTCACCTTCTTTTTGGTTAGCAGAATCGTTAAGGCCCAGCGCGCTTCGCCCCAGTCGGCGGGTCAGATGTTTAATGCCGAAGCGGTGGCCCTGGAAGATTTCGCGAACGAGGGCGGCGAACGGTATCGGGGGCTGGTGCGTTCCCGGGGCGAGCTGTGGCGGGCGACTAGTAATGCGCCGGTAGCTGCCGGGCAGCGACTCGAGGTGCAAACACGGGAGGGGCTGAATCTCATTGTGCAGCCAGCCGCTCAAAAGAAGGTTTTATCGATTCAGGAAGAGCGCAAGAGCAATCAAAAACAGGAAAAGTCGGTTGAAGGGAGGAAACGGAGATGGTTCTAGACACAGTTGGTGTATTAGGTATGGTTATCGGTCTTGTGGCCCTGTACTTCCTAAGCTGTATTCGCATAGTGAACGAGTACGAGCGCGGTGTAGTTTTCCGCCTTGGACGTGCATTGCCTGAGCCAAAGGGACCGGGCATTGTGATGGTTTTCTGGCCCGTCGATCGAATGGTGCGACTTAGCTTGCGCACGATTGTGAGAGACGTGCCCGCTCAGGACGTGATCACGCGGGATAATGTGTCGGTGAAAGTTAACGCGGTTGTCTATTATCGTGTGGTCGATCCCTTGCGAGCAATTCTCGAGGTCGAAAACTATATGTATGCGACTAGCGAGCTTTCGCAAACTACCTTGCGAAGTATCCTCGGTCAGGCAGAGCTCGATGAGCTTCTGTCCGAGCGCGACCGTATTAACCGTTATTTGCAAGAGGTCATTGACCAGCAGACAGATCCCTGGGGCATCAAGGTATCAGCAGTTGAGGTGAAGCATGTTGATCTGCCTGAGACAATGAAGCGAGCAATGGCCAAGCAGGCTGAGAGTGAGCGTGAGCGGCGTGCGAAGGTGATCCATGCGGAAGGGGAATCCCAGGCTGCTGCTAAGCTGCGTGAGGCGGCCGAGACCATCAAGGACCATCCGATGGCCATGCAGATGCGATTTCTGCAAACGCTTGCCGACGTTGGAAGTGAGAACAATACGACAATCGTGTTCCCATTGCCGATCGATCTGTTTACGCCGTTCCTGAGCCAGGCGGAAACAAACGGGGAACCACGCCAGTCGACGGTGAAAGCGCGTGGTGTCACTTAAGATCTAAAATCCACAGATGACGCGCAGATAAGTCGAGGGGGCCGAAATTAGGCATTCGCTAGTTTTGTATGTGTAGCGTTCGTGTTTCGTGGATCGACTCTTTTAGAGAGTTAAAAGGATGATTCACCAAATCAGAACGCAACTATACCAATCGTCTTCCCTCGCTTCGATTCCTTTTTACAGCGAACACGAGCCTACAATAAGAGTGCACCAAAACAATCTTGTCCCTTGGACCAAAGAACAAAGACCACCAACTGCCGATGGTGGTCTTTGGGCCAGTCTCACCAAATAACCACAGTGGATTCTTCGGCTTCAGGTTTGCCATAAGATGCGACCATGGGTTAGAAGTTCCTTGCTTCAGTCACACAACTGGTCCGGTTTGTCTCGATCCCGAGAGCAGGAATTCCAGGAGAAACAATGGTCGTCTGGCTTCAGTTTATCGTTTGCACCTCCCTGATACTGTTCTGCGGTTTCAAATTGTCGGTCTATGGCGACATTATCGCGGAAAAAACGGGGCTTGGTGGAAACTGGATTGGCGTGGTCCTAATCGCTTCCGTCACGTCGCTCCCTGAATTGATGACCGGAGTCAGTTCCATTGCCATCTTCGATGTACCCGACATCGCAGCCGGAGATGTGCTCGGCAGTTGCATGTTTAATATGCTAATCATCGCGCTGCTCGACTTCAGAGGCGGTGCGATGCCATTACCTGCCCAAGCCCACCAGGGACAAGTGATAACAGCTACCTTCGGTATATTGCTTCTTGGTTTGGTTGCGATGTCTCTCGCAGCCACCGGCCATATTCCCCAGATATGGTGGATCAG
>DATKDA010000093.1:0-21308 GCA_035512935.1 Pyrinomonadaceae bacterium | reverse complement strand
GTCGAATGGCCTACAGGACTGCCGTTGCCCGCATCGGTCAGCTGGTTTCATTTTACCGCTGGCAAGGTCTTACAGAATATGGAGGCGGTTGACTGGAAAAAGCTCTATTGGCATCTACCACTTATCACCATGGACGATGTTATGGGCCGTCCCAACCGTCACTGGGACGCTGAAATCGAGCACTCTAAGTTGGACAGTTGGTGGGAACCACATCGCTATCAGAACAAGTTCGATCGTGTGCGTGTGCCCGTACTGGGCATTTCCGGCTGGTATGACGACGAGCAGGTAGGGACGCCTTTGAACTTCATCGGCATGACAGCACGGGGAGATGCAGGTATTCGCCGGAGCCAGAAACTGCTGATGGGTCCATGGCCTCACGCGGTCAATTCCAGTACAAAACTTGGGAAACTTGATTTTGGCCCTACCGCGGTCATTGATATGAATGCCTTATGGCTCCGATGGTTTGATTACTGGCTTAAGGGGATCGACAACGGCATCATGAAAGAGCCTCCCGTGCGCATTTTCGTGATGGGGGAGAACGTCTGGAGGAACGAAAATGAGTGGCCGATGTCCCGCACGCGCTGGACGAAGTACTACCTGCACAGTAACGGACGCGCCAACACTCTCTCAGGCGACGGCACACTCTCAATTGCGGAGCCTGCGAACGAACCGCCAGATAGTTACACTTACGATCCGGCGAAGCCTGTACCATTCATAACCGACCCCAGTTTTGCTCAAATCGGGGGCCCAGACGATTATCGTGAGATTGAGCAGCGAGACGATGTTCTCGTTTATACAAGCGAAACACTAAATGAGGATACGGAAGTATGTGGGCCAATCCGCGTCCATCTTTCCGCTGCCTCATCGACGGCGGATACGGACTTCATGGCTAAGCTTCTCGATGTTTGGCCCGACGGGTTCGCGCAACGGCTAACTGATGGCATGGTGCGCGCGCGCTTTCGCGAGGGGATGGACAAGCCATCATTGATACAGCCAAATCGAGTCTACACTTACGATCTCGATCTGTGGAATACGTGCCAGTTATATCGGAAGGGTCATCGCGTGAGACTGGAAATCTCTTCCAGCGCCTTTCCGAAATACGATCGGAATCTCAACACTGGAGAGGCGCTTGGGAAGACGACGCGAATGCAAGTGGCAGCGCAAAAGATCTATCACGATCGCCAGCACCCTTCGTATGTGATACTTCCCATCGTGCCGCGAAAGCCTTAGTATATCGCAAGTTTTTCTGGCTTCTCCGCTTCCTGTTCCGTAATCGAGCTTCTGATGGTTCCCTAATTGCTCCCTGTTCGAGTCGGCTTCACCCACTGTCGAAAGCATCCTCAAAGAAGATTACTTGTTATAATCCCGGTTACAATTCGAACTCAGCACTAAACGCATCTGATACTTCAAGCAACAGTAATGCAGGCGCATAGTCCGGGAAATACGACGCGGGCGCCAGGACGATATCGAGTTTAGAAGTGCGAAGCACAAGCATAGAAATTTCAACCGAGGCGGCGAATCGCCTTAGAATCGCCGAGCAATGGGTTAGTGCCTATCCTTCGCATGCGGAAATCCTCATTCTCGCTCACTCATCCGAAGCTGCTAACGACTTTCACCTACGCATCGCCGGATCCAGAGGGGCGTGGTTTGGGATGAAGCGCTCGACCATAAATGGACTTGCCGCAAGCCTGGCCCAGGAACAGCTTGCCCAATCGGGGTCCGCCTCGGTCAGTGCACTTTCATTCATCGCCGTTGTTGCCCGCGCAATTCATTCGCTGCAACTTGAAGGCAAACTCACCTACTTTGCGCCCGTAGCCAACCGCCCCGGCTTTCCCGTCGCCGTTGCAAACACACTTGAAGAACTTAGGATGAATAAAGTCGAAGCGCGTACGCTCGAGCGCCTCGACCACGGCGGCAAAGATCTCGCAGCTATTGCCAGATCCGTTGATGACGAACTCGAAATCACGCGGCTGTCCGACCGCGCCGCAATCTTCAAAGCTGCGGTTGCAGTTGCAACAGACTTTTCGCTACCTCTTCTTCTGCTGGATCTACCGGTCCGCAATGCTCTCGAAGCCGAATTCATCCGAGCATTGGCAACGAATTCTCCGAATGTGCTCGCAACAGTACCTGCCGGCGATAACCGCACGGCCTCCGCGTTAGAGCAGGCGCTTGGCTGCAAGCGGAATGTCACAGCTTCAAGTGGTAACACCAACTCCCTCAATAATGCCCGGCAGCACCTGTTTCAGGATTCCGCGCCACCCACTTCCACGCTCGACCAGACGGTCAAAGTCGCATCGTGGCCCGGTGAGCCGCGCGAGTGCATCGAGATCGTCAGAAGCATTCAAGCCGAGGCAGCAAACGGAATCTCTTTTGATCAGATGGCTGTCTTCTTGAACTCACCGGCCGAATACCGAATGCATCTTGAAGAAGCTTTTAGTCGCGCCGGGATCCCCGCTTACTTTGCGCAGGGCTCGACAGCGCCTGATCCGGCTGGCCGGGCACTGCTCGCCCTTCTCGCCTGTGCCAGTGATGGATTGTCCGCAAGCCGTTTTGCCGAGTATCTGTCGCTGGGGCAAGTCCCGATGCCTGATGAGACGCTCGCAAGATGGGTTCCTCCACGTGATGAGTTGCTTGGAGTGGTTGCAGTAGAAGAGGAACTTATTGACGGGGCAGAACAGGAAGATCACGCGCGGGACCACAGGGCCACTACATCGCCGTGGCGTTGGGAACGACTGCTTGTGGATTCGGCAGTGATCGGTGGCAAGGCGCGTTGGGAGCGCAGGCTTGATGGCCTTGAAGAGGAGCTGCGTCTCCACTTAACGGAACTGACGGTCGAGGAAGAGGCCCGCGCGAAAGCCATCGAAAGACAGCTCGAAGACCTTGAGCACCTGCGTGATTTTGCCTTGCCTCTGATCGAAAGACTCGACGCCTTGCCCGGGCGAGCAAACTGGGGGGAGTGGTTGATCCACCTTCGCGATCTGGCAACCGCAGCATTGCGCCAGCCGGACGGCGTCCTGGCCACACTTGCCGAACTCGAACCCATGGCTCCTGTGGGACCAGTGGACCTCTATGAAGTTCAACTTGTCCTGGGGCCAAAACTGCGAGAATTGGGAGTGCAACCACCGCGACGCCGGTACGGTACAGTGTTCGTTGGTCCAGTTGAAGCCGCGCGTGGTCTATCGTTCGATACTGTTTTCGTTCCCGGGTTGGCTGAACGGGTCTTTCCTAAGAAGATTGTCGAAGACGCAATACTCCCCGATCAGCAACGCGCTGAAGTCGATCCCGCATTGCTAACGCGACGCGATCGTTTGGAACAGGAGCGACTAGCGTTACGCCTCGCAGTAGGCGCCGCAACTCGAAGGCTCTATCTTTCATATCCTCGCATCGACATTCAGCAATCTCGCCCGCGTGTCCCCTCCTTCTACGCGCTGGAAGTTCTGCGGGCAGCCGAAGGTCGGCTACCGAGCTCAGACGAACTTGCCAGACGCGCCGAGTCGGCAAGCCGCGCACGTCTGGGATGGCCCGCACCTGCGGATCCGCGGCACGCGGTAGATGAAGCCGAATACGACCTGGCTTTGCTTGCCGATCTGGTAGATGCCGACGAAGCCAGCGCAAAGGGCAGCGCTCACTATTTACTATCAGCCAATCCACATCTTGAGCGAGCTCTTCGAGCGCGCAGCCGGCGCTGGTTGAAGCGCTGGACCGTAAGCGATGGGCTCGTCGACCCTGATGAATTGGCGAAGGCCGCGCTGGCCCGGCATCAGTTTTCAGCGCGACCTTTTTCACCGACAGCGCTCCAGAACTATGCCTTCTGCCCGTACAAGTTCTTTCTCAGCGCGTTAATGGGACTGCAACCGCGCGAGGAACCCACCGCAATCGAAACAATGGATCCACTCACTCGCGGCTCGTTGTTTCATGAAACACAGTTCGAAGTACTTACTGAATTAAAAGCGGCGGGACACTTGCCGCTTACGCTGCGCTCGCTCAGAGGGGCTTTCGATCGCACGGACGCAGCAATCGAGCGCATTTCGAGAGATTTTGCCGACCGTCTGGCGCCTGCAATTCCGCGCGTCTGGCAGGACAGCGTTAACGCCATCCGCGCCGACTTGCGTGAATGGCTCCGGCGTCTCGCTGAATCTACTGCTGGGTGGGTGCCTCATCAATTTGAGTTGGCGTTTGGATTGAGCAGGCAGCGGTCACGCAGCGCCGATAGCGTTAAGGATCCGGTTGATGTGGGGGGCGGACTAAAGTTACGGGGCTCGATCGATATGGTCGAAAAGAACTCAAGCGGTCAATTCCGAGTAACAGATCACAAGACCGGAAAAGCGCGTGCTAAGAAAGAGATCATCGTCGGCGGTGGCCAACATCTGCAACCACTTCTCTACGCTTTGGCAAGCGAGAAGTTGCTAAACGGTCCAGTCGTAGAGGGTCGGTTATATTACTGTACTGCCGATGGGAATTATGAAGAGCGGGTAGTTGAACTCATCAAGGAAAATCGGCAGTTAGTTAGTTCTGTAATAAGGACCATTGGGTCTGCACTCGAAACCGGCTTCTTACCTGCCGCTCCGGACAAAGGCGCCTGCACCTGGTGTGACTTTCGCGCCTTGTGTGGACCACTCGAAGAAACCAGAAGCGATCGCAAGCCCAAAGATCGCGTCCAGGAACTGATCCAAATTAGAAGTTTGCCGTAAACAATGTCTGCTAACGTCTCCATCACTCGCGAACTAAGCGATCAACCGGCCCGTGACCGGATTCGCAACGATCTCGATACTACGCTGATCGTTGAGGCTGCGGCCGGCACCGGCAAAACAAGCGCGCTGGTTGGCAGAATTTTGGCTGGCATTAGTTCGGGACGCGTGAAGCTGGCCGGCATTGTGGCGGTTACCTTCACAGATTTCGCCGCCGGCGAGTTGAAGTTGCGACTGAGAACCGAGATTGAGCGAGCTCGACAAAAACCTGACTGTCCGGAGGAAGCGCGAGCTTTTCTGCTACAGGCACTCAGCGAGCTTGAAGAGGCGCGCATCGGCACAATCCATTCTTTCTGTGCGGACATTTTGAAAGAACGTCCGGTCGAAGCCGGGATCGATCCCCTGTTCGAGGTAGCTCCCGATGAACGGGCAAGACCCCTCTTCCATTTGGCCTTCAATCGCTGGTTCGAACGACAACTCGCCAATCCCGGCGAGGCCGTGAGACGGATTCTGCGCAGACCTCCACGCCGTGAGTTTTCCGGCATCCAGGGCGCTGCGCTAGCGCGACGCCGTCGCGACGATGGCCCTAAGCGTCTTCTGCGCAGCGCTGCCTGGGAACTTGTTAACGAGCGAGACTTCACAGCGCCCTGGCGCCGTCTCCCGAACTTCGATCGCAAAGAAGAAATAGACGCCCTCCTTGCCGAAATGAAGGAGCTGGGTGAATGGTCCGAAAAAGGCGCCCCGGACCAGTGGCTGACAAAATCGCTGAAATATCTGAAGAACTACATCGCCGAGATCGAGCGAACGGAGGAGTTAAGCGAGCGGGATTACGACGGCATTGAAGCCCGCCTCTTTACTTTCTTGTCGGGATGGAAGTCAAAACACTACGTCGCCTATTTTCGGACCGATGACTTCCCTAAAGAGGAGCTTAAAAAGCGGCGCGATGCCCTGAAGCAGAAGGTCGAGGAGTTCGTCGGCCACGCAGGCGCTGAACTTGCTCCTCTGCTGCGGGAAGATCTTTGGTCGCTCGTCGAAGAATATGAACGACTCAAAGAGCGGGCCGGTTATGTTGACTTTTTGGATCTACTGGTGCGCGTTCGAAATCTCGTGCGCGACAATCAATCCATCCGCACTGAGCTACAGAAACGCTTCACACATATCTTTGTAGACGAGTTTCAGGATACAGATCCTCTTCAGGCAGAAATTCTGATGTTGCTGGCCGCTGATGACCCGAAGCAGGCTGATTGGCGACAAAGCCGGCCCGTCCAGGGAAAACTTTTTATCGTCGGAGATCCGAAACAATCGATCTATCGCTTTCGACGAGCCGATGTGCGGCTTTATGAAGAGGTCAAGCGGTGCATCATGGCCTCCGGTGGTGGGCTGATCCAACTTAATGTCAGTTTTCGGTCTGCCCCGGAACTACAGGAGATGGTGAACGCTGCCTTTGCGCCGGTGATGAGCGGTGAGTCGACAACTCAAGCCGCCTATGTGCCACTTGCTCCCTACAGATCCGGAGGCGCACAGCAACCATCGGTAGTGGCGTTGCCCGTACCGCATCCTTACGGCGATTTCGGCAAGGTCGTAGCCTGGAAGATCGAGACTTCGCAACCGGCCGGGGTGGCGGCGTTTATTGATTGGCTGGTGAATAAGAGTGGCTGGACCGTCACCGAACCGGGCAGCGAAGGAAAGCGCGTACCGATTCAGGCGCGGCATATCTGTGTGCTGTTCAGACGTTTTCGGAGCTTTATGACGGACGTCACAGCTCCTTATGTTCGCGCACTGGAAGATCGCCGGCTGCCCCACTTGTTGGTTGGGGGCAGCTCTTTTCACACGCGCGAAGAGGTCGAGGCCGTCCGCAATGCTTTAACTGCCATCGAGTGGCCTGAAGACGAGTTGGCTGTCTTCGCAACACTGCGTGGTCCACTTTTCGCTTTCAATGACGCGCAACTATTAGCTTACAAGAGTCAATGCTCGAGCTTACATCCGTATAAGCCTGCTCCTGAAAATCTGCCGGATGCACTGCGCGATGTTACCGAGGCCCTCGAGATCCTGAAAAGCTTACATCGCGGTCGAAACCGGAGACCAGTCGCCGAGACTATAAGCAGGTTGCTGGCCCAAACGCGCGCGCATGCGGGTTTTGCCAACTGGCCCACTGGCGAGCAGGCGCTGGCAAATCTTATGCGGTTGACGGATATGGCCCGCCGCATGGAACGTAACGGATCGATCTCCTTCCGGGCCTTTGTCGATTGGCTTGATGATCAGGCGGAGAATGGTGAAGCGGGCGATGCGCCAATAATGGAAGAAGGTGTCGAGGGCGTAAGGATAATGACTGTGCATAAGGCCAAGGGTCTGGAGTTCCCGGTAGTGATCCTTACTGACATGACTGCTAAAGACTCGCGCGATCCCTCTCGCTGGGTTGATCAACAGGCAGGTCTGTGCGCAATGAAGCTGGCGGGGTGTGTTCCCATCGAGCTACAGGAGCATGTGGAAGAGGAAAAGCGTCTCGAGAAAGAGGAGGCTGCGCGCATCCTTTACGTTGCCACGACCCGAGCTCGAGATCTCCTGGTGGTATGCGCCGTGGGAGATGAGCGCTACGACGGTTGGCTTGCCACATTGAGTCCGATTTTGTATCCCGAGGTTGGCCAAAGCTTCAACCCCGAAACTCGAGAGCCTGACAGCTGTCCAAAGTTTGGCCAGGACAATATGCTGGATCGGCCGGGGAATGCGCGCCGGAAACCCGGGTCGGTTTCGCCCGGGCTTCACAGACCGGAGTCCGGAACACATAAGGTTGTCTGGTGGGACCCATCCGTGCTGGACTTTAACGTGCAGAGTCACGGGCGTTCGCGATTAACGTCGCTCCTTACGCTCGATGAAGAGGGTGGGAGGTCGCAACAAGGGATCGCAGCCCATGAAGAGTGGCAAAAGGAGCGCATGCGGATTCGCAAGGCTGGCGAAATACCAGAATGGACCGCGCTGACTGCCACTGAGCAAGCTGCAGTAATGGCTAAGGCAATTGAACCGGAAGCCTCCCCCGCTGTTTTGGTGGCGAAGATCGAGATCAATTTTGAACGGCCGCATGGGCCCAGATTCGGCACGTTGGTACATGCAGTAATGTCCATCGCGGCCCTTGATTCCGACCGAGAAGCGGTAGAACAGGTGGCCAGATTCCAGGGAAGAATCCTGGGCGCTACTGAGGACGAAGTTACCGCGGCTACTGAAACTGTGGTTAAGGCCCTTGGTCATCCAATCATGCGCCGCGCGGCAGCCGTGAAGGGTTCCTGTCGTCGTGAGGTACCCGTAGTCATACAGCTCGCGGACAATGTGATGATTGAAGGCATTGTGGACCTCGCGTTTCAGGAGAACGATCGCTGGGTTGTCGTTGATTACAAGACTGACTTTGAAATTAAGGGCCGGCTCGAGGAATACAGGAATCAGATCGGCCTATATGCGCAGGCTATTGCCCGCGCCTCCGGACAGGAGGCTCAGGCTGTGTTGTTGCGCGTGTAGTGTCTGGAGTTTTGCCGAAGGGATCCTAAGGAGGCTCTTTCAAGTTTCGGACGTCATGAAGTCAGTACCGTCACGCGGTGGCGTCTGGTCCCCCGCACAACTCAAACTACTGAGTGGCGTGAAGTCAGTACCCTCACGCGTTAGAGGTGGTGTCAAAAATTTAGTTCTAACACCTGGAGCAACCTCTCATTCTCCCCTACCTTTAGGTTGGGGTTCAGGTCGGGTCATGGTCATACTGCGCAGAACCATTTTAATGGTTTGCAAAATGACCGGACACAAGCTTCACATACGCATTCCGGACATCATTACAAATAGAATGAACCGGCTGGGAGTGGTGAGCAGAAGGAAACCATTAAAATGGTTCAGTTCATGCCGGTTGCCGCCTGAACCTCAACCTAAAGGTACGGGAGAATGAGAGGTTGATTTTGACACATTCGCGGTAGCGTCGGGTTCCCCGCACCCCTCACGACACTAAGTGACATGGTGCGGTTACCGTCTCGGGTCCCCCGGACCTATCACACTGAGTGGCATGCGGTCCTCTCGGTAGCATCGGGTCCTTGCGCACACTCCTGAGATCCACTGACCACTGACCAACGGACCACTGACCACCACTTAAATATCGTAATACAGACTAAACTCGAGAGGATGAGGCCGCATTCGCAACGGCTGAATCTCACGCTCCCGCTTGTAGTTAATCCAACGATCGATCAAGCGTTGACTGAAAACATCACCCTTCAGCAGAAATTCATGATCCGCCTCGAGCGCCCGCAGCGCGTCGTCAAGCGAGCCCGGCAGACTCGGAACGTCCTTTAATTCCTCGGGCGACAGATCATAGATGTCTTTGTCGAGTGGCTCGCCAGGATCGATCCGGTTCTGAATACCGTCCAACCCAGCCATCAGCATTGCCGAAAAAGCGAGGTAGGGATTGCAGGAAGGATCGGGAGGCCGAAACTCGAGTCGTTTGAGTTTGGGACTAGTGGAAAACATTGGAATACGAATCGCCGCAGACCGGTTCCGTGCCGAGTACGCCAGATTTACCGGTGCTTCGAATCCCGGCACCAGGCGCTTGTAACTGTTGGTCGTGGGCGCGGCGAAAGCCACCACAGTCGCAGCATGCTTCAACAGGCCGCCAATATAATAGCGGGCCATCTCCGACAAACCGGCGTATC
This sequence comes from Pyrinomonadaceae bacterium, assembly GCA_035512935.1. Taxonomy (GTDB): domain Bacteria; phylum Acidobacteriota; class Blastocatellia; order Pyrinomonadales; family Pyrinomonadaceae; genus PSRF01. The sequence continues at coordinate 11,944 of DATKDA010000093.1, read as the reverse complement.
CGTCGCCGGCAAACAATGGTTTTTCGCCCTTCCACAACGATTGATGACAGTGCATCCCCGACCCGTTGTCGCCAAAAATAGGCTTGGGCATAAACGTCGCCGACTTCCCGTATTGATGGGCTGTGTTGCGAACCACATACTTGAAGACTTGAAGATTGTCCGCTGTCCCGAGCATGGTCGCGAAACGGAAGTCAATTTCGCATTGTCCTGCGGTAGCGACCTCATGGTGATGGCACTCGACGGTGATGCCGCACTTGGCCAGCGTCAGAGAGATTTCGGAACGCAGGTCGCTGAGAGAGTCAGTTGGTGGAACAGGCACATATCCCTCTTTGGGACGAATGCGATAACCCTGGTTGGTTCCCTGAAACTCATTAGCGTCGCGCCCGCTATTCCAGTGTCCTTCATCAGAGTCGATAGCATAGCCCGACGCATGCGGATCGTTATTAAACCTAATCGAGTCGAATACGAAGAACTCAGCTTCCGGCCCAAAGTAGGCAGTGTCAGCCAATCCGGTAAATTTCAGATAGTTTTCAGCCCGAACCGCAACTGAGCGAGGATCGAACGCATAGCCTTCTTTGGTTATCGGGTCAACGGCATTGCCAATCACACAGAGCGTTGGCTGCTCGGCGAAGGGGTCCATCCAAAAACGGGCAGCGTCTGGAACCAAAAGCATGTCTGATTCATGAATCGCCGCCCAGCCACGAATGGAAGATGCATCGAAACCGAATCCGTCTTCAAATGTATCCTCACCAAGTTCAGCAATCGGGAAGGTCAGATGTTGCCAGGAGCCTGGAAGGTCGGTAAAGCGGACAGATACAAATTTAGCCCCTTGATCAGAGGCGTACTTCAAGACAGTCTTTGCGTTCATGATGTCTCCTGAAAGTTAAATGGAGTGTTAGGGGTGCTCTTCGCCCCGGCGTGGTTGGAGGTGCGAAGTACTGCGGAAGCTCAACTATTCGACGAAAGAATGCGAACGTCATAAAGCGACGGTGCGCAAAAAAGTTTGCATTATAGTGACGCAGCTTATTATGTCAAGGAATTTGCCGCAAGGTCTCCGCGGCCACGACTTCATTTTACAGCTAAATCCTTACTGCTTTGCAAGTTAGGCGGCTTTTTAGTCTTGAATGAAACAAAAAAAGTTATAGACCCACTTCCTCTTTTCTGTTACATTGCGCGACTAAAGCGTTCCAATCCAAGAATCTCCGCTACTCGATCGGATGATGTACAACTACGCTTCAGAAGAGGATTTTAAGCTTGGCAGGCAAGGCAGGAGACCGTTAATTGACCACGGCAATTGAGCAGACGCTCGAAACCTATGGCATCGAGAATTGGGGCGCTGGCTACTTTGACGTAAATCGCAAGGGACATCTGGTCGTCCGTCCAGCCGAGGGCGATCCGCGCTCGGCAGACCTGAAGGAGATCATCGACGACCTCGCCAGACGCGGCATTTCGGCTCCCGTCTTACTCAGATTCCCTCAACTGGTGGCCGCCCAGGTCAGAAAGCTTCAGCGGGCATTTAGTAGATCGATTAGAGAATTCGAATATAAGGGTACTCATATGTGTGTGTACCCAATGAAGGTCAATCAACAACGCGCAGTCGTCGAAGAGTATTTGCGCGAAGGCTCCCGCTACGATTTTGGACTGGAAGCTGGATCAAAAGCGGAACTCTACGCGGCCCTCGCACTGGAACAATCACCCGAGAGTCTTCTCGTTCTTAACGGTTTCAAAGACGAGGAGTTCATTGAACTCGCGTTTGCCGGAGCCCGCTCAGGCAAACGCGTGGTAATTGTCATCGAGAAGCTCAATGAGCTCGATCACGTCCTGAACGTAGCCGAACGGTATCAGGATGCGATCCCGATGCTCGGCATGCGCGTCAAGCTCTACTCGAAGGGATCTGGCCGCTGGGAGAAGTCGGGAGGCGAGGCCGCAAAGTTCGGGCTCACCACCACCGAAGTGTTGGAAGTTATCCGGCGGCTCGAAAAGGCAGGGCGCATCGATCTTCTGAAGCTTCTGCATTTTCACATTGGCTCGCAACTGACTGACATCAAGCGCATCAAGAATGCAATGAAAGAGGCGGCTCGCGTTTATGCCAAGGCTTATCAGATGAAGGTGCCAATCGAGCTCCTCGACGTTGGCGGCGGGATGGCTGTCGACTACGACGGTTCGAAGACAGCCTTCGACTCCTCGGCAAACTACAGTGCCCAGGAATTTGCCAACGATGTGATCTATACCATCAAGCAGGTTTGCGACGATGAAAACGTCCCCCATCCAACGATCATTCAGGAGTCCGGGCGTTTCCTGGCGGCGTATCACGCGATCCTGGTAACCAACGTCCAGGATGAGATTGAGACGGTTGTCGAGGACATCACTCCCATTGAGGTCGCTGAAGACGATCCGCAGGTTGTGATCGAACTCTTCGATCTGCGCGAGTCAATTACCGCGAAAAACCATCGCGAGTACTATCATGACGCCCTGGAACATCGTGAGGAGTTGTTTACGCTCTTCAATCTCGGACTGATATCACTTGAAGATCGGGCCAAAGGCGAGGTGCTCTTCTGGGATGTCTGCGAGCGAGCTGACAAATACGCGCAGCAGGCCAAGTATGTTTCGGAGGAGTTTGCAGATCTCAGAAGACTCCTTTGCGCCAAATATCTGACGAACTTTTCGGTGTTTCGCTCGGTGCCGGATCACTGGGCTCTCGATCAGCTTTTTCCCATCGTCCCAATTCACTCTTTGAATAAGCCGCCTACTGAGTATGCAACGCTCTGCGATATCACCTGTGACTCGGATGGCATCGTGGACAAATTTGTCGATCTGCATGACGTCAAGCAGGTGCTCGAGCTTCATGCGCTGACTCCGGGCGAGACATATTATCTGGCTTTCATGCTCGTTGGCGCGTATCAGGAAGTGATGGGAAATAATCACAACCTGTTTGGCGCTCCCCATGAGGCTCACATCTACATCGATGGAGAGGGTTACCTGATCAAGAAGGTGATCCGGGGAACAACGGTAGGGGCCGCCACGGAGCGGGCCCGTTACGAGCGCAGTTTCCTGCATGACGGCTTTCGCCGGCTGATAAACCAGCGGGTGAAGGATGGGGAACTGACGGATGCTGAGGGCACCGAACTCATTCAGTTCTATGAATCGCGCTATGACGCTTACACCTATCTGGCGGTAAACGGCGTGCGTCCTGGCTCACGACGACGGACGGACTTTTAAGCTTTGCGCTCGTCCACAGGCAGCTACAAATCGGCGCAGCCCCCCTTTAACCAACCTGAGAAGTAACTACTTTGAGAGGTTTACATCCCTGATGGTCACGCAGCGAAAACCTAGAGCATCGAAGTATCTCGTCGCCCCGACACGTCCCGTCCAGGTGGACCGGGACCGCTCGGTCGCAGGGCTGCTGGAAAAGATGGAGGGAACGGGATTCGGTGGCCGGCAACTTGCCGAGGCGCACCGCATCTGGCTCGACATGCTTGGTGACAACACAACGATCATGGTTGCTGCCTCCGGCGCCTTGATCCCGGCAGGCATGCGCCGGTTGTTGGCCTATGTCATCAAGAACCGTTTTGTCGACGTTCTTGTCCTTTCAGGATCAGTCCTGTTTCACGATCTGCACGAGACACTCGGGCGCTACCACTTTCAGGCCCATCCCAGCATGACGGACGCCGAATTGGAATCGGCCCAAATCAGCCGCATGTGGGACCTGCTTGCCAGCGATGAAGAGTATCGCGAAGCAAATGAATGGGTGGGCGGCTTTACCAATCAACTGGACCAGACCCGGCCCTACTCGACCCGAGAATTTTTGCACCTGCTCGGTCGTGAACTGGCCGAGATTGCCTCGGAGGATGGCGTTCTCACATCAGCGTACAAGGCGCGCGTGCCAATCTTCTGTCCGGCTATAGCTGATAGCGGCATCGCTGTAGGGATCGCAGCCGCGCGCTTCGAGAAGAAGAACAACTTTCTGTTTGATGTCGTTCAGGATGTTCTCGACATGATGAACATTAGCGCCCGCGCGCGGGTGACTGGCGTGATCAATCTCGGAGGCGGCACGCCGAAAAGCTTCATCCAGCAGACCGAGATCTCGTCGTTTATTGTCAAGGATCATCATCAGGGCCACAAATACGCTGTTCAGATCACCACCGACACTCCTCATCCGGGCGGCAGATCCAACGCTGTCTCGTTTGATGAAGGACTTGTATACGGCAAGCTGGCGCGCGGGGCTCATACGGCTTACGTAAACTGCGATGCAACGATTGCGCTTCCCATTTTGGTCACCGCGCTCTCGCAGACGGCGGCAAAATACATGAAGGGCCGGAAGCGCCCAAATTTCATCTTTGGCCGCGACTTGCAGATCGAAGTTCCATAAATAATCTATTCGGTCTTTGACCTTTGGTCTTTGGTCTTTGGTCTTGTAACTCTGTTGATCTTTTCCATTGGGCCAAGACCAAAGTCCGAAGTCCGAATTTCTTCACCGATTAAAAAAGCGATCCACGAAATCACCTAAAGCCGATCCACGCAATCACTCGAAATCACACGAACAGAAGAGTTCCCAGAATTCCGGGATACGGGTATTGGTCAGCAGAAGATCGCTACCGCCGGCAGGTTGTTGGAAGATTCAAGCAGATGCCCGCAGTTCGTGTATTGTTCGTGTGAGTTCGTGGATCGTTTTTTTGGCGGCGTAAAGCGGATCCACGAAATCACACGAAATCACACGAACAGAAGAGTGCAAACGACCTTTTAAATGATCGCAGAAAAACAAAATTCTCGACGTTTGTTACACGAAATACGAACAAAGCTCTCTAGTCTTCCTCTCCTGCGGACCCAAAGGTCCAAGGTCGAAGGCCGAAGGCCAAAGACCAAAGGCCAAAGACCAAAGTCTCAATTAACTTCGCTTGCGCTTCGCGTCAGGAACACGTACAAAACTACACATGTCAGCAGTGGATGTGACCGCCGCGCCCCTGGCCGTGGAGACTTTTGAGCTCGTGCGACGCTTTGGAGATTTCACCGCAGTCGACCGCATCAACCTTCAAGTCAAGCGCAGCAGCTTCTTTGGGTTTCTAGGGCCCAACGGCGCCGGCAAATCAACCACGATCAGGATGCTGACCGGACTCCTAGCGCCCACCAGCGGCAGAATCCAGATCCTTGACCGCGACTTTGCCTCCGAACCGCTCGAAGTCAAACGCAGGATCGGCGTCATCCCGGAAGATCTCAACCTCTTCGAGAGACTGACGGGAGCCGAGATGCTCGCGTTCACCGGCCGAATGTACGGACTCGAAAAGCATGAAATCGCCTCGCGCGCCGCGGAACTGCTCGAGTTGATGGAACTCGCCAACGAACCTCGCAAGCTGATTGTCGAATACTCGCACGGCATGAAGAAGAAATTGTCACTTGCCTGCGCCCTGATTCACCGGCCCGAGATCCTGTTTCTCGATGAACCATTTGAAGGCATAGACGCAATCGCTTCCCGAACGCTTAAGGATCTGCTCTCGCGCCTGACCGCACGCGGTCTTACTGTATTTCTGACTTCACACGTTCTGGAGATTGTGGAAAGACTCTGTAGTGAGATAGCGATCATTTCCGAAGGCCGCCTGCTGGCCTCAGGCCCGCTGGCAGAATTACGCCAGGGAATTCGCCTCGAGGGAGACGGGCGGGGTGATGGCCCAATATCGCTGGAAGACTATTTCATCCACGTGGTGGGTGGTAGTCGCACCGCCGCGGACGAAGAGATACTGCAATGGTTGGGATAGCGAGCGTGTCAAGTGCGCAGCCAGGGTCGCGCATCATCGGCGCGAATGTACTCAGGAAGCACTCGGTGAGTGCTCATCATGAACGCTGAGGTACTTGGACGCAACGCGTTCCCGTGCGTGGCCGCCAGCCGCACGAAGCGCGCAAATGGTGACCAGCCGTAATAGTAACCATCTCGAAAACTCACCAGCACATCGGCTGTATGCGCCACGCGTTTAGTGTGAAGCGAAGTGTAGAGATTCGCGAGCGCATCGGGATAATCGTGCGACGCCGTATGGTCCAGCCACGCCCTGTCCTCGGCAAAACCCTCTTTGTCCAGTTTCCCTTCCGTACGTAGTCTCTCCCGGATGCTGCCGAGCTTCAGGGGATCGCCGCTCGTTTCAAAGTAACGATACAGAGCCGAGCCGTTATTCTCCTTGCGATCGATGCGCGCGCTCCCGGGCTCACCTTTGACCATCACCGAGGATGGGGAATCCCGAAAGATGGAGAAATCAACCCCTTTTAGATCAACGAGGGACTCAGCCAGTAACGGCATTGCCTCGCTGTCGCGGCAATAAAGGGCTGCGTAGCCACACAAGCCAAATGCAGGTATGGCCAATTCGTGAGCGGTCGCGGCGCGCAACTCGCTCCGAGTCTCAAACCCGCGACTCTTCAAATGCGTCTGCAACGGAACCCGGCGGTTCTCCTCCAGGTTCATTCCGTGGTCCGAGAAGAGCACGATCTCAGTTTCTTGCCCGCAGAAATCCTGAATCTCGCGCAAGATGCGGTCAAGCGATTCCAAGGCAACAGCCAATCGTTCCGGACCTCGAATATGCAGTAAACCATCCGTGCCTTTAAGGAATGCGAAATAGTCCCGCTCACGAGGCGCCGCCCGAAACCGTTCGCGAAAGCGACGCATATCCGCCCGCCATACTTTTTCAGGCGCCACATAGACCAGGAATTCGAAAGCGAGCGGCTCCTGATAATCCAGTTCATCCATGTAGGTTGAAGGCACTTTATCAGGCGTGCGCCGGCCAATGTATTTCCTGACCCCTCCACGCGTCTCCCTGGCTTTGCGATCAAAGTACAGGCTCTCATAACCGAGCGGTGCACTTGCGCCCATCATTGCGGCAAGCGCGATATTGGTCATGGTGGGAAAGGGCGAAAGCAGCCGCGAGGGTGGAGCGAAGTTGTCAAACAGTCCGCGTTCTCTTACGGTGCGAATTACCTCCAGAGGCACGCCATCAAGGCAAAGAAGTAATCGGCGGGGTCGCGTATGGCCGGCTCCGTTCGAACTGCTGGATTTCACCATTACCCTCCCACGTTACGAGCGCTCTCCTGTCTATAGGGCTCGCGCAAGCCCCGTTTCGCCTGGTCATGAGCGGCGTAAACGTTTGGCCGGTCAAGAACTTTCTGATACTGAGCAAGGGCCTCGTTTCGTTTACCGGCAACATCGTATGCGCGCGCCGCGTACAGATGGGCCATAGTCACCATTCCTGGATCGGCATGCTCGGCTTGAGTGGCAGTCATAAACTCTTTCGCTGCGCGGTCGGCATAACCGGCAGTCATGAGCACTTCGCCGAACTTGAAGTGGATCAGATCCAGCGCCCGGCCGATGGTATCGCGAAGGGCAGGATCGCTCAAAAGATCTTCGAATGTCTTTAGCGCGTCTTTCTCAGCCTGGGCCGCCGCTACCGGGTTCTTCGCCTTTCGTTCCTCCTCAGCAACTGATATGAGCGCCTTAGCCTCCTCGAGACGGAAGATGTAGTTACGCGGATATTTGGCCCCCAACTCACGCGCGATGGGAACGATGTCGCGGTAGCGTCCTTCCCTTGTGTAAAGGAGAAGCAGAGCAGACTTGGCGTCGTCCCGTGTCCAGCGTCCTTCCTTCGCAACGCGCTCGAGCCGTTCCAGTCCACGTTTCTTCGAGCCGCGAGCCCCTGTGATACCGACAAGGATTCGTACCGGCAGTGGCAGCGAGCCAATAACATATTCATAAATTCCGATCGTCAGCTCGGCATCGACGTAGTTCGGATCCAGCTTAAGGACATCCTTGTGACGATCCACAGCCTCGGAGCCTTCGCGCAGGGCGGCAAAGTGCTTACGCTCGACTGCCTCTAGAAACGAGGCCCTTAAGCCCGCTGTCGCTGCAAGGAAATCAAGCGCTTCGATGTCACGGGGATATTGTTTTAGCCTTGCTTCAGTAAGCCGCTTAGCATCACGAGTGAGAGTGCGAAATTCTTCGACAATCTTGGGGTCTACTTTGTCTTCACCATCAGCATAAAAAGTTTCAGAGTTGTAGAGTGACGTTTGGAGCCGCCGCGATTGGTACAGCGTTTTTATCCAGACACTGGCGGCCAGCAACTTTGAGCCTGCGGGATGATGAGGGTAGAGTTGCGCGATCTGCTTAAAATTCTGACGCGCCTTCTCGTAATCAAGGTTATAGAGAGCTTCGAGACCGCTGCGCCGCAGAGTCTCGTAGCGTGCCCGCTCTTTCTCGCTTAGCCAGGGTTTAGGTGTCTGCTGCCCAGTGACGACCATGGGGATGCCTAACAGAACTACAAGCATTACAACCGTGTACTTCACAACTACTTTCCTCCAGAACGTTTTTAGCTACGGGTGAATCGATCTATGAGATCTTAAGTGAAACACTCCAAATACTTAACGCCTCCGCCGGTGTTGAATAGAACGACCTGCTCGTCCGATTGTAGTTTTCCGGCATCGATCAGTTTGCGGAGTGCGGGCAAACACGCTGCGCCCTCTGGAGCACAGAATACTCCTTCGGTCGCCCCTATCTCGCCGGTCGCGGCAATCAGCTCGGCATCAGTAACTGAAACGGCGGTACCACCAGACTCACGCAGCGCATCGAGAATCATAAAGTCCCCGATCGCCCGCGGCACGCGCAACCCGGATGCGATCGTCGTAGCAGCGGGAAACTCATCCGCGAACCTTTTGCCGTCCTCAAAAGCCCTCACGATGGGCGCACAGCCCGTAGCCTGCACAGTGACCATCCGGGGGCGCTTGGCCCCGATCCAGCCGAGTTCCTCCATTTCGGCGAACGCTTTCCACATGCCGATAAGCCCTGTACCGCCACCAGTTGGGTAAATAATCACGTCCGGTAAAGTCCAGTTCAATTGTTCAGCGAGTTCGTATCCGAGAGTCTTCTTACCTTCGACGCGATAAGGCTCCTTCAGGGTTGACACGTCAAACCAACCTTCCTCATTTTTTCTTCGCGCTACTTCAGCCCCACAATCCGTTATGAGCCCGTTCATGAGAGTCACTGTCGCGCCTGTCTGTTCACATTCCACGACGTTTGCCCGCGGAGTGTCCCGGGGCATAAAGATGAAACACTCCAGTCCGGCGCGGGCAGCATAAGCAGCGAGCGCTCCGGCAGCATTTCCCGCAGAAGGCACGGCAAGCTTTTTGGCTCCCAGCTCTTTTGCCATCGATACGGCTGCGGTCATCCCCCGGGCTTTGAAACTCTGAGTAGGGTTCTGCGACTCATCTTTAATATAAAGCTTCTGAAGTCCCAATTTTGACCCGAGTTGTTTGGCTGGCAGCAAAGGTGTCCAACCTTCGCCAAGCGATATTATGTTCTCGTCGTTTTTTACGGGCAGCACTTCGCGGTATCGCCAAAGATCCGGTGAGCGCTTGCGGAGAGATTCTTTCGTTAGTGTTTGCTTCGCCGTATCCAGATCGTAACGCACTAACAATGGTTTTCCGCATTTGCCGCAAAGGTTGAGCAATCTGTGTGCCTCGTGAATGAGACAACATGCAGCGCATTCGAGATGGGTAACGTTCATTTGTTTCGGCTTCCGGTTTGATAAAAGGGTATAAGGGGTTTCGCGAGTGAACTCGCAGAACGATCCGCTTACACATTTTAGTAGCACCGTTTAATAAGTGGAATGATGAGACAACTGATAACAAAATGGAAGCAGAGCTATCGATCAATCTTCGGTAGTTGGACATTTGCAGCAAAGTTACTGCACCAGCCCTGGGTAGTGCCTTTACGCGGGGAGTTGAGGAGATGCTCTATGAATCCGAATAACTTACTGATTAATTGCAGTGACGACGAGGGCACAATGCGAGAACCTCGCCGCACACGATATCAAGTGGATGAAAACTTAGGCACGTCCAAACCTGACAACATCGATCTGGCTGTTCTTTAGTAGTCACAAGAACCCTTTTCAAGGATCCGGTCTGCCTTAGCAGCCAAATCGAGATCTAATGGCCTCCGTGACCGCTGTTGCCATCGATCTGGCTGCGGATTTCGCCACCGGGCCACATTGTACTGTGCACATTCACATAAGTGGCGCCCGCCCTTATTGCGTCAATCAACTCGCCGATCTCACCGGTATTTATTCCTTGCGTCCTCGCGGCCTGAGTCGCAGGAATGTCGGGGCTCACATCGGCTGCGGTAATTGTTCCTGAGATGGTTGCGGGCGCCGGTGGACACGGCTGAATGCCGGCTGGGCCATTTCCAAGATTGGTGCACAGGAAAACTGTTATTCCTCCGTTGACTCCCTTCTGGCCAAAGTGAATGTGAGCTTGCTGTACCGCTCCTTCAAGGTCGGAATACTTGAGTTCCCACTGAATCTGAGTTTCATCGTTACTAATCCGCGCCTGAAACTCGCCATTAGCTCCGGTCGATACCGCAGGCACTTCTTCGTAGCCGGTTAAGAACTCTTTGATTCGTTTAAAGCCCTGCGGAAATGCTACGGCCGACGCCGTAACGATAACCAACAGAGATAAAGTTACGCCTAACTTTTTCATAGGTCCTCCAGAAAATCTTAGAAACTAATTATTGTGGGGGAGGAATAATAGCACACCAGCCCTTTAAGGAATAGAAAGACATCCAGTTCCAGTCCAGTTGCTTTGCCTTTTACGAGCGTTTCCTTTAAGTTGACTGTTCGTTCATTATGCCGATCAGTTTGCTGGCTCTGGATCTTGATGGAACACTCCTCAATTCTCGGGGCGAAATATCCAATCGCAATCGTCAAGCGCTGAAGGCTGCCCGCGCTCGTGGTGTCCGTGTGGCCCTCGTCACGGGTCGTCGCTTTCGCGATGCCCGCCCGCTCGCGCTCGAACTCGGCCTGGATGTTCCCGTGATTGCCCACAACGGCGCCTTGACAAAACATGCAGCGACACTCGAAACGGTGGCAGTGATGCCGTTACCGTTGGCCGCAGCCCATCGTGCCCTAAAAATCGGCCGAGCTGCCGGGGCGGATCCGCTCGTGAGCGACGATCATGAAGGCCTGGGCGTGCTCGTCTACGATCATCTAAGCGGCGACAATCAACCCTTGATCCAGTACATCGCCTGGGCTCGTCGCATCCATGGTGAAGATGGCCAAGAGTCGGTTTGTCAGGTTGAATCGATCGAGGAATACCTGGACCACCCTCCTGTCCATCTGGCCTTCTCGGGGGGATGCTCTCAGATGGACGAACTTGAAACGAATCTTCGTATGGAGCTCCGCGAAACGGTCAAGATCTTCTGCACGACCTATCGCAAAAAGGATTTTACGCTAATCGACATAGTCAACCCCGCCGCCTCCAAGGGCGCCGGAGTTGCCGCGGCAGCCGCCGAACTTGAAGTTACACGCGAGGAGGTGATGGCCATAGGCGATAACCTCAACGACCTCGAGATGTTGAGCTACGCTGGAATCGGGGTGATCATGGAGAATGCCGAGCCGCGCCTGCACGAGTTGGATGGCCTTCATAAGACCGCTGCTAACGACGACGATGGCGTCGCGGTGGCGATTGAAAAATTCATACTCTCTGAACTCTAACCAAAGGAGAACACATGGCAAATCGTACTGGTGTAATAAATACAAATAAAGGGACCATTCGCTTTGAGCTCTTGGAGAGCGATGCCCCCAAAACTACCGAGAACTTTATCAGCCTGGCAGAGCGCGGGTATTACGACGGCATCATCTTTCATCGAGTGATTAAAGGCTTCATGATTCAGGGTGGGGACCCTACCGGAACCGGACGCGGGGGCGAATCAGCCTGGGGTGGACGCTTCGCGGATGAAATAAAACCTTCATCGCCTGTATACCAGCGAGGCTATAAGGCCGGCACTGTGGCTATGGCGAATGCAGGTCCAAACACGAACGGATCTCAGTTTTTCATTATGCATGTCGACTATAACCTGCCACCCAATTACACCATCTTCGGCCGCGTCATCGAAGGTCAGGAGGTAGTTGACTCAATTGCTTCG
>DATKDA010000092.1:0-3592 GCA_035512935.1 Pyrinomonadaceae bacterium | reverse complement strand
CGCGGCCATTAACTTCACACTAAAACGTCCTTACCCCCCCTCGGCAGGCCGCTCGAGGATTGACGAGCCGCCCCTTTGGCGCCCCCAACTAATTCTCCAACTCTCCTTAGCGCTTTTTCCTTAAACGTCCTCTCTGATCTGGGGCTGGATGCGACGAAGCATTGCCCATAGTGTTATAATTTTGGGCGACTATTTGTGCCGTTGCTGATTCATCGGCCGGTATTGGAGTTGAAGAAGCACCGTGATTGATTATTACAAGATTCTGGGGGTTAAGCGCAACGCAACACGTTCTGAAATCAAGTCGGCCTATCGAAAGCTGGCAAGGTTGCGGCACCCTGATGTAAATGGAGGCTCTGAACGTGCGGCGCGGGATTTTGCCTTGCTCTCGAAGGCCTATCAGGTGCTGAGTGATCCCCAAGAACGCGCTTATGTGGATCAACAACTGAGCGCACAAAGCAAAGGCTTCTCTTTTCTTAATTCGAGTAATCCTCACGCACGGCGCGCTCGAAATCTCGCTGTACAGGCCCGCTGGAACCGCATCGTCGATGAAGTTCTCGAAAAGGATCGTCAGGAGATTCGTGAACGTCAACGGGTTGTCTTTACGACGGTTTCGCTTTTTCTATCGACATTCTTTGTTGCCATGATTCGCCCCCAACTCTGGCAGATATTTGGCTATGTTGGTCGGGCGATTGTGCTGACGCTATTTGTTATTGCGATATGGCATCTGGCCACAAGGCTCCGTGAGTACCTCAAGCACTACACCTACTCGCCAAAACCGATTCAGGACTCCATCATGCGCGAGGAGCCAAAACCGGAACAGCCCTTCACGAGATTTTCGGCTTACACCTTTTTCTTCGTTGGGTATGGCCTCAGCCTGGGGATCGGACTGTTGGTAGGTTGGCAGGCTCAGGATTTCTTCAGCGACTTGACATTGGTCTTTCAGCATCGCGTCGAAGTAGTCCAGTCAAACATGTTTACTTCCGCACCAACGAGCGTCTTGATCCCAGATCTTGTGGTTTACCCCCCTATTGCGGTCTTGATTGTTGATACGATGCAATCCTTGGCATCTCGTATCGATTAGGGCTGATTTGTCTGAGCCGAATAGCTCCCTTCTAAATCTTGCTGCCAGCCGGTCCACTCGTGTATATTTCTGGTCCGCTCAGAATTTGCCAGTTTGGAAACCCGGCATTTTGGTTTGGAGGAACTCACGCAAGGATAATATGCATCGGTATTTCGCTGAAGATGTGATGCACCGGCGGCCTTCTTAGTCATCTGCACTACACGGCCGTCGCCTTTGCAAGACGCAGGAGCAAAGAGATGGCCAAGCAAATATCCCAACGTCAGCTTCTAGCCTTACGAACCGATAATCTCAGTGATGCTGAGTTACAAGAAGTGCTGGACTTCATCACATTGTTGGAGTCAAGACGCCCGTTCAGAGGAGCCTCGCCGGCACGCGAGGACGAACTGGTTGCCCTGCTTGCCGATGCGCAGGAGAATCGGCGCGCGCGCCAGGCTTATGAATGGGAAGTCGTGAGACGTCGCGCAGAACGGCGCGCGTCAGTGCATCACGGCCGAGCCTAGATGCCCAGATTGAAGAACTCTAAATGTCTCAGACCGCAGCCTGTTTCATTTTAGTTTTAGTCCTTGCGGGAACAGCGTCAATGGGCCGCGGCGCATCTCTGCATAGCCGAGAGTCTCAGTCCCAAAGAACCTTAACCCCTCTCCAGTTAGAAATTGAACAGCTCCGTGAGTGTCTCAGCGCGGCGGACATCGAGGATCGCCGTGACGCTGTAATGCGTCTGGGTGCCCTTCGTCACCCTGCTGCGTCGCGAGCGGCAATCTCCGCTTTACGAGATCCTTCGCCCCTCGTACGTGCGACCGCCGCCAGTGCTGTCCTGATGTTACCCGAGGATGAGAGTGCGGCGATCCTGCTGCCAATTCTTGCAGACCGGGACGAGTTTGTTCGTCGCGAGGTTGCTTATGCGCTGGGAAAGACCGGCAGCAGGTCAGCAGTTTCTTCTTTGGTGGAAGTATTGAACACGGACCGAGAGGACAGCGTTCGTGGCGCTGCCGCAGTAGCCCTGGGCGAACTGCAAGACGAAGCGGCCGTCGTGCCGCTGGCGCAGATTCTGGTCCCTCCTCGGCGCGCACGCCAGACGAGAAACGCTTTCGTCCTCATGGCGGTTGCCCGTTCGTTGGGCCAGATAGGCAGCCGAGCAGGTGTTCCATCATTGATTGCGACGCTCGACAACAGCTCAGCAAGTGACGAAGTGAGAAGGGAAGCAGCTATATCGCTGGGACTGATAGGTGATCCGGCCGCAGCCCCTTCGCTGCGGCAGGTGGTTACGTCAAAGGATCCCTACCTTGCTCAGGCAGCGGTAGAAGCTCTCAAGAAGCTCTCGCTCTGAGCAAGGGCAGAAAAAAAGCGCCGTTCACTTTGATGAACGGCGCTCTCGTTTTTGTAAGTGTTAATGCGTTAGTTTTCAGATTTTTCGCCGCGGCTTTGACTCTTCTTCGCAGCTTTGGTTGCCTGTGGAATCGGTAGACCAACTCCCCCTGAAAGGGACTCAGCATCCGTAATCGGCGTCTTGCCCTGGGGCAGATCCTGAATCAACGCTCCGCCAGAACTCTTCGAGAAGACCAGTCGGTGAGTGAGCGGATGTACATCCACGTGGACCAGATCGCCTAGACCAATTTGCCCTGTCGCAACGAGGTTCGACAAGGGATAGACCAGAAAGCGCTCGACTGATCGCTTCAAATGACGGGCGCCGTATTTGTAATCCAGACCTTCCTTCAAAAGCATGTCTTTCGCCGTCTCCGAGCATTGGAAGACAAACTTTGTTCCCGCCGATAGCATAATCCGGTCCTGCACAGCTTGCAGTTCGAGATCCAATATCAGACGCAGGTGATGCTCCTTAAGCGATCTAAACACGACAACCTTGTCGATTCGGTTCATGAACTCGGGCGAGAACTTTCGACGCGCAGCCTCAACGGCGGTCCGGTAGATCTTCTGATCAACCTCTGTGTCGTTGGGGTTCTTTGTGCCTTTGCCCGGGGCAAAACCGATTCCGCCGGAGATAAGTTCTGACATCTCGCGAGCGCCCAGGTTCGAGGTCATGATGACCATAGTCTGCGAAAAGTCCACGCGACGATTATCGCCGAGTGTTAGTGTCGCTTTGTCGAGAATCCCGAGCAATAGCTGCCACAAACTATCCGAAGCTTTCTCAATCTCATCGAACAAGATGAGCGATAGCTTCAGATCCTCTGTATGCATGCGATCCAGATTCTCCTGCGTAAGCATTGGAGATGTCTCGCGATGACCGAGATATCCTGGCGGTGACCCGATAAGCTTTGCAATCTCATGCGAATGTTGAAACTCCGCACAATCAATTTTGACCACGGCGTTGTGATCGCCATACAGGACTTCCGCCGCTGCCTCGATCACTCGAGTCTTCCCGGATCCGGTAGGGCCAAGAAACAGCATGGTGCCAATCGGCCGATTTGGGGGGTTCATGCCCGCGAGAAAGATCTGGTAAAGCCCACTTACGCGGCGGACGGCGCGCTCCTGCCCAACAATTCGCGAAGAAAGTCT
>DATKDA010000091.1:0-6616 GCA_035512935.1 Pyrinomonadaceae bacterium | reverse complement strand
CCCGACGCTACCGCGCTTCGGTACTGACTGCGACCCACTTCGTTCTAGTTTTGACACACTCTCTAAAGGTAGGGGAGAATGAGAGGTTTTCAACTCATTGATTCGTCCCGTTTGGTTGCGGCTGAAAGCCGCGCCGTGCCTCCGTGGTGGCTTGTCTGAACCACGGAGACTCGGCGCGACCTTTGGCCGCAACCAAATGATTGAGTTGGGTGAGTATTATAGTTCCAGTCGGGATCAGAGAACTGAAACAAAAAGCGCCAACGATGTTAATCAGAACCGTGAGCGGAGAAGTGCTGAAAAATCGCGTTACCATAGTCTCGGAGTTGATCTGCGACTGCTAGAATCACGGACGAGGTAGATTCATGACTACGAATCTCAAAGCGATCTACGAAAATGGCGTGCTCCGGCTTAAGGAGCGTCTCTCGTTGCCTGACGGTGCCGAGGTCGAGGTAACCGTAACCTCGCAGGAAGAGGGTAACGTCGAGCCATCGCAGATAATGGACAATCACTCATGGGACAACCTCACGCAACTCCTGACCGACTGCGAAATAGACACTGGAGTCCCCGACCTAGCCAGCCAACACGATCACTACCTATATGGCATTCCAAAAAGGCTGAACGATGCCGACAGTACTCGTTGACACCGCCGCTTGGATCGCGCTCGTCAACACGAGAGACGAGCTACACAATCGCGCAGAACAGACGCTGGCCGAACTGCGTCGTCGGAACGTCGCCCTCGTGACGACGGAGTTTGTACTTCTGGAAGTTGCAAATGCTCTGTGTACGTCGGCTTGGACAAGCTCAGCATCCTCACACTCACGCTGTTATAACGGTCCGAGTAATTCACCGGAGGGTGTCATGCTAGTGGCGAATCTGCTGAAGAAGCTCGGACGCGTTGACAAGCTCACCGCGCTCAGCTTCCGCGAGCGCTGCTAAAAGCTCAGTCTCTTGGGCAGCGTTGAGCTCAAACGTTTCGTCCCCTTCGCGAGCAAGCAGCGTGACGGTAGTGCCGTCAGGCAAGTCTTCACTGTCGATTTGGATCACACCGTTATTCACTTTTCCGGTAGTGATTAGCATGCTTCGGATTTTAATCTCAGAAGCAGGTCTTGACTACTCAATTGATTCAGCCCAACAGCACGGTTTTCCCAAGACCGATAACACCGCCAGCAAGCACTACCCATAATACCTCTGCTTTAAACCTATAAAGAGCGACGAATGCACCCGTGCTCATTGCCGCGGCGAACCAGTTCACGTTATCCGTAACGCCGTCCGGGAAGATAACGGCTGTTCCAAAGACGAGCGCCAGGTTGAGGATCACTCCCACCACAGCGGCAGTGACACCGGAGAGTGCGCCCGTCAGATTCTTGTTGCCTCGCAAGATCTCAATATATGGCGCGCCGAGAAAAATGAATAAGAAGCCAGGCAAAAAGGTGACATAGGTAGTAACCAGCGCTCCAGTAACAGCACTGGCTGTTTGGCTCATGCCCTCCGGGTTATTCCAGCCCGCCATGAAGCCAACAAACTGAAGCACCATGATTAATGGTCCAGGTGTTGTCTCGGCCAACGCCAGTCCGTCGACTGCCTGCGTTTTCGTTATCCAGCCAAATGCATCCGCGGCCGCCTGCGTCACATAAGCAAGCACGGCATAAGCACCGCCGAATGTGACCAGAGCTGCCTGGGTAAAGAATCGATACTCCTGCGCGTGTAAGCTTCCCCAGCCGCGCCACGCAATTAAGAGCATGAGCGGCAACACCCAAAGCGCAAGGCCAACGGCAAGGATCTTGAGAGTCCGTGCTCTATTTGGAATAGTATGTGCTGGAGGCGGGGTGTGGTCCTCAATGAGAAGCGGGACTGCTTCCATTATTTGTCCTTCACCTTCTGTTTTCCGATCCGCTTCTTTGGTCGGGGGTGGAGTGGCGCCAAAAACTTTCGGCAGATGTCGAGCACCAAAGAGTCCGATGATGCCGGCAGCGAGAACGATAACCGGGAAGGGAATGTGTAGGAAGTAAATAGAAACGAAAGCGGCGGCGGCAATGACAAAGTGGGCCCAGCGCTTCAATGCTTTACCGCCAATTTTTATTACCGCTTCGACTACTATGGCTACGACAATCGGCTTGAAACCGGCCAGCACGCCGGCCAGAGCAGGGACATTACCATGTGCCGCGTAGATGTAAGACAGTGCTAGCAAAACGAAGATGGAAGGTAAGACAAAAAAGGCGCCGGCTACAATGCCTCCCCAGGTGCGGTGCAGCAACCAGCCAATGTAAATAGCAAGTTGTTGAGCTTCCGGACCGGGCAGCAACATGCAGTAGTTCAGCGCGTGCAAGAACCGGTCTTCGCTGAGCCAGCGCCGGCGTTCGACCAGCTCGCGATGCATGATTGCAATCTGCCCGGCAGGACCCCCAAAGCTTATAAATCCGAGCTTCACCCAAAAGCGAAAAGCCTCAGCGAAAGATACATGCCGACTCTGTGGCTTTGTCGCGCTGTCGAGTTCTTTCGGCCCCCGCACTGCTGATTTCTTTCTAACCACCATCCTTACAAGACTAATCATGCAACGCTGGCCTGCATGGTGGCTTCGGCGCGACGATTGACCTCTTCCCAATTAACATTCTGGACAAACGCCTCAACGTATTTTGCTGCGGCTGCCCCATAGTCCATGTGATAGGCGTGCTCATACATGTCCAGCACCAGCAGTGGGCGGCACATTGGCGCATTGTGCATGTGGTCCCAAGCCCAGTAGTTGTGAACTTCACCAGTGTGCATGTTGTAAGCGAGAACTACCCAGCCAGAACCGCCGGCCAAAGCGTTCGCTGTCTTCTTGAATTCCGCTTCCCACTGCTCGTAGCTGCCAAACCATTGTTTAATCAGGTCAAGCACCTGGCCACCCGGTTTGCCGTCGCCACCGAGATTGCCGAAATACAGCTCGTGCAAAACTACGGATCCTGTGCGCACCAACTCCTCGCGTTTTAGATCACCATAGATGTAGGCAGGCAGGTCCGGATCACGAAGTAAAGATTGCAATCGCTGCTCTACCGCATTGAGCGCTTTCACTGCTCCTCCATAGTTGTTCTCCCAGTGAGATCGGATCAGCTTTTCAGAAAGCCCTGACAGCTTCGCGGGCTTGAACGGGAGCGGCTTCGGCTGATGCTGGCCGCCAAAGGCGCGTGCCGCTGTTGCCGAGCCAGATGTTTGACCATGCATTTCTTCTCCTCGTTTAGTTGCGTTCGCAGTCCCTATATCCAGAAAGTCCTTCATTACGAGACTAGTGCCCCCGACTACCATTGACCCCACCACCTGTCGTCTCGAAAACTTTTTCATAGCCCCTCCCCTCATGCTTACTCGACCTCACCCTGCTGGCTGCTTACGGTGCAAAATCCATTCTCGTCCCAACACCATCTTTGATCGCTTTTTCGAAAACTGCTGCTGCGGTCACCACATCCTGTAACGCCATTCCCGTTGAATCGAAGATGATTATCTCGTCTACTGACGTGCGACCCTGCTTAAGGCCTGCTACCACCTCGCCCAGTTCAGCGTGCACGTTATCGCGGGTCATTAAAGCGGCATCAACCGCGTGATGGAGTTCTCCGATCGCAGCGCATTGTTCAACCACATCGGCGACCACTTTATTTCGACTGAGAATACTGGAGTGTAATTCTTGTTTCTCGGAATTATCAGCGCCCACGGCGGCGATGAAAGTTCCCGGTGCAATGAACTCTTCCTTCAAGAATGGTTCCTTTGATGGGGTGCAGGTGACGCAGACGTCACTTTCCTTAACGGCAGTTTCAAGATCGTCGCTAAGCTCGATTCTAATTCCCAATTCTGTCGCAAGATCGCCTATCAAGCTTTCTGCCTGAGCTCGATCAGTATCAAAGGCAAAGACCCTTTCAATCGGCAACACTTTGGAAAGCGCTCGCACAGAAATGCGCCCCTGATTACCACAGCCGCACACCGTCACTGTTTTCGAGTCGGGGCGTGCGAGATACTTTGCGGCCACGCCGGTTGCAGCGCCGGTGCGTTGAGTTGTGATTTCGATTGAATCCATTACCGCCAGCGGATATCCATTCTCGCCGTCGCAGAGGAGAACCACACCCTGAATTGTCGGTAAACCGATGCACTTGGGATTCCCGGGAAAGTTTGCGTTGATCTTTGCGGCGAAGTATGAACGCTTCAAATCAAGCAGTCCGGCCTTTATATGGAACCCACCGTTACCTGCATGTACTCCCAAAATTCCCGGAGGCTCAGTCTTACGTTCGCCGTGCAACTTGAACGCATGCTCAACTGCGGTCATGCATTCCTCAATCGTGAGCAAAGTGGCTACGTCTCGGCCGGTGAGCAACAATGTGCCATCAGGATTCATTGATTTCGCCCTTTACTTGAGCAGATGATCCAAATTGTCTCCCGGTTTAGCCTCAACCGGTTCCTGGCCCTTGCGAAAGATTCGCGCGCCTGAGGATCCTTTCAACAGGTAGGAACCATTCTCTGCCCACACCATCGCACCCTCTCGCAGACCGGCCACAGTTGTATCGTTCTCTTCGAGAAACTGAAGAATCCGCTCTTCCTGCGTCTCTCCCATGTGCGTTGAGTTGGGATCGGGATCGAGAAAGTGCGGGCTGATTTGGAAGGGAACCAATCCAAGCGCGTCAAACGACGAAGGTTGGACGATAGGCATGTCTTTAGTTGTCTTGATGGTTGGGCCAGCGACGTTTGCTCCGGCGCTTGATCCAACGTAAGGCATTCCGTCTTTGACCCGTTGGCGGATTGCATAAAGCACGTCAGCATCATAGAGCGCCTTCAATAAGCGAAAGGTGTTGCCGCCGCCAATGAAGATTGATTCCGCATTGTTAACCGCTTGCCGTGGTTTACCTGCTCTATGGATCGACTCGAGGGCGAACCCCATTTTTGCGAACCGTTGTTGGGCCATTGAAGCGTATGCATCGCGGTCGTATAGGGCGTAAGGAATAAAGAGCACCGTTCGCAGCCCGCGTAAGAAGTTTCGGATTTCGTTCTCCGCGTGATCGAGATAGCCGCTGCCGTACAGAGTTGAATTGCTAATCAATAGCACTCGTCCATCATTCTTATTCTTCATTTTGTGTTCCCAACTTACCGCCAACATGAAATCGATCGGATCAATCCGCATTGTGCCGATTACTACTTTTTAGAACGCCTGCCATTTCGTTTCCGGTGGCGTTTTAGCCTCACAGCATCCTTGCTCAGCAATGCATGAAGCCCATCAAAAACAACGCCGGTTTGTTGTAGTAGCTTGCGATCGTCGCGCAGCAGCTTACTGAGCCCGTCAATGATTGCTTTCAATCCCTCGGCCTCAAGGCGGTGAAACTTGTCGTCTTTCAAATCAATTTCGTGCACGATTTCAGCGATCTCTCGCAGGCCGTTGTTTTCACCGAGGCCAAAGCGCTTCAGCATTGTCTCGAAGGAGCAGTCTTCCCCTTGGTGAGTGAACTCTGCCCCAAACATATCGAATGGAATCGCACCTTCGACTGTTTCGCCGTCAGAAACGAAGTAGAACCGCGGACGCTTATCGATGAACTGTTTGATCAGCCAGGCTGAGGCCAGCCGGTCGATGTGGAGATTTCGGCGGGTCACCCAACGACGGCCTTGATACTTTGCAACGTCGAGCCTGCCCCCCTCGGCATGGGGAGATGATGCTTTTGCTTTGGGACCCTGGGCCGCTCGCAGCCCCTTCTGACATCGCTCGTAAGCAGCGAAGGCAGCGGCACGTCCTGCGGCAGCAAAGAAGTCATTGCCGGCGATGCGCTCCAACTCACGATGTAACTTGTCGATCTCGCTCTCGTGCCTTGATAGCCTGCCGGCGGACAGATGCTTGCCACGGGACTGTTCTCGGATTGTTCCCGTTAAGCCATCGAATTCGGCCGTGATGGCAGCGAATTCCTCATCACGTGCTTTCCGGAATACGGCGATAATCTCCTGATCGGTAGCACCCTCGACTGAGGCGGCCTTGAAAACGGACGCTTCGCCTCCGGCTGACTCAATCTCCTGTTTTAACCATTGAAAGTCTTCGTGGGCCTTTTCGGTGGCGGGTAGAAGGTAGACCGAGTTCTTGATCGCCACCGCCCCGAGCTTCTGTAATTTGCGCCAGATCCGCACGCGCAAATTTGTCGGTTTTGGTGGCAACTGATGAATCAGTAAAACCCACTCGTGCTTCGAGACTGAGCTTCTATTCATTAGGTAACGTGCCACTGAGTGTAACGACTGTTACTTCTAAGCGCAAGCATTGTTTTCGATTGAGAAAATCTCGGTGAAGAGCCAGTATGGAGCACTATTGTTTGTTAACCGTGGTGTGCGAAAGTGATTGCAGACCAAAACGGGCGGCTTGCGCCGCCCGTAAGTTATTCGATAATACTCCTGGCCCGAGAAAGATCGTGTCTGCGTGCCGTGCTGCTTCATCCGGCAAAGATGTGACGTGAAGACCGCCGAGCAGCACATATGAACCACGGGCCCGATAGTGGTCAGCGAGCTGATACGCCCGATAAGCGTTGGTGATGTAGACCTGAATGATCACCAGATCTGGTTCGTCATTAAGGTCCAGTTTCTCTACGTGTTCGTCTTGCAGGGTGATTTCGAGATCCGGATCGAGATA
>DATKDA010000090.1:0-6858 GCA_035512935.1 Pyrinomonadaceae bacterium | reverse complement strand
GCGGGCAGGTGGTCGGGGCTGATGTGGTCGAGTTCAACCCGCGCACGGATCCACTTCACATCACCGGCACAGTATGCGCAAAACTGGTAAAAGAGATCGCGGCCAAGATGTTAGGCTGATGCTCTGACATATCGAGGGAGCCGGAACTTAGTGACGCGCGTGTACTGGATTGGTGGACTGACTTTCATTTCTGCCTGACGAATCTTTCCCAGCACCGCGCAAGACACCACAGGCTTGAGCCTCGTGGTCCTTCAATTTTTGCCTAACGCTATCTCCCAGGACCATGCTTGACACCACAGGCTTGAGCCTCGTGGAGCTTCAATTTCTGTCCTAAGAAACGAGACTCAACACCACTGCATCTAGATAAATAACATGTCGGGTGGTCCACTCCTGAACGCGCACGGAGTGGAATTGTTTCGTTAGGCCAAAGTGCAACTCGGCGATATCGATCTCGTGGTTGCCGGCGGCATGGAGTCGATGTCTAACGCGCCCTACCTGCTTGCCAAGGCGCGCGAATTGAAACTCCACGACGCTGAAGCGTGTGGTGTCTTGCTCGTCTCGGGGCGGGTTTGGTTTAGGCAGAAATTGAAACTCCACGAGGCTAAAGCCTGTGGTGTCTCTGGGCCAAAGAAACGTTTCGTGCGCTAATCTGTGTTCTTGCGCTGGTCTAGTGGGACATAATCTCGAAGGCGGCTACCTAAATAGATCTGCCGCGGACGCGCAATCTTCTGCTCTTTATCCTGGAGCATCTCAACCCACTGCGCCAGCCAACCGGAAGTTCGCGGGATCGCAAACAATACCGGAAACATGTCCACCGGAAACCGCATCGCCTGATAGATTATTCCCGAGTAAAAATCGACATTCGGATAGAGCTTTCGCTTCACAAAATAATCGTCTTCAAGAGCTATGCGCTCCAACTCGAGCGCTATGTCCAACAGAGGGTCTTTGCCTGTAACCTCAAACACCTCATACGCCACCTGCTTGATTATCTGCGCGCGCGGGTCGTAGTTCTTGTATACGCGGTGGCCAAACCCCATTAATCGAAATTCGCCGGCCTTTACCCGCTTAATGTAGTCGGGCACGTTCCCAGCCGAACCGATCTCATTCAGCATCCGCAGCACCATCTCATTAGCTCCACCATGCAGGGGTCCATAAAGAGCAGCCGCCGCTCCAGCTAACGACGAGAAAGGATCAGTTTGAGCGCTGCCAATACTGCGCATCGCGTTGGTGCTACAGTTCTGTTCGTGATCGGCATGAAGTATGAAGAGTACGTTCAGCGCCCGCTCGAGCACGGGGTTGGGCTCGTACTTCAACTCCGTCGTCTTGAACATCATATTAAGGAAATTGCCTTCATAATTGAGGTCGTTATCGGGATAGGCATAGCGCATGCCGATGCGATGGCGGAAAGCAAAGGCAGCAATCGTCGGCACCTTGGCAATTAAGCGGTAGATCTGCTTGCTGCGCAGCTCTTCATTGAAGATCTCTTTGGCATCGGGATAGAAGGTGGAAAGGGCCCCAAGCGCTGCCACGAACATCCCCATCGGATGCGCGTTATAGTGAAAACCGTCGATTACCTTCTTAATATTCTCGTTGATGAATGTGTGATGCGTAATGTTCCCTGTCCATTCGACTAGCTGTTTCTCATCAGGCAACTCGCCGTGAAGCAGGAGATATGCGACTTCGAGATAAGTGCTCTTCTCGGCAAGTTGTTCGATTGGATACCCACGATACTCAAGAATTCCTTTGTCACCATCTATAAAAGTAATTTCGCTCTTGCACGAAGCCGTATTCATAAAAGCAGGATCGTAAGTCATCAATCCGAAATCGTCGTCCGCAGTTTTAATCTGGCGAAGATCCATGGCTTTAATCGTCCCGTTCTCAATCGGAAGCTCGTATTGCTTCCCGGTCCGATTATCGGTAATGGTCAACTTGTTCGCACTCATCGCTTTTCTCTCTCCTCAAGCAGGACGTGGTGTACCGGCAGGGTTGCAAAGCAGATTAACTCCGGAAGGGCAACAATACAATGAGAGTCGAATGCCTCCGGCATTGTGCCCGGTTGCGCCCGAAGCCCTTAAGACTTATCTTTGCGCTGAGCTTTAGAACCGTTCTGAAACTATGAATCCCGAACCAACCTCTGCCTCGTCGCTGACAGAATCTATAAGCGAGTGTATTAAAAGAGCCCTGGCAGAGGACATCGGGAGCGGCGACGTTACAACCAATAGCATCGTCACAGCAGGAGCATTGATCCAGGGCCAGATTGTAGCAAAGCAGAAGGGGACAATCGCCGGCCTCGATATCGCCCGCGAAGTTTTTCGCGTGCTGGATACTGGAATAAGGCTGACGACCGAGCTAGAAGAAGGCTCTGAGGTCGACAATGGTCGTTTGCTTGCTTCTGTTTCGGGACCAGCTCGTGGCTTGCTGACTGGGGAACGTACGGCGCTCAATTTTCTTGGCCGCATGTCGGGGATCGCCACCCTGACCCGCCAGTTTGTTCAAGCCGTTGCCGGGACTCGCGCCCGAATCCTCGATACGCGTAAGACGGCGCCCGGACTAAGGTTGATCGATAAGCTTGCTGTCAGGCGGGGTGGCGGTGAGAACCATCGGATTGGGCTGTTTGATATGGTTCTGATAAAGGACAATCACATCGATCACGCCGGGTCGATTACTGAAGCCGTCAATCTCGTGCGTACAAGTGGTTCTGTTCTCGAGGTCGAAGTCGAGGCCCGCACATTAGCCGACGTAGGCGAAGCTCTTGATCTGAACGTCGAGCGTATCCTGCTTGACAACATGTCAATTCAAGACCTGCGGCGGGCAGTCATCCTGGTGGCAGGTCGGGCGCGGCTCGAGGCATCAGGCAATGTAACGATCGAGAACGTCAGGGAAATTGCCGAAACCGGCGTTGACTATATCTCAGTAGGCGCTCTGACCCACTCAGCCAGAGTATTCGATGTTAGCTTGCAGTGGAGTGCTTGAGAGACGCGTAGTCCTGGAAAACCCTTTGGCGGCAGTTACATACTAAAGAGATATGAAAGTACTTGAAACAGCTACCGAGACTTCCCCCGAGCGGATGTACGAACAACTGCATTCGCTTCTAGCTGACGTTGTGCCCGACTTCGAACTACGTCTTAAGGCGGAACTGGCGGCAGAGGTTAACCGACTGAAGCTGGAACGGAACGCAGTCATTCTTGGGCATAACTACATGGAGCCGGCGCTCTTTTACTCGATTCCTGATTTTGTCGGCGACTCGCTTGATCTAGCCAGAAGGGCAGCCAGTACCGACAAAGACATCATCGTCTTTTGTGGCGTAAGGTTTATGGCTGAGACAGCCAAGCTTCTGAATCCCACGAAGACCGTTTTGCTGCCGTCGGAAAAAGCCGGGTGCTCGCTGGCGGCAAGCATCACAGGCGAAGACGTACGCCAGTTGAAGCGACGCTTTCTCGGGGTTCCGGTGGTGACCTATGTCAACACTTATGCCGATGTAAAAGCAGAGTCGGATATCTGCTGCACCTCTTCAAACGCCGTGGCTGTGGTCGAGTCGCTCGGAAGCGACACGGTAATCTTCATACCTGACGAATACCTGGCAAAGAATGTGGCTCGCGAGACAGGAAGACGGATTATCTTTCCAACCATGGATCCACGCAAGGCAAGCGACGGTGAGCTACACTACGAAATGGTGGGCTGGCCCGGTCGATGTGAAGTACACGATAAGTTTACTGTGGAAGATATCGAGAATGTCAGGAAGCAATTCCCTGATGTCGTGATTCTGGCCCATCCAGAGTGCAGTCCCGAAGTTGTTGCTGCTTCAGACTACTCCGGTAGCACAAACGCCATGATCAGATATGTCGAGCAGACGGAAGCGCCACGTTATCTGCTGCTCACCGAGTGCGCCATGGGTGAGAATGTTGCTGCTGCTAATCCAGACAAGGAGATGCTGCGGCTCTGTAGTGTTCGCTGCCCACATATGAATCAGATCACGCTCGAAGATACACTCGAATCGCTGCAAAAGACCCAGTATGTGATTGAGATCCCTGAAGAGATTCGCGTCAGAGCAGCGCGCGCCGTAGAACGAATGATCGCTGTAGGGTAATTCAGATAGCCTGGAAGGTCCCCTTGGCAGAAACAGAAGTTCTGATCATCGGCTGCGGCATTGCTGGCGCCACCACCGCACTTCGACTCGCACGCAATCCGCAGCGCCGGATTGCAATCATCACCCGCGCCGCCGATCCACACGAATCAAATACTCTCTATGCCCAGGGGGGAATCATCGGCAGGGGTCTGGAGGATGACCCGGAGATTCTCTTGAACGACATTCTTACTGCCGGCGCGGGTGTAAGCTCGCCTTCAGCGGCTCGTATTCTGGCCGAGGAGGGTCCTCAACTGCTGCATGAAATTCTCGAAGGAACCGCCGCAGTAAAGTTCGATGCGGATGCCGGCGGTCAACCACTATGGGGTAAGGAAGCTGCGCACTCTCGGCGCCGCATCCTTCACGTGGGGGATGGGACCGGGCGGGCCTTGATGGAAGGATTGATTGCGGCCCTTCGCACTTGCCCGAATGTAACAATCGAAACAGAAGCTACCGGAGTAGATCTGATCACTTTTCCCCATCACTCTCGCGACCCACTCGACAATTACCGACCGATCGCCTGTCACGGCGCCTACATGTTTAATCGACAACAACGCACGGTTCATCGATACCTTGCTGCGGCGACGGTACTGGCAACTGGCGGGCTCGGCCGAATCTATCGCAACACAACCAACCCGATCGGCGCTCGCGGTGACGGTCTCGCGATGGCCAATCGGGCAGGAGCCCGAATCATTAACGCTGAGTATGTTCAATTTCACCCGACGGCTTTGGCGGCGCCGGGCGCGGAAGGACTGTTAATCAGTGAAGCAGTTCGCGGAGAAGGGGGAGTTCTGCTGACCCCGACAGGCCGCGCCTTCATGGCCGATTACGCGCCCGAATGGAAAGAACTCGCGCCTCGCGACGTGGTTGCGCGAGCCATCCATCATGAGATGGAGACGCATGGCTATTCGCATGTGTTGCTGGATATTGCATCGCAGCTCCCCGCTACCACCATTCGTAATCGATTTCCCAACATCTATAGCCAGTGCCTCGCAGCCGGTATTGACATCACCCGTGAAGCAATTCCCGTTGTGCCGGCCGCTCACTATTTTTGCGGAGGCGTGCTGGTTGATGAATGGGGCCGATCGAGCATCAATAGTCTTTACGCAGTAGGAGAGATCAGTTGCACAGGGGTACATGGAGCAAACCGTCTGGCCTCTACATCGTTGCTTGAAGGTCTTGTTTGGGGGGCGCGGGCAGCAGTCAAGATCGAAGAAACCTTAGGTTCCTCAGTTTCGGTATCGCGCCCCGGTTTTACTGATGTGCCGCCCTGGGACGAGAGCGGACTAATTGCCGAGCCTGATCCCGCATTGATTCAGGGAGACATGCAGACGATTCAGAATATTATGTGGCATTACGTCGGCTTGGTGCGTAACGGAGAGCGACTGTCGCGCGCCATACGCGAGTTGCGTCATCTATGGAACGAGATCGAAACGTTCTATCGAACAACTAAGCTGTCTGATGGCTTAATCGGATTACGAAATGCCATTGAAGTCGCCTTGTTAATAACGCAGGCTGCGCAACACAATCGTCAGAGCCGCGGCTGCCACTTCCGCCAGGATTCAGTGTCTTTCGAGGGCGACCGACTGATTTAGCGGGAAGCTTACTAAGATTGGTTAGGTCGCAATTGAAGCTCCACGAGGCTCAAGCCTGTGGCGTCTGGTGTGGTCATCTCCCTGCCTGCCGCTAACCAAAGGCACGGCGGAGGCGTCTTGCTGTTCCCAGTAACAAGCTAATCATTCTTGGTATAACGAAGATCGAAACAACCACGAAGAAGATCACCAACCCAATAAGCACCACCGGCAGAAAGATCGACAACAAGATCGCGCCTACCGCCAGAATATCTTCAGCGATGCTTACCACCACATTCGAAACTGGCTCAGGGCTCAGGTTAACTGCGGCTCGGGCACTGGCTTTGGTCCCATGAGCGCTCAACGCCAGTCCGCCACCAAGCAATAGCGCAACGACCTGAACACTGCGATCAAAGTCTCCAAACGCCGTCGCAGCCAAGACAGCGCCCGCAGGTATACGTATGAAGGTATGAATCGCATCCCACGTGCTGTCGAGATAGGGTATCTTGTCGGCAAAGAACTCAACTGAATACATAGTCGCCGCAATGCCTATGATCCACCAACTGGTCAAGACATCCAATTCGCCTGGCATTTGCAGGTTGGCGAATCGTCCCAGCAAACCCAGCGTGGCAACGGCAGCGTAAAGATTGATGCCCGACACCCAGCCGGCGCCCATAGCAATCGCAAGTGTTCCAATGAGATTCATGTCTCTACCTCCGGCCTCTCAGAATACGATCTTCGCCCCGGCCATGTTCACCCTAACACCAACAAATTCGCCTGGGAAAAGACTAGTAGGTCCAGGTGAACTGCGCTAGAATGCGGCACCAATAAGCATTCCAAACTTGTCTAGACGGGAGACACCGTGAACATAAAAAGACTGGGGCTGACTATTCTTGCGGTTTTCGTCGTCGCTAACCTCACAGGCTTTTTCATCCACGCAATTTGGTTGCGAGCGGATTATATGCTTGTCTCGCATTTGTATCGACCAGAAGGCGAGGAGAAGATGATCTGGATTATCCTCGCGTATCTGGCTTTTGCGATAGGCATAGTTTGGATCTATGCGCGAGGAGTAGAAAATCGTCCCTGGCTGGGCCAGGGAGTGCGATTTGGTATTGCCTTGTGGCTGGCCTTCGTTATTCCGTCGTTCTTTATTGACTATGCTGT
>DATKDA010000089.1:0-21532 GCA_035512935.1 Pyrinomonadaceae bacterium | reverse complement strand
ATTCAACCCGGAATCGGCATCGCTCTCTCAGGTCCTATAGGTGGGACGGGCACTGCCACGACAGCTCCCGGCGGCGCTGTATACTCTGCGGGATCATTCAAGGTTGGACGGTTGACTTATCGCTTGAACAATTCAGGATTTCGCGTCGGAGACCACATGTTTCCAATTACGCTCAATCTTCAAGTGGCGCGTAATCTCGGAACCAGCATGAAAGAGAGGGACGCGATGCTTGCAGCGCTCCAGCTTGGGAAAATAACGAAAAAGGGTGACATGTCATTCTTCTATCTTTTTATTCTCAAAGGGGCCAACTCCATAATCTCGCAGTTAACCGATGACGATCTTGGTGTCGGCAGTGGTGTCAACATCAGGAACCATCACTTCAGATTTGAATATGGAATAGCCAAGAAGGTGACTTTTCAAAGCCTCTTCTATATTCAGAAGCAGCTTCGCAGCAGTGGACAGTATCCGAACTTTTTTGTGCCGCTCGGGGCATTCACTCCCCGGACATTCAGGTTTCAGCAACAACTGGTCTTCTCGTTTTAGGAAATGAAAGTACTTTTGCTTTTGCGACATGCTCACGCGGCTCCAGGTGATCAATTGGGTCAGGACTTGGAGCGTCCTCTCGATTCACGGGGTCTCAAAGAAGCTGAAGGGGCCGGCGGATTCTTAAAAGCCCAGGGCGTTAAAGTTGATCTGGTGCTATGTTCGCCGGCTCGACGCGCTCAGGAAACCGCAGCAAATCTGATAAGTGCGACCGATCTACAAGCAGTTCCTCTTCTCGATGAAAGAATCTATGAGGGAAGTACCGAGTTGCTGGTCCAGGTGGTCTCAGAGCTGGAAGATAAAAACGAGACAGTTCTTGTCGTTGGTCATAATCCCGGATTGAGCGACTTGCTTCACCTGCTTACGGCTCAAGCTATCGCGCTACGGCCGGCTGCCCTTGCAAGGATCCACTTTAACATCTCGAGTTGGAGCAATTTGCTTGAGGCAAAGGGAAAGCTCGAGTGGTGTGTTCAACCGAATAACTAGTCCAGAAAAACTAGCGATGGGGAGTTTCAGCGCGTTCACCTGTGGTCCTCCCTGGCTCAATCATCACCTCGGAATCAATTGCTCGTCGCAGTTGATCGCCGAAACCTTCCTCTTCCCATTCGTTCCACTGACGTAGCGCCTGATTAAAGTGCTTGGCGCGCATTCTTACAAAATGACCGATCAACCAGACGGAAGTACGCCTGCGACTAAAGTCAGATTCCGGAGTCTCACTATCCAGTACATGGCCAAAGCTCTCGATCCAGACGTCACAATCATGCAACTTGCCAAGCGATGTCTGTAGCGCCGCCACCTTCTTCGAGAAAACTGTCAGGGGTGACCCCCAACACTGCTCGAAGAGTTCCAGCGCATAACGAAACTGTTTCGCAGCAAGACGCATTCTGTGCAACGGTCTTACTTCAAACGGATGATAGAGACTGTTGCTTAATCCCTCCAACTCTTTTAGCCGATCAAGAATGATGCTTCTTGCGACCGACCGATAGTTAAGACTCCCGAGGTCAACTCGGATTTTGGTTCGCTTGCCACCGCTTGCTCGAGCTGTAGCTGCAACGAGGGCTTTTGCGAATTGGGATCGAAGTGAATTGAGGGTCTCCTCGGTCAAGGTTCTGCTCAACTCTTGGCGAGCGCTCTCTAGAGACGCTCGCCGCAAGTCGGCGATGCTTTGCACGCCGGCTGATATTTCAGCAGGCGCTTCCGCCGCCAGTTCTTCAAGCGCCATGATCGCGACGTCTTGATCACGCACGCTTCCGAGCGCGTCAGCAAGAGCTTTTATCTCCCGCCGAGAAGATGTCAGACTATGCCTGGGAAGATGAGGTTGAAAGTCCTTGAGAGAGCTGCGTAGGCGACGTGAGGCCACCCGCATTTGATGCACACCTTCCGGATCACTCCAGTCGAGTGCGTAATCGCGCAACGCTAACATCTGTTCCAGCCTGGTGGTGAGTGCCAGCCGGAGCCCATCTGCCGCTGCGCCATCACAATCTATTCCCGTAATCTGTTTTGACCCGGCCATCGCGATCAGGCACGTTTTGTTTTTAGACGGCGCAAGCTGAGATTGAGCGTGCAATCAAAAGCTTCCTCAAACATTTCGCTCTTCCGCTCGGCCTCTCGAAGTTCATTCTCACAGTCGAATGCGCTTCGTAATTGAATGTTGATAGTGTCTTCCTCTATAAAGCATCGCAAATCTTCTACAAGGATTTCGTGACTTCGATCCAGAGCATCAGCAAGTCGAACAATAGCTCCCAGACGAAAGACGGTCTCACGGTCTGCCGGATTCAAGGTGGCAAACTCTGGGTGGCGTTCTTTTGGAAGCGACCCGCGATGATAGCGCGCTATGTTGGCAATGACAGCCCGCTCGGCTTCCGAGAAACCCGTTAACTCGGAATTCTTTATTAGATAGAGCGAGTGTTTGTGATGCGACTCGCTGGCAATGTGGTACCCCACATCATGCAATAGGGCTGCAGCCGATAGCAGTGTCCGCTGGTGACGAGTGAGTTTCTCTGTGGCAGCCAGACTGTCGAAGATCTTCTCGGCCAGCCGGGCTACTTGATGTGAGTGAGTTTCTTCGTAGCCGAAACGCCGCCCTACCGCATGAACGCCTCTCAGCTTTGGGTCACTAAGATCGGGTAGCGGAGGCAATGATTCAGCTTCCCACTCGCGAAGGCGATCGATGATGACCCCCTCGCGAAGTGCCCAATCACAAGTGCGAACCATGTTGATTCCAAGCGCCCGCATTGCTCCTTCAAGAATCTGACCACCGGCAACGATGATCTCGGAGCGCTGCGAGCTGATGCCAGGTATTTCGTCCCGTTCCTTTGCGGACATATCGGAAAGCTTTCCGTTTAGCCGCGAAAGCTGGTTAATCGCTATTTCAGCCTCAGCCGGTTGCGCCGCTTGCTGTTTGCGTTCGGCATCAGTAGTAGCTTCTGCGCGCAGTGCTGCGCCCAAAGCGAGGATGGTCCCGGATGTTCCTGTAACATGCTGCCACTTGCCACCGCGAAGCTGGCGGGCAGGCCTCTCGAAGGCGGCCTTAATCTCGCTTTTAAGATTCGCCATCTCTTTCGACCTGGGCGGATCGGAATGGAGAAACTTCTCAGTCATTGCCACTGCTCCGACTTTGACTGAGAAGAGGGATAGCGGAATTCCATTGCGGAAGACTGAGATTTCGGTTGAGCCTCCCCCGATATCGATGTTAACGCTAGTGGCGCCGCGCTCGGCGCAGGCCTGTGAGGCTGCCAATCCGATCAGCCGAGCCTCTTCGATTCCTGAAAGGATTTCAACCCGAACTCCAGTCTGACGTTCGATCTCTTTTATGAATTCGGCAGAATTGCTTGCCTCGCGAACCGAGGCTGTGGCGACGCCAATAATCTTTTCAGCCCCTCGGGCCTCGGCAATTGAACGAAAACGCTTGATAGTTTCACTCGCCCGCTCGATGGCGGACGGGGCGAGATATCCCTTGGAAAGTGTTTCGTGCCCCAGTCTGACCACGTCTTTTTCACGGCCAATGATGGCAAGTGAATCGCTGGCCGCGGCATCCACAACCGCCAGCTTGATCGAATTGGACCCAATATCTATTGATGCAAGCTTCAACGAGTCACTGTCTTCTCAGATTTTGTTTCAGGGGCCGGAACCAGTTTTGGTTTCGCCGGTTCGCCCACCGGTAGAGCTTTGGCACGAGGTCCCGCTCTTCGTGGGGCTGGCTCGTCAATCACCTTTGCGACGGCGCGCCGCAGATCTGCCGCCACACGCCGGACAGTTCGCGATGCATTTACCACGTCAAAATCGTATTCCTTCGCCATGCGGTCAAAAACTTTGAGCATCCGGGTTTGGTATTCGATAAAGCTGTCATAGAAGTCTTCGCCCATGTGCAGGTCCATTCCCGATTCCCAGTAATCAAAACCGCGACCTGAAGCAAGCACGCGTTGGAACAGCTCCTGGGCTGACTTAATCTCCAGATAGAAAACCGCGTCGGGCACGAGGGCCATCCCGTAGATCGAGCGAATCCATGCGGAATCGATGCCGCGCACTTCAGCTCTTGCAATTGCCGAGTAGATGTACCGGTCCGTCAATACGATGAACCCGGAACGCAATGCAGGAAGCATCTCATTCTCAAGCCGATCGATGAAGTCGGTCGCATAAAAGAGCTGCATCGTCAGCCGGCCCAGCGTATGCCCTGTCTTGGCCTCTTTTATTCCGCGGCTGGCAAGCACGGAGCGACTCATGCCTGTGTCGAGAACTGCATGGCCGCGTGACTCGAGCCACGTACGCAGCAGCGCGATCTGGGTCGACCGGCCGACGCCATCGGTTCCTTCGATAACGATTAGCTTGCCGGTGTACTCTTCGTTCTCAGATCCCGGCAAGGGAGTGCCGTAAAAAATACGCTCTTTAGCCAGAGGTTGACCGCCTTTTGCTGAGGTGTTGTCCGATAATTCTTCGCATTTCGCGTTGCTGCTGTTCGATCGAACGAGTAGCGTCAATTACCGTTAAATCGAACTCCTCGACCATTCGATCGTATTCCTCAAGAATCTTTCCCTGAAACACGGTGAAACTTTCCTCGGGGTCGTTCGCCCAGCCCATGTCGAGCCCGGCTTCGTAATATTTCAGGTGAGGTCTTCCCGATAGAATCCGATCGACAGCGACATCCAGGGGCGCACGAAAAAAGAAAGCAACAGTGGGTTTGACTGCAAATTTGTAGACTCGCCTGACCCAGTCGCGATCGCAGCCTCTCGCCACATCTCGCGCAAATGCCGTGTAGATGTACCGATCAGCAAGAACTATCCCGCCTGCTTTCAATGGTGGAATAATATCTCGCTCTGTCCGGTCCGCAAAATCGGTTGCGTGCAGGAGCGAGAATGTTGCGGGAGTGAACAGGTGTCGTTTCTTTGCCCGCTTCGTCGTATCCTTAACAAGGGGAGATGAGTTCCACTCAGAGAAGAAAACAGGATAACCTTCCGTTTTAAGCCACTGATAGAGGAGGGCCAGTTGAGTGGACTTGCCGCTGCCGTCAGTCCCCTCAACTACGAAGAGTTTGCCGGGAAAGCGGTGATTTCCGTACGAGATCATTGGATTCTTTTAAACCCTACGTGTTACAGACATGTTTCCCGATACCGGCGCCGATTATGATGAGTCAGAATGAAAACCCTTTTCCTTTTAAGACACGCTAAGTCGAGTTGGAAAGACCTGAGTCTGGCTGACTTTGACAGACCACTGAAAAAGCGCGGCAAAGAAGCAGCGCGGTCTATAGGTCGGCTCTTTAAAGAAGAGAAGATCTTTCCGGGTCTCATTCTTTGTTCGTCAGCGCGCCGAACACGCGAAACGATCAAGATTGTACGCGAAACCGCGGAACTGCCAAGCGAGTTGCGCTACGAACAGCGAATCTACGAAGGAAACTCGATGACGCTTCTAGCCGTTCTCGGCGAAGTCAACTCCTCCATTGGCTCAGTTTTGATGGTCGGTCATAACCCGGGAATGGAGAACCTTCTCGAGTTACTAACCGGGCGTGCGCTGCGAATGCCAACAGCAGCGCTCGCGAAGATTAATCTTGATGTTGAGAATTGGACTGAGTTGTTAGAGCACGGCCAACTCGAATGGCTTGTGAAGCCGGGCACTCCACTTCATGCTAAAGATCCAGGGACAGTGAAGCTTGCATAAGACAGTTCAGCACACAGCACTGTAGTCATTTCCTTAGACTTGGACCACTCACCATAAAGCTCAAAACCACCTCTACTTCAGCCATCATTCAGGTGTAGTTCAGACGGTGTTCTCAAAGCAAATATTTTCGTATTAGCTCAGTTAACATTTTGGTAACATGGGCGCAGTCAGTGCTAACCCCGGGCGCTCGGATTGTCTAAAGGTGGCTGGCACGTGGCCGGCCGCTCTTATCTCAGGTGAGGAAACGAAGTGCGAGTAGGACCTAGCAGAATTGTCGTCTCTGCAAGCGTCAGGTTGGCTTGGCTGACTGGAATCCTCATCATGCTGTCATGTCAAACAGAGTTGCTTGCCAGGAACACTCCCACCGGCATTTTTGCCCGCGATAATATTTCTGAACATCGGCGCAACGAACTTACTGCAAAACTGCGGAAGATTACCGGTCTGCGTGGACTGGATTTTACTCAAACCGGTTTTCTCGAGTTGGGAAATACTGATTCTAATGGGGGGTCAAAAATCGCGCGCACACTGGTGTCATCGCTGCTTGTGGGCAGCGATCTCGTTGTCCTTGAAGACGCAAGTAATCGGCCTGATGTTATTTTTTCAAGCGTCACTCGCGGAGAGTGGAGATCCGATCCGCAGTCTGAAGTAAGTGCCTACATAGTTTTAATCGACTTTGCCGACTTCGAACATGTTATTGGGGATCGGCGTGCCTTGAGTGCTTTTGATTTAGGCTGGGTCTTATTGCATGAGCTTGATCACATCGTAAACGATTCAGGGGATCCAGAAGGCCCGGGAGAGGCCGGCGATTGTGAAAGCCACATTAACTTGATGCGACAGGAGTGCAACTTGCCGACGCGCGAGGAATACTTCGTCACTTTCCTCCCCCAAAGCAAGGACAGCGTGTTCAAACGCCGATTTGTCAGGCTTGCATTCACTGAATGGGATTCAAGTACGCGGAAAACACGGAGGTATTGGGTGATGTGGGATGCCAGCCTCGTTGGTGGACTTGATGACCTAAAACAGATCGCTAACGTAACCAACAATTAACTTGCCAGTAACTGCGAGTTAGCATGTTACCCGGATAATCCGTTTCAGATACTTTTAGAAAAGTATTCCCGCCAGCAACACCTGACATGCTCGATTGCTTTTCGAGTATGTTGCGGCCAACTAAATAACCCGTTTGACCGCCCCGGCGCTAGCCGACCCGCCGGGGCTTTTTTTCTCGATGACTCCGTAAGAATCGTTGGGCCAGGACAAACGGGTCAAGAGAAGTTCTTGTGGCGAAGGCTTTCGCAGGGGTACCCTCCGTCGAACTCCGTATCTTCAATCAAGGCGCTTTGTAAGACTTAGCCTTTGTCAGTCGGCGTTTGAGGGAGAACCAGTGACTTTCGTCGTTGGGCCCGTGCCTCATCAGTCATCTTCTGAAGTGTGGAATGAATATTTAAAACAATCTCCTTCAGGTCATTTAATTCCCGGGGAGATTTTCGTTTAGAGGAGAGTATGGCAGTCGCAATCTCACTGCTCAATTCATTCGAAATTCCCATGCAGATTATTCCAGTCCTGTTGGGTTGAACTTAAGTTTTGAAGAGGCGGTCATCCTACTTCAGACGTGTTACGACGATGTTAACACCATATTAAATAA
Organism: Pyrinomonadaceae bacterium; assembly: GCA_035512935.1. Lineage (GTDB taxonomy): Bacteria > Acidobacteriota > Blastocatellia > Pyrinomonadales > Pyrinomonadaceae > PSRF01. The sequence goes on along the minus strand of DATKDA010000089.1, from coordinate 14,196 downwards.
TCCACCTCTGACGCTAGACCGGCAGTTTTTGCACCAGCCACATTTAATGGAACTTTAATCCCACGTTTACATAATCGTAATCCTCGTACCTCAGTATCGTCCTTCACGATAGGACCTCTAGTTTTCACTTAAGGAGACAATATGACTTCCTTTACGAAAAGCAGCGCGAGCCTGTTTGCGCTGCTGGCTTTAACCCTAACGCTGCTGGCGCCTTCAATTGTGCCCGCCCAATCATCCACTGGAACCCTTACTGGTGTGGTCCACGATCCAAATGGCGCTAACCTGCCCGGGGTTACCGTGACCGTTAAGAGCATTGCTACCGGAGCTTCACGCACGGCTTTGGCAAATACGGAAGGACGGTGGACTGTCCCTGCCTTGCCCGCAGGTGCGTATGAAATCACTTATGAGTTGCCCGGGTTCAAGACCCTTGTAAGGGAGCGCGTCGAGGTCGAAGCCGCCATCCCCCGAACGCTCGAGGACAAGCTTGAGATTGGTGAAGTCGGAGCCATAGTGAACGTCACAGAAGGGGCAGTTCTGGCCACACCTGAAACAGCGACTACTTTCCGCCAGCTTTCGGCGGAAGACCTGGTTGCGGTCCCAACGTCGACACGAAGCTTTACCCAACTGCTCTCGACCGAGGCGGGGGTAAGCACGGAACTATCCCCGGTTCTCACTAATGGCAACGGGAACCAGTCGCCTTCCGTCAACGGAACTCGCACCACAAGCACTAGTTTGTTCTTTAACGGCATCGATGCGACGAACATTACTAGTAACGAAGGTTCGTTGAACGACAATATTGCTCCTGCTCCTGAGACGCTTCAGGAAGTTAAACTGCAAACGAGTCTCTATGACGCTTCTACTGGTCGCTCCGGAGGTGGAAACTTTCAGCTTCTAACTAAGCAGGGCGGTAACAGATTCAATGGGTCGGTCTATTACTACCTCCAGAACGAAAAGCTGAACGCCAACGATTTCTTCTTCAATAAAGAGGGTATCGAACGACCAAAAGCCAGCCGTAATGAGGCGGGCTTCACCTTGGGTGGTCCGATTATCAAGGATAAATTCTTCTTCTTTGGGGGTTACCAGTACACAGATGCGATTACCGGATTTGTTCCCACAGCCCGCAGCACGACGGTGCTTCCACTGGCCTTGACCCGCATTACGGGAGATCGAACGGCCCAGGCGCTTGCTGCTGCCTTTAATGCAGAGAATGGTTGTTCCGGTAGCAACTGTTTGACGGCTGCTGATATCTCTCCAGTAGCCTTGAACCTATTCAATCTTCGCAATCCCGTAACGGGAGACTACGTTATTCCGGCCCCTCGTCCGGGAGGCAGGTTGATTGGCGTCGATCGCGCCGGTGCACGGGCGTTTCAATTCGGCTTTGCCCCCAATGTGGTCAGTCGTACTCTGAGTGAGAACAATCCGCTTGTTCAGCAACTGAATGTAGAACCTTCAGAGTTCAAGCAGCAGCAGTTCACAACGCGGCTCGATGGTCGGCTAAGCCGGAAGAACACATTAACCGGTACCTTGTTCTTCAGTAATTTTCCCGCGCTGGATTCGTTCCCCGACCCATCAAGCCTCGCTTCGCCATTCACACTGCGCCGCGCCGATAGGAACCGCACCTTAGCAATCTCTGATCAGCATGTGTTTGGTCCAACGCTGATTAATGAAGCGCGATTCGGGCTCTTCTATTTGAATAATACCCGCTCGCTCGACGATCCCTTCCTCACTGATGAGTTTACTAGTGCGGCAGTCGGTATCATTAACCCGGCCATCATCTTCGATGATAGTCCCGGTACGCGCCGGCTGGGCCATTTTATAGGCCGGCCCGGCACGAATATGTCGCAGTTTTCCTTTGGGGGACCAAACGACTCCTTTAATCGCCGGAGGCAAACGACCTATAGCTTTTCGGACAATGTTACCTGGATCTTCAATCGTCACACGCTACGCTTTGGCGGGGATTTCAAGCGCCACGAGTACGACTCTAACCTTCCGGAAGAGCAAGCAACCGAATTCGAAAAGTTCGACAGCTTTACTCAGCTTCTGACTGGGAATGCCGTTGAAGCTGATACGCAGTTTGGTGTTACGGACAAGGTGTTCCGTTTCCGTGACTTCAGTGGGTACATCGCTGACGATTGGAAGGTCTCTCGTAAGCTGACTTTGAATCTAGGACTGCGGTATGAGTTGTTTATGTGGCCCACAGAAAAGGACGGCCGTATCGGCAACTTCGATTTCGCTGGATTTGAGCCCTGCTTCTCACAATCGGCTGGAACGAACGCCCTCTGTGATCAGCCGGCGCCCGGCTTTATCGTTCCCAACAATGTCAAGCCAACCGGCCTGGGCAGTGTCGACGCAGCGATCGACGTGACCGCTAGAGCCGGCAACAATCACACCTTAAATGGACAGGACACCAATAACTTTGCGCCTCGCGTAGGTTTTGCTTATTCACCGTTTGAGTCCAACAGGATGGTGATTCGCGGCGGCTTCGGGTATTTCTACGACCGGCCTTCGGCCGCTTTCATCAATACCGTTTTCAGTAACTACCCATTCCTACGCGAAATTGAGATCACAGTGCCTTCCGGAAACGTGCCTTACGACAACGCGTTCGGCGCGCAGAACACCACCTTGCCGTTAAGCAGTTGGTTGCCTTTCCGGATTGTGCGGGGCTCTGGGCCAGGCGGCTCCTACGCAATCCGCGACAATACGGGCATAACTCGCGATCCTCGAGGTAACACTACGGCGCCTGGAAACATCGCCGAAACATTCGAATTCAGGGCCATCGATCGCGACCTTAGAACTCCTTACGTCCAGCAGTGGAATCTTGGTGTCCAGTATGAATTGACCAGGAACCTACTTATTGAGGCCCGCTACGTCGGGACGCGCGGTAGAAACCTGTTGCAAGCTTTGGCCTTCAACCAGGGATTCGACCTGAACGATCCGAGCACGCCAGACCATATCTACGAACGCTTCAATCAAGCCTACCTTGCCGCGGGAGCGCCAAACGGGCCGCTTAATCAAGGCAATACGGCTCGCGAGAGAGGGGTGGGACGGGCCTTTGGTTTTTCGAATCCTTATCGCATTGGTGGCGTAGCTGGCTGTTCGGGAGGCGTGCTGACGCTGCCAAACGGAACACCGATCGACCTCAATCTGGCAAATCCCCTAACCTGTACGGGCAGCACGCTTGGAGGGGGCCAGGTGATTAATTTTGAGGCTCGGGTACCTATTCTGGGCTTCAACGTACCAGAAGCACTGGTGCTGCGTTCAAACGGAGACTCCTTCTACCATGGCGCGCAGTTCAGCGTGACCAAGCGTCTGTCGCGTGGCTTGCAGTTTAACGCGGCGTACACATGGTCCAAGTCGCTCGATACCAGTTCCACAGATCCTGGCAGCACTGCGGGATCCGGAAAGCCGGATGTTCCCAACGCCGGTTTTGTGGTGCAGGGGGATCTAAGGAATCTCGAATCTAACCGGGGACTTTCGGACTTCGACCGCACGCATCGTTTTAGTCTGAACTTCGTTTATGACATCCCCACGTTTGGCTCTACGGGCAAGTTCGCGAGCGGGTGGCAGTTGTCTGGTTTCTTCCAGGCCCAGACTGGAAATCCGTTCAGTATCTTTTCACCGGAGCCGGAGATCGGCAGTGCACCTCAATACCGGGATCTTGTGCGCGGGTCTGGCGGGCTTTACAGGCTCGGCTTTGGGAGGCCGGGACTTTGCGGCACGCTGGCTGAACTGAAGCGACAGGGCGCCGACGTTACCGAAGAGGCTTTCAATGGTTCGGTTCTCTGCTCTTCGCTTGGGCAAAACGGTAACTTGGGCCGGAATGTCCTCCGCGCGAGTACGCAGAGCCGACTTGATCTCGGCGTCGTAAAGAATACGAGGCTAAGCGAGACGGTGTCTCTAGAGTTTGGTTGGGATATCTTCAATGTCTTCAACAAAGCCAACTTCGCCGTCCCTGATCATGAATTGGGAAGTCCCGATTTTGGTCGTATTACCAGCACGGTTGGAGGTCCCCGAGTTATGCAATTTCGAGCGAAGCTGAAATTCTGATGCCGGGGAGAAAACTTCCGGGCGTGGTTAGTCTGCGTCCGGAAGTCTTTCTATTCGACTAGACCGCTCTTCAGCCCACTCACGGCAGACGGAGTTTCGCAAGCTGGACCTGAAAACTGAGATTTGGTCATGATGTCTCCTGCACAATTGTCGCGGCATGACGAGAGCGATGTGTACGATGACGGTTATCTTCGAGTCGAGCACAGCAACTACTATGTGGCCTGCAATGGAAAGGCGATAAGCCTGCCTCGCACCGAGTTTCTAATTCTGTCGCGCCTGCTTAGAACCCCGGAGAGAATTGTTTCGTCGGAAGCGTTGTGGCGACATGCCTGGGGGATGAGTAAGCCTTTGAACGTAGAAAGCCTTCACGTCTACATTTATCGACTGCGAAATAAGCTGGCCCCCTACAATTTGAGGATCGACACAATGGTGAATGTCGGCTACCGCCTGATGCCCGGCGGGAAAGTGTCCGATGCTTGACCCGCATTGCTTTCCTAATTTTTCAAATCGTTTTGAATTCACAAGCTCTAAGGCTTCCATCGACTGTTAACATAGACTTCAGGCGAGATTTAGACGGATGTAACATCCCCAATCTACTCTGAAGGGTCTCTTTAAGATCAGGTAAGTTTAGGAGGGGCTTCGATGTTGCTCTCACAGTGGGTGTTACCTCGTCTCAGTCTGTTTCTTTTGATTGCCATAATGGCCTCTTGCGGGGACTCAAATCGTCCCGCTGGGACTGAACAAGCGGTAATTAAGATTGACGGATCAAGCACCGTTTTCCCGGTAACTGAGGCGGTCGCGGAGGAGTTTCAGCAGGAGAAGCGCGGCCAGGTCAGGGTAACGGTTGGGATATCGGGCACAGGCGGGGGCTTCAAGAAATTTGCCAGAAACGAGATTGATATAATTGACGCTTCGCGCCCAATTCTGGCAGAGGAAATGGCCCAGGTCAGGCAAAACGGACTTGAGTATATCGAGTTGCCAATCTGCTTCGACGCTCTGACTGTGGTTGTTAGCAACCAGAATGACTGGGTGTCTTCGATGACGGTTGCTGAGTTGAAGAAGGTATGGGAGCCTGAGGCACAGAGCAAAATTACTCACTGGAACCAGATTCGCCCCGAATGGCCCAACGAAAAGATCGTCCTATTCGGGGCTGGAGCCGATTCGGGAACATTCGATTACTTCACTGAGGCTATCGTTGGTAAACCAAAGGCCAGTCGAGGTGACTTTACCGCAAGTGAAGATGACAATGTTCTAGTGCAAGGCATTGAAGGCAATAAGTATGCGCTGGGTTATATCCCTTACGCGTATTATGCTCCCCACAGCGATCGGATAAAGGCCGTCGGCATCGAATGGGACCAGAACAAGGTAAAGGGTCCGGTATTGCCGAGCCCTGAGAACGTGCTTGCTGGTACTTATAATCCACTCTCGCGGCCACTTTTTATTTACGTAAACCGCAGATCTGCGGACAGACCAGAAATCAAAGAGTTCGTAGAATTCTACCTTGAGAATGTGAGAACGCTGGCGACAGAAGTCAAGTATCTGCCTTTGCCCGAGGGTGCCTACCAAATGGCCCTGGAACGTTTTCGGAATTTACAGACCGGAACAGGATTCGGTGGACACGCCGAGGTGGGTGTAACGGTTGAGGAGATCTTGAAGAGGCCACCGAAAGCCTGAGAACCAAGGAAAAGGCAGCGGGGGAGCCCGGTGGCTCTCCCGACTTATCAGAAGATAACGGCAATGAGTGATTTGCCTAAGATGAGCAGCCCGACTCCGAGACCAGCCTCGCCGAAAGCCGCTATGCCTGGCCCCTCTAGTTTCGGCAGCACCTGGTCCTATTTGAAAGAGCGGTTTATTGAAGCCCTTCTTTTTCTCGCAGCTTTGTCCTCTGTCCTGATAACGCTGGGAATCGTCGTCACACTGGTCTACGAGTCATACAGTTTTTTTGCTCATGTGTCTCTTAGAGAATTTCTTACCGACACAATGTGGACGCCTCTTTTTGCTGCCCCGCGCTTCGGCATCGTGCCCCTGGTCGCCGGCACTCTTGTAACTACTGGAGTTGCTCTCGCAGTGGCGTTGCCGATTGGCACAATTGTGGCGATTTATCTAAGCGAGTTTGCCCCAGCACTCATGCGCGAGATAATCAAGCCAGTGCTCGAGTTATTGAGCGCTGTGCCCACCGTAGTGTATGGCTATTTCGCTTTGCAGTTCATGTCCCCGCTGTTGCAAAAGCTTATTCCGGGACTCCCAACGTTCAATATGCTCAGCGCCGGCGTCGTCATGGGGATCATGATTATTCCCTACGTTAGCTCGCTTAGCGAAGACGCCATGCGCGCGGTACCGATGTCGCTTAGAGAAGGAGCGTACGCCCTCGGGGCCAACCGGCTGATTACCGCTCGCAAGGTGGTTTATCCAGCCGCACTCTCGGGAATAGTTGCCTCTTACATTCTGGCTATCTCGCGAGCTATTGGTGAAACAATGATTGTCGCCATCGCAGCAGGTATGCAGCCAAACCTGACGTTAGATCCGCGGGAGCCTGCGGCTACGATAACTGCCTTCATTGTGCAGGTGAGCCTTGGTGATCTTCCGCATGGCAGCATTGGTTATCAATCGATCTTTGCGGCGGGAATTACGCTCTTTCTGATGACGCTCGTCTTTAACATCCTCGGTTACATTTTGCGCAAGCGTTTCCGGGAGGTCTATTAAGGTGCACGATTTCGCCAAAATCATTGCCCGGCGCAAACGGCAAGACTTCCTCTTTGGGATTGTAGGCGCACTCTGTACCTTGGTAGGCATCGTTACGCTCAGCGCCTTGTTGATTGACCTCTTGATCGATGGACTACCCCGGCTGAACTTGCAGTTCCTTACTTCGTACCCGTCTCGTTTTGCGGCCCGCGCGGGGATCCTGTCATCATGGGTAGGAACACTTCTAATCATGGTTGTGACGGCTTGCGCTGCCGTGCCGCTGGGAGTAGCTGCGGGCGTCTATCTGGAAGAATACGGACGAAAGAACTGGATCACGAGTGTCATCGAAATAAATATCGCTAATCTAGCCGGTGTCCCCTCCATCATCTATGGTCTAATGGCGCTGGGGCTCCTCGTTTACCAGTTTGGACTGGGCCAAAGCATCCTGACGGGAGGGTTGACTCTGGCTTTTCTGATCTTGCCCATCGTCATAGTCGCCACTCGAGAAGCTTTGCGGACCATTCCTCAAGGTATCAGAGAAGCTGCCTATGCGCTTGGGTCTACTAAATGGCAGGTGGTGCGCCATCACCTTCTTCCCTACTCGATTGGTGGTACGCTGACCGGAATTATCATCGCTCTATCGCGGGCAATCGGTGAGACGGCCCCATTGATCACGATCGGCGCTCTGACCTTCATCGCTTTTCTCCCGCCACCCCCCGTATCGAGTCAGCCCCCATTTGTATCCTTTGACTGGTTAAATTCGCCCTTCTCGGTGCTGCCGATTCAGATGTTCAATTGGGTTTCGCGGCCTGATCAGGATTTTCTCTTGAACGCGGCGGCGGCGGGGTTGGTCCTGATTGTGATCACACTATCCCTAAACGCTGTGGCGATACTGATCCGGTACCGCGTGCGTAAACGGATCAAGTGGTAGGCTGTGACGTTGTGACCGGAACAGGACTTGATTACTTTCGAGCGAGAGAATTTGCGGAAGGAGTGACTCCGACTTCAGCCTCTACGATGGATAATTTGCCAAAGAGACAAGGACAAACTCCCCCCGGAGTAGGGTTGAAGGATATAAAAGCTGAAGTGCGGGATTTAAGCTTCTTCTACGGAGACCTCCAGGCGCTTAAGCACATAAACATGTCGTTGCCGGCAAACCGCGTGACCGCGATAATCGGGCCCTCCGGTTGTGGAAAGTCGACCTTACTGCGTTGCTTTAATCGCATTCACGATCTCTATCCTGCAACTCGCTATCAAGGGGAGATTACATTGCAACCCAGCGGGATTAACATCATTGCTCCTGAAACAGATCCGGTTGAGATGCGCATGCGGATCGGTATGGTCTTTCAAAAGCCGAACGCATTCCCAAAGTCAGTCTTCGAGAACGTCGCCTTTGGCCTGCGACTGTTAGGAGGATCTGAACAGTCGATCAAAGAGCGCGTCGAAAAAGCTTTGCGATCTGCGGCACTTTGGGACGAGGTCAAGGATCGACTGAAGGACTCAGCAGATGCTTTATCTGGGGGCCAGCAGCAGCGATTGTGTATTGCCCGCGCCCTTGCCACAGGGCCCGAGATGATGTTGTTTGATGAACCGACGTCTGCCCTCGATCCGCTCGCCACTGCACGGATTGAAGAGTTAATCATGACGATGAAGGAACAAGTGACGATCATCTTTGTCACGCACAACATGCAACAGGCTGCGCGGGTGTCAGACTTTACAGCATTCATGTATCTCGGAGAGTTGATTGAGTTTGCCAGAACCGAGAAGATGTTCGAGAACCCGTCCGAAAAACTTACCGAAGAGTACATTACGGGACACTTTGGTTAACGTTTAGAGGTATACAGTCGGATCAGATCGATGTCAGGTGAAGTGATTGAAACAAACCGCCGGCTTGATAACAATCGCGTGATCTCTTACAGGTCACGTGAGGAAAGCTCGTCGACGGCGAGCGTCAAGATAAGCGTGCGTAATCTCGACTTTTTTTATGGCAAGTCACAGGCGCTTTTTGATGTTTCCCTCGATATGCGTGAGCGGATGGTGATGGCTCTTATCGGTCCCTCCGGCTGCGGTAAATCGACCTTTTTACGTTCGTTGAATCGCATGAACGACATAATTGCCGGAACGAGGGTCGAAGGCGAGGTTCTCATTGACGGTCAAGACATCTACGCTCCTGGGATGAACGTCGTGAATCTGAGGCGTAAGGTGGGGATGGTGTTTCAGAAGTCTAACCCGTTCCCCAAATCGATCTTTGAGAATGTGGCCTATGGACTCAAAATCAATCGGCTCGCATCGCGGAAGGATGAACTGGCGGCTATGGTCGAACAAGCCTTACGTGATGCAGCACTCTGGTCAGAAGTTAAAGATCGCCTGAAGTCTTCTGCTTTAAGTCTGTCAGGAGGCCAGCAGCAACGTCTTTGCATAGCACGTGCCCTTGCGATTCGGCCAGAAATCATCTTGATGGATGAACCGGCTTCAGCTTTGGATCCGTTAGCTACCGCCAAGATTGAAGAACTGATTGTTGAATTGAAGAGTCAGTACACCATTGTGATCGTCACGCACAATATGCAGCAGGCAGCACGGGTGTCCGACTCGACGGCATTTTTTCTTTTAGGCAAGCTGATTGAGGTGAACTCGACTGAGAAGATGTTCACCGCCCCAAGTGAAAAAGTGACTGAGGATTATATTACCGGCAGATTTGGATGATTGGCTCAACTGCCGAACTCTAATCAGGCTGCCTTAAAGGAATTCCCAATCGGAGGTTAGCTTACGCTAATAAAGTAGATGATTCAGCATAGACATCTTGATGATGAATTGGATTCGCTTCGCGACCGGGTGCTTTTGCTGGGTGGCGAAGCTGAGAGCGCACTAGAACGGGCGATGTATGCTTTGATGGAACGCGATAGTGATGTAGCGCGCGAGGTGCTTGCTCATGACGATGCTGTCGATAGGATTGAGATTGAAATCGATCGTCAGTGCATCGAGGTTATAGCGCTGCGTCAACCCGCCGCTCGGGATCTGCGCTTCGTGATTGCGGTGGTCAAGATGGCCCCGGTTTTGGAGCGCATCGCTGATCACGCGTGCAACATTGCCCGCGCGGCAATTGACCTTAACAACGAACCGGAACTGAAACAGAACATCAAGCTTCGGCAGATGGCTGAGCACGCTTCATCGATGCTGCGTGCAGCGCTCGACGCCTTTACCTCAAACGACGCAGCGGCAGCCCGCGAGGTAATAGCCCGGGATACGGAGATAAACGACCTCTACAATCAGACCTTCCACGATCTGATCGAAATGATGGTCTCAGAACCTTCGACTGCCACCCGGGACGCGCGAATGCTTTTTGTCGCGAAACACATAGAACGAATCGGCGACTACGTAACCGACATCTGCGAACTGACCGTCTATATGGCTGAGGCCGCGATTATCAAGCACAGCAATTGAATCATGGTGCGACCTATTTTAGTTATCGAGGACGATCCGGACATTTCGGAAAGTCTGAAATATAACCTTGAGCGGGAAGGTCTTTCGACACTGGTTGCCGCAACCGGTGAACAGGGACTAATCGAGGCTCTCAACGAGCGGAATCCCCCGTCACTAATAATTCTTGACCTTATGTTGCCCGGAATGAGCGGCCTGGAGCTCTGCCGCAGGTTTAGAAGGGAGCCCATTACTAGACGGACACCCATAATCATCCTAACGGCACGGGGATCAGAGTCGGAACGCGTCGCCGGCCTCGACCTTGGAGCTGACGACTATATTACAAAGCCTTTTTCCGTAAGAGAGCTGCTTGCCCGAGTTCGTGCGGTCTTGCGGCGAGTGGATGAGAGTACCACCCAAACTTACGAAGATGATCATCTGATGATTGATTTTGCGGACGTGCGTGTGGTCTGCAATGGTCAGAAAGTACGTCTCACTAACAAGGAATTCTTGCTCCTGTCAGTCTTAGCAAAGAGCACGGACCGAGTGGTTACGCGGCAGCAACTCCTGGATAGCGTGTGGGGTTACAGCTATTATGGCGACGCTCGCACGCTCGACGTACATATCCGGCGCCTTCGCCAGAAATTGGGAGATTGTGGAAACTGCATCGAAACAGTGGTGGGAGTCGGGTATCGCTTCACAGGCTGCTCAAGCAAGTCCGAGCCGGATATCGTTAATGAGCGGTAAGATCTCGTACGTGCTGTTGTTGCTTAGTATTGCTGCCTTTCTTGCAGCCTTCTTACTGATACCCTTGGTGGATCCTCGTTTTATCCTATCTGCCATTCTCCTTTTATTAGCGGGATTCCTGCTCAGTAAAAGTCTTTCGCGAAACGCGCGCACTAGTCCACAAACTCTACTTGCTGCCACAAATACAACAGCTGGTCCCGATCCGGGCGGTCGCGAGAACATGTTTGCTCTGGGTAAGCTTTTCGAGGCTACATTGAGCGGGATGCGTGAGGGCTTGCTGGTGGTCGACCGGGATATGCGAGTTGTTGCTTCAAATTCGGCTGCCCACAAACTCTTTAAATTTGATGAGGCTGGCTCCGAGTCGCAGCGCTTGACTGAGTTGACCCGCAACCCCGCAATCTACAATGCCTTTCGAGAGGCCCTTAACGGGCAGGAGCGGTCAGGCGTGAAAGTTGAGACCTATAGTTCCGACCGCGGGATCTTCGATCTCCGCGTGGTCCCACTTAGTAATGCGGAAGGCAGGGTTCCGCAGGGAGCGATCGGGGTGTTTTTTGATATCACCAAACTGGAAAGGCTCGAACGCGTGCGGCAGGAATTTCTTTCAAACGTTTCGCATGAGTTGCGCACGCCACTTACCGCTATTCTGGCTTTCATCGAGACGCTTGAGTCAGGGGCTATGGCTGAGCCTGAAAATAATCAACGCTTCCTTGAGATCATCCGGAAGAACGCTACGCGGATGCATACGCTGATTGATGACATTCTGGAGTTAAGCGCGATCGAAGCCGGCCATGTGACGGTGGAGGCCCGGCAGATTGAACTTGTTTCGCTTGTCGATGAGGTGATTACGTCGCTGACAGCGAAAGCGGCGGCGCGAGGAATCGTTGTTGAAAACCGAGTGCAAGCTGGAGAATTTGTTTGTGCCGATTCGCGCCGGCTTGAGCAGATGCTTACGAATCTGATCGACAATGCCATTAAATTCAACCGGGACGCCGGAAAGGTTATTGTCCGTCACGAAAAGGACTTTTGTAGTCGAATAATCATTCAGGATACGGGTGATGGTATCCCTTCTCAACACCTCGAGCGGCTTTTCGAACGTTTTTATCGAATTGATAAGGCCCGTTCAAAGGAACTTGGAGGAACGGGACTCGGTCTGGCGATTGTGAAGCACCTTGCCCGGGCTCACGGGGGTGAAGTGCGTGTTCAGTCCAGGCTTGGTGAGGGAAGTACTTTCGAAATCATCTTGCCGCTTCCAAAGGGTGCGAGCGCCGGATAACGGCGACCCGGACTTGATACTATCCTGCTAAATGCCCCAAGGGTTCTTCTTTGCGGCGCCGCCCACGTCTATTGGCCACTGGTGCTGCCAGACGCCGGAAGCTTTGAGCTAATAAAGACTCAGCGAGAATTCTTAGGTTAATGGGGATTTCAGCGGGCTTTGGTTCATCCTTTTGCGGAGCACTGTAGTGAGCCAGAAGGGGGATTTCGGCGTTGCAGAAGTCGCAGTTACTGAGATGGTGCTTTACTCCCAGTCTGACTTCTTGTGGCAGTTTGCCGTTACGGTAGGACAGTAATATGTTTGAAGAAGGGCAAGTCGCGGTTTTCGAGAAAGAGATTACTGTTGAGGCTTCCATTGTACCCCCTTAGTGTCCCGCACGAAGCACGTATGGGTCCGTCTTAAGATTGTTGTGTCCAGTTCAAGCACCGATGCAATGAGGGTTCCTTAGGGGGCAAGGCAAGGTACGCGTGCCTCATTAGTATAGAAATTGCACAGACACTCGATGTTCACCAGCAGGAAAGACCCAATTATTAACTCCTTCCAAAAGTTTCATCCACTTTGAGAAGATGTTTTCCCAATAGAATCAATGACTTCACTGAAATGTAAAAAATTGTTGCCCATTCTTTAATTTGTTGCTAAGATGCCTCCCGTCGGTCAAGAGCACTTACTCATTGACCACTCTCCGAAGCCCACTAGTTGATTGGGCGCCAGACTCAAAGAACATTAGTAACGACAGGGCCGAGTGAGTTTGCTACCGGGCCTCACCTTCCAAATCAAATAATCTTCTGTTGCATGTGGTTTTCAAGGGGTCCTCAGAGAATCAAACCGATCTCTCCTGCTGATAAGCACCGGGTATCTTCAGAAGCTGAACTACACCAAAGGCCAACTTAAAAGGCGCTCTTGTCTGAACAGAAGGCACACTTTCGACCAAATCCGGTCACTCTGCGTTCACCCCGGCCCGAAATTAAAGGAAACCCCTTCAATCTTCCAGGTAACACGGACAATCCTGTGAAATCCATAAGTCACGAAATCGATAACGAAGAAGTTAGCGTTGCCAGGGACAAACCAAAGCAGTCTGCTTCGCGTCGCCCTTCTGATCGCCAGTCCAAGGCTGGTAAGTGGGTCGAAAGTCTTCAAAACTCGGACGTTAGCCGCCTTTGGTTAGAGTTACATCGAATCGTTTCACACCATCCCCTCGTGAGGGCATCGCGTAGTGCCGGTCTGTTGATAGAGGAAGGGGCTTCGAGTGCTTATACCGATCTGACGCAGGAACTGTTTGTGCAACTGCTGAGTAAGAATCGCTTCGAACATTATCTCGAGACCGAGATGACCGACTTTGAGATCGAATGCGAAATCAGTCAGATCGAGCTCACCAACATACTCACCGCTGAACTCAGGAAACGTCATCCTGAAAGTTACCGCCTCGCACGCCGCATCTCAACTTTGATTCAGTCAAGTCCGAACTTCCGCCGGTTTGATTCGAGTGGTATTGATAACGAACCCCATCGCCGTTTGGCCGACCGGGTATATGGTTTGAGTGAATGGCCTGATGGGAAGCGCCGTCGTGATTCTCATGACGTCGAGTTGCGGGTGCAAATTGTCCCTGTGCGCGCGCGAGATACGAGAATGGTTGGCTGTACGGGCGACTCTCAAGTGGTGATCAGTAATCCAGATCTGGAAGATTTGATCGTCTCGGTACTGGATGCTGTGGACTCACCTGCAGATGTGCGCACTTTGCGCAGCTTGGTTATGTCGCGCCTGCCTGTGATGGATATTTACCTGGTGCCACTCGATACTGACCATAGCGATAGCGATAGTAACCGTTTTGAACCTGTTGATAAGCTCGAGAACCCCGAGCAAGGACTGCTCCGGCGTGAGTCTGAGAATGAGGCTGCTGGCTTGGTCGATGGCTTTCTGAAGAGCCTGCACGGTACGGTTCGGGGTAAAGTCAAACAATATAATCGAATGCTAGGTGTATTGTGGCACTGCTACTTGAGCCCCGAGCAATCAACGCAGTTGGAAGTAGCAGC
>DATKDA010000088.1:0-12263 GCA_035512935.1 Pyrinomonadaceae bacterium | reverse complement strand
GAGGGTTCTTGGAACCGGTTTATCAAGAGGCCCTGGAGATCGAATTAAGTCGTCGTCGAATACCAAACGAGCCGCAACGAGAACTCCTAGTTTATTATAAGGGCGAGGCGCTCAAAACTAAGTACAAACCTGACTTCATCTACTACGAACAGGTGATTGTCGAGTTGAAGGCGCTGGAACGCCTTTCTGGCCGGGAAGTGGGTCAACTCATAAACTATATGAAGGTAACCAGATTCAACGTGGGTTTATTAGTTAATTTTGGTAGTCCGGTTCGATTAGAGTGGAAGAGATACGTTTTATGAATCTGAATCTTTGGGCATGAAAGGCGGATCGACGAAATCACACGAAGACACACGAACAAAAAAAGGAAATTCCGACCCACCCTCTCAGGTAAGAGTATCAGCTACAACAAATTTCGTGTTGTTGTTCGTGTGATTTCGTGGATCGCGCTTTTCCAACGGACCAAAACACGATCCACGAAATCACACGAAGACACACGAACAAAAAATAAATTCCGGCCCGCCTCTCAGTAAGCATAGGGATCCGCTTCAACAAATTTCGTGTTTTTGTTCGTGTGATTTCGTGGATCGCGTTCTCCAACGGACCAAAACACGATCCACGAAATCACACGAAGACACACGAACAAAAAATAAATTCCGACCCGCCTTCTCAGGTAAGAGATCAGCTACAACAAATTTCGTGTTTTTGTTCGTGTGATTTCGTGGATCGCTCTTGGCACCCATGACACGATCCGCCTTGCGCGTTTTGCTGGTTAGCTTGACAATACCCCGGTGGAATTCTTCCAGCGTGATTTTGTAAGATTGCCTCAATCATCTTGAGCGACGCATGCCAGCAAGCAAAATCTTAGCCATATTAGTGGGTGGAGGGCCCGCGCCAGGAATCAATGCGGTTATTTCCGCCGCCGTCATCGAGGCAGTTAACGAGGGTTTCGATGTTATCGGAATCACCGATGGCTTCAAGTGGCTGATGCGTGGCGACACCTCGAAAGTGCTGCCGTTACGCATCGAAGATGTCTCGCGTATTCATCTTGACGGCGGCTCAATGCTTGGCACCGCCCGGCATAATCCCACAACCTCTGAACAGGCCATACGAACCGTGGTTGAGGCCTTCCGGGCTCTTGGCGTTACTCATCTTGTCACCATTGGTGGTGACGACACCGCGCTTTCATCCAGCTTCGTCGCTGAACGCTCGGGACATCAGATACACGTGGTCCATGTCCCCAAGACCATAGACAACGACCTTCCCCTGCCCGGCCACATTCCTACCTTTGGTTACCAGACCGCCCGTCACTACGGTGTCGAATTGGTTCAGAACTTGATGGAAGATTCTCAATCAACGAAACGTTGGTACGTCGTTGTTGCGATGGGCAGGAAAGCCGGCCATCTCGCGCTGGGGATTGGCAAAGCGGCAGGCGCTACACTGACCGTCATCGGGGAAGAGTTCAGCCGCCAGACGATAGCGTTCTCCGACATTTGCGACATTGTTGAAACAGCCATCATCAAACGACGGGCAATGGGCCGCCACTTTGGGGTAGCAATCCTGGCTGAAGGTCTGATCGAAAAATTGGATACACAGGAACTCGAGGAGCTACAGGATGTTGAGCGAGACGATCACGGCAATATAAGATTCGCCGAAGTTGATCTGGCTAGAAAGGTCAAAGTCGAAGTGCAAGGCCGCCTGGTTCAGCGCGGAATTCGCGTAACTATCGTCAACAAGAATATCGGTTACGAGTTGCGCTGCGCCGATCCCATCCCATTCGACGCTGCGTATTGCCGCGACCTGGGTTATAGCGCGATTAGATTTCTCTTACAGGGCGGCACTGAAGCCATGATCAGCGTCCAGGGCGGGCGCATGGTCCCAATGCCATTTGACACGATTCGTGAGCCGGGAACAGGCAAGACGCGAGTCAGAATGGTCAACGTCGAGAGTGAGGGCTATCGTGTCGCTCGTGAATACATGATCCGGCTCGAGGCTAAAGACTTTGAAGATCCCTCCTGGGTTGAAAAGATGGCTGTTGCAGGCAATATGACACCTGGAGAATTTCGCGATCGGTTCGGTTACTTTAGCGGACACGTGCCGGAATTGAGCGCGTAGTTATGTAGAGCAGTAGATATCAATGACTGGAATCCCCATGGGGCCTAAGAGAGTAGGCATTCTGGTTGGCGGTGGTCCAGCCCCCGGCACCAACGGAGTGATCTCGGCGATTGCCATCGAGGCCATAAAGAGTGGTCTCGTCGCGATTGGCTTTCACGATGGTTTCGAATGGCTGGCCCAGCGGTATACGGACGAGCAACACGAACTGGCAATAGATGAAGTAACCCGCATACATCTTCAGGGCGGCGTCATGCTGGGCACGTCTCGCACGGACGTTACAAGTAACCCGCAATCTTTGGAGAACACGCTCGCGGCGCTTAAGAAACTCGGAATTGAAGCTCTGGTCACCATTGGAGGCGACGATTTGGTGCGCAGCTCAGCGGCGGTTGAGCGTGAAACGCAGTGCGCCATCAAAGTGGTGCAGGTGCCCAAGAGCATAGACAACGATCTTTTGCTGCCCGGCTCAGTGCCGACGCTCGGCTATGAGACGGCCCGGCATGTCGGAGTTGAGTTAGTTAAGAGACTTATGGAGGATGCACGCACTACCGGGCGTTGGTATCTGGCGGTCACCATGGGGCGGCCGACGGGCCACTTAACTTTGGGAATCGGGAAGGCTGCGAGTGCGACGTGTACCATCATTCCCGAAGAGTTTGGCGAGAAGATCTCACTTTCGGATATCGCAGATATTGTGGAAGGAACGATGATTAAGCGGCGGGCGATGGGACGAGACTATGGCGTCATCCTGTTGTCTGAAGCTCTGGTTGAACATTTTGATGCTGACGAGGTCGCCGAACTCCAGGATGTCGATAGGGACGCTCAAGGTAATATACGCGTGGCTGAGATCGATCTAGGCCGCAAAGTCAAGAATGAAGTGCAGCTTCGTCTGGAACGACGAAACATAAAAGTGACGGTAGTAGATAAAAGCATAGGCTATGAACTGCGTTGCGCGTCTCCAATCCCTTACGATGCCGAATATGCGCGCGACCTCGGCTACGCGGCGTTTAACTATCTTCTTCGCGGCGGCTCGAATTCAATTATCACTATTCAAGGTGGCGAATTTCAGCCCATCCCTTTCAGTCAGGTAATGGATCCTGAAACGGGACGCGGTAGGCAACGTTTTGTTGACGTGGAGACTGAGAGTTACCGGGTAGCGCGCGACTATATGGTCAGAATTGGTGCAAGAGATTTTCAAGTTGAGAAGTCGATCACGAAGTTGGCCAAAGCCGGTGGCCTGACGCGATCCGAGTTCATCTCACGCTTTGGCAGGTACTCGCGATAACGATCTCTTTTGGAGTACCGAATAGAGCTGTGTTCACTATTGCTGCGAGGTGCGACTGAACTGAATCTCTCAGGATACTTACGCGACGTAAGAGATAATCTCCGTACCGTGTCAAACGACGGTTACGTAGTGCCGACACTGAATCGAGAGCGTGGCCCTGGGGCCAGTCTCCAGTTATAATAGTAGGGCCGATCTGTCGATGGCCAGGCTGATTGGAGAAAATAAATGATAGACCAGACTCTACTTGGGCGCATCAGTGCAAATCCTGATATCTTCGGGGGCAAGCCAATCATTCGAGGGATGCGGATCTCTGTCGAGTTGGTCTTGAGTCTACTCGCTCAGGGAGAGACACCGGAGGCCATCCTTGCAGACTATCCTGACCTCGAGCCTGACGACCTTCGCGCTTGCCTTGCATACGCGCACGCAGTTATCGCAAACGACCAACTTGATTCAGTTCAGGTTGTGGGCTGATGAAGTTTCTGATAGATCGCTGCGCCGGACGACTCATTGCACAATGGCTGCGTTCAGAGGGACACGATGTGGTGGAGTCGCGCCAACGGGGACCCGATCCAGGAGATCGCGTTTTGCTCGAATGGGCAGCAAGCGAATCGAGAATTCTAATCACCATCGATACCGATTTCGGTCAGTTAGTATTCGTTGAAAATGCGCCTCACTGCGGCTTAATCCGACTGCCAGATGTTCCGGCAAAGGAACGCGTGCGCCTTATTGAAGATTTGCTAGTTCGTTTCTCCATGCAACTCGAAGAGTCTGCCATTATTACGGTGCGTGGCGGTAGAGTTAGAGTATCCAAATCGCCTCAATAGTCGGCGGCGCATTGAGGAGCCGCTTAAACTCCCACGTTGAACGCTCTCTGCTCAAGCGCACCACTAAACGCGATTGCGAAAAATGAATCCAACTAAAGTGAAGATCAAGGACTACCTCGACTCTCTCCCGGTTGAGCTCTTGCCTTTGAGAAACATTGGAAAACGATATCTCAAGTATTATTCCTCGATCGACATTGATGGCTGCATACAAATTGGCCATAGGCCGTGGCTCGGCTGTCTCAACATAGGCTATTTCATCTCAGATGATTCGCTTATTTGTGCTTTCCGGAAGACCGGCGAACTCCATCGCAAATGGAGGAGTTCTCAAGCTTCCTTAGCGAGGAATTGAAGATAGCTGAGCAACATGCGCGGGAAAACGCAGAGAATCAATGGCTCGACAGCTGAAAAGTGGAGACAATTACTTTATATCGACATGTAGGGCCGAAAGAGCTCGCGTGGATCCGGGCCTTGGGGGTGGCGGGAATTCCTGCCGCGGCTTCCGGAGAACCGATCTTCTATCCCGTTCTGAACGAAGAATATGTCTGCCATGCTTACCTTCTTGGCTTTAGCGACTGCCATATAAACCTCCAAGGTGGCAAATTGCCACATGCATTATCCCAAATCCTTGGAGCCGTTTTAAGACCTGCCGCACTAGACAAGTCCGATTCGAGCCCCGACGCCCGCTCCAACTTCTTCGCTAAGTGATCAGCTTCGGAAATCCTGAGTCACGAATGACCCTTGACTATTCTCGCGCCGAAGAGGCCCCCGGCAGTTTTGCCCGGATCCGCCTGAAAGCGTACTTCCACTGTCTTCTTGCCAAGTGTCAACTCTGCGGGAATCGCGTACGTCTTCTCAAAGAATTCACCAGGCTTGTCCTGATGCAGCGTCTCTGTCGCGATGCGTCTTCCTTCTATCAGAATGTCGAAGGTGCGATTGCCGGTACTCTCGCCGCCCCAGTAGGTGCAAATGAGTTCGACAGGCTGATCGGGTGTCACCTTTACTCTGAATGAGAACCACCCGCCATCTACCGCATGACGGAACTTGCGATACAGCGCGTCACCGGAAAACGTCTTCTCACCTTTCTGTTCGTGGTCCACTTCAGACTGCTGTTCGCCGGGACGGTATTCGTCAACGGTTCGAGCAGCAAGCTCAGCCTGGCGCTCTACCTCGGCTTTGAGTTTCTCTTTCAACTCCTCGTACCGCGCGGCCGTGAGCACGTCCCAGTAAACGTTATAGAACTCATAGAAGAGTTCATTAAAAGGACGGAGCGTCACCGTGTGGGGCCGGCCAATCGAAGCGACGCGAAAAACGAGATCTCCAGGATCACGCTTTACTTCGGCTGGCAGATCTCGGCTGTCGGTAACGAGATAGGGGACGCTCATCGACGGATGATGGAAATTGTCGCCCTGATCGGGAGCATACGGTACGGTTCGGCTTGCAGGCACTCGCCCCAGATCGCCTGCAAGCACCAATGGACCATAGAGGAATGCCACCTTATTTGGGTCGTCCGGCATCGCTTCAGTACGGACGGCCATTGGAATCCTTAACCGAAGAACATCGCCCTCATTCCATGTACGGCGAATCTCCGCGTAGCCGTTTGGAGTTGATGAAACGCGAAGCGGCTTTCCATTCAAGCGAAACTCGAGGCCCGTGGTCCATTGCGGCGAGCGCACCTTAAAGACCAGCATGGTCGGCTTCTTAATAGAAAAGCCGAAGTCGACCCGGTCTTCGCGCGGGTAGCTCGTCTGCTGAACAAGTTCCAAACCTTTCTCTTCCCAGGTCAGCCGCGAGGGGATGAACAGGTTAACGTAAAGGCTATCCTCATCGTGAAAGAAGATCGAATCATTATATTTAGTATGGTTCTCTAGACCTGAGCCGACGCAACACCAGAACGAATCGAACGGTGTGCTAAAAGTCTTGAAGTGCCCGGGCTTGAGCGAAATGAAGTAAGCGAACATGCCGCGATTGGGATCTTGAGAGGCCAAAATCTGGTTATAAAGCGCGCGTTCGTAATAATCGAAGTGTTGTGCCTCTGGCTGCCAACTGAAAAGGTGACGAGTAAGCCTGAGCATGTTGTAGGTGTTACACGACTCAGCCGTCGCTTGTCCGAGGCGTTGCGCTAAGCGATCGGGAGGACCGAAGTGTTCGTGTTCGCTATTGCCGCCAATAACATAGGAATGGTGATTTACTACGCGTTCCCAAAAGTACTCAGCGATCTTCCGCGCATCGTTGTCACCTGAAACTTCGTACCGGCGAGCCTCTCCGATGATCTTTGGAATCTGCGTGTTGGCATGCTTACCCGCCAGCTCGTCGCGGCCTTCAAGCAGTGGCCGCAGGATCGCATCGTGGTAGAAGCGACGTGAGGTCTCCAGATACTTCCTGTTACCGGTGAGCGCGTAGATATCGGCGAGCGTCTCACTCATCCCGCCGAATTCGACTCGCAGCATCTGTTGTAGCTGTGCAGCAGAAAGATTACGCGTCACCGTCTCAACCCAGTCGGCCAGCTTAATTGTTATCTCCCTGGCTTCCTCGATCCCCGCAAGCGCCCACGCATCTTTTAGTCCGGCAAGCACCTTGTGTTGGGTGTACCACGGCACCCAGGCGCCACCCCTGAAGTTAAAGCCGCCCTGGACCGCGACCTTCCCGCCTTTCAAGTCGCGAAGAGTTTGCAACTCGAGAGGCGGCAAAGCGCCAACGTAACCATCACCATAAGCTCGCTGGCACTCTGCCATTTCCTTGACGATGTAAGCGATGCGGGCTTGAAACCTTGAGTCACCAGTTGCTGCGTAGTGTAAGGAGAGTGCGGTCAGGTAATGACCGAGCGTATGGCCGGCAATCCCTCGTGCTTCCCAACCGCCGTAAAGCTCGCCTTTGGGCTTCAAGCCTGCGTATATGCGGGCGTTATGGAGCAGGCGATCAGGTTCGAGCGCGAGCAGATATTTTGCGTTGCGTTCCATAGCAGCCTTGAAAGGGCTGTCCAGCAACTGTACCTGTCCCAACTTGAATGGTTGGACCAGTTCCTTGTTTGCGAGGTTAACGGGGGAGTCAGAAGGGTGCTGGCCTGCTGCCGAGCTTACGGCCATTATAAGTATGCAGAAGACTATGCAGTGTCCAAAGATTCTGAAATAAGCGCGCGGGCTGGCGGGCATGTCTTTACCGTGGGCCATAGAATGCAGTCTATTAGAAGCCCTCTGTTCTGTTCAACTCTGTGAAGGAAGCCCACTGCAAGATCCATCGGCCGATTGCAGCCCTTGTGATGCCATGAACGTGGGACCACAAAGTCAGAACCGTCTATGAAGTGTTCCGCCAGCCGTTTATAAAAACGCCGCAGGTCCGCGTCTTTCTTGGCACTCGTATGCGCCGCCTCCACCAACAGGTAGCGGAGGACGCGGGGGCCGGCTTTACTGATCGCGCCAAAGCGAATCCGCTCAGCCGAAGAGCCCTCGACGCGGAACTGATACTTGACCTAATGAGGCATATTGATTCTCCAAAAGACAAAAACAGGCCAGCACGCGAAGGGTGTCTGCGATGCGACTCTAGGAATGGACGGCGCCCTTCTACAACAGCCCCGGCGGTAAGTCAAGGTCCACGCCACTATAGTTACGGTACGGAACAAACATAAAGCTATTGGATCAAACAATGCACCTTTTTTCACGGCAAGAGACATCCGGCGGAGGTTGGTGCTAGCGAAGTCGGCGAATCCTGACCCATCTAGAATTGAAGGCAAAGTAACACAGAGAAAAGCTCGCAGTAATAACGATCGTTTTATCAGGAATTAGATAGGCTTTTCTGCCTTGAATCTGGTTCAGTTGGTCACAAATCTGCGTCCCTTTAGTGTGGGAATGCTGCGACTCGGAGCACCCAAGACGGCTTGGACGATAGCTAACTGGGTCTTGAGGCGGATCTCAATGCGTTCCAGCTGATCGGAGAGCATCCGGGCGCTGTCGAGATCCCGCGTGGCGAGCTGGCCCAGGTTCTGGTCCAAATTGTTTACGAAGTTGCTCAAGCCATTGGGGCCGTACGCCATCCACTCACCGTCTCGTAAATAACGATTCTCAAATCCGTCGAGAACCGATGCTGCGGCCACAAGCTCATTTACCTGCGCGATTACCGATTGCAGAATCGTTTTACTTTGATCGACGTCGATCGCAGTGTAACTGTGAGCGAGTTGCAACTGGGCCATAAGTTTTCTCGAACCTGGCGGCAGCGATACCAGCAAGCCTCTGGCCTCATCGAGCAAAGCAAGAGCGCCTTCCTTGTCGCCATTGTTAGCCAGACGCGCGGCTAATTGCGTGACGATTTGTAATCGATCAGCGACTCTGACCGCGTTCAACAGCCGCCGCGCTTCTGCGAGCTTATTCTCATTAACAGCCTTCCAAAGCATGTGGTTCTCAATCTGAGAGAGCATCTGTTGCTGCTGGTGACCGGAGAGGAACTCGTTCGCAATCTGGCGCGCTAAGTCAGGCTCACCACTGTTGAGAACCTTCCAAACGGCCTGTTGATAGATCTGCGGCCGCATCTCCGCAGGGTACTTTGACGCAATCCCGAGAATCTCTTGCGCACTTGTCTTTTGGTAAATTTCATTCAACTCATTATGCATCCTCTGGGTCGGGTCGAACGTGCGCTCAACATTCTGAAACCACTGCCGCAAGGCCGGTGCCCGCGTAGGTGCGTGCTTCTCGACTAGCGGCATTGCACCACGCAGTTGATGGTAGAGATTCTGTGCAACCTGGTAATTGAAGGGCTCGCCTGGAGTAATTGGCAGAGTTCGGCGGATCAAATTTTCAATGAACTCGCGATAGGTCTGCTCGTCTGCCTGCGGCGGCTGAAACGATGACAATAGACTCCAGGCAACACTGGCAGTCTGTTGATTACGTACTAGATCGCTGTCGTTAATTCGGTCAACTACCTCCCGATGAAACTTCTGGGCGGCCGCTGGATCCTTTTGTTGAAGCTGAGAGAGTAGACCCAACAAGTTGTGAGAGACACCTTGCGCCAAACTAGCCCGTGCCATGCTCAGTGCCATCTCGGGATTCTTTGCTGCGACTCTGCCGGCCAGAAGTACTTCCAGGTTTGTCTCATTATCAGGCGCGCCGCTCGGGCTCGAATTTGGTGACGGCTGTCTGGTTGCGCGAAGGAAGGTTAGCGCCAACTCTGGATCGTGATGCGCCATGCGCTCTAGGATCTGCCGCCGCTGTTGCTGAATCCATCCGTTGTGCGAGTCCTGATCGCTAAAATCGACTCCGGCTACAAGTGCGGCCATATCTCTCGTAACGTTCTCGAACAGCGTTTGTGCCCGTTCCTCGTCTCTTGGCCAAAGCAGCTCGGCTACGGAACATGCCAGCTGAACGCGATTACCGGGGGCTCTTAAGTTGGGAATCCTCTCGGCAATCGTTTCGAGCAAATCCAAGGCTTTTCTTTCTACTTCCGGATCCGCTCTTGTTGAACCGTTATCGGTCTCCTGCGCCGGAACAATGCACGGGATGATCAGCAGGAAAAAAGCGGCGGTGAAACAATCTCGGGGGCGCGACATGGCAGTTTCCTTTCTTCTGTTGTGAGTTTTCCGCAAAACGCCCAAAAAGGCGCCCGGAAAGTTGCAGGAACCGAATAAGTAAACGCCGGTTCAACGAACCAGTTGCACGGTCTTCGCGTCACTTGAGCTGGCGCAAGCCTTAGCGAAGTTTCGATTTTTCGCACTGTTTGAGGTATGGCGAGGGGAAAACGTTTGCTGGGTAGTAAGCCGCAGGTCACTCAGTTGCAGGTGCGTTATGAAATTGCCTGGTCAGACGTTCAGCCCTTCTGCGTAATCATTCAGCATTAGGGAAGGGGAAGAATACGGTGGCACTGTTTCCATAAATATCATTCCTTGCCGTATCTTTGAGAAAGATGCTGTTATCTTACGAACAGACAGGCTTGAGAGTGGAGAAGGATTACATCCAAAAACGCTTGTTGAGGTGGCGTGCGAAGTAAAGTTGAGAGATAAGTATCAATTGAAAGATGGCGACATAGTACAAATAGAAGTTAGCCAAGTTAGCCTAAATGAGAAGGAAGCAGAATAATCAAGTCGTGTGCTTTGGATGAAGACGCCGCCTAACGTATAGGATACTTTTCGCAGTCTCCCCGCGTGTCAAGATGAAGGTTCAGAGAGATGTTTCATGCGGCGAGCACTGCGGAAAGAATCCTATTCGTTGGGCGGCAGTGCGACAGGTCTCAACGAAGGTAGGAGGTGCTCAGAACCTCTATATAGCTTGCGCGAACGCCATCTAGATTGGGCTGGGTGACATGGAGACCCAATGAGATACGAAACACGGTGTGCCAAAATCAAGCTCAAACCCAATAGTGTTGAGCGGGTTCGGGAATGGGCCAAGACGCTCAATAAAACTCGGCGTGATGAAGCACTGGCCACACTACGGGATGAGACCGTAATGGTCGAAGCCTTCTTTCTCGACAGTAGTGACCGACCCGACACTTTGAGTCCTCAAGCAGAGAAGTTGATAAACGACCTACGACTGGCTCTACAGTCAGCTAAGTCGGAAGCCGAAGCGCAAGCACTCAGACGGGAATATTTATCGAAACTTCCAGCCAGGGATGTTGTCGCACGACGCCTATTCGCAGGTCGAGACGTGGAGGGCGCATCCCTTGTGACCCTCTCCGATCCAGACGGAAAACCGAGACTGCAACTTAAGGTCGATAGTCTCGGAAAGGCGAGTATTACTTTCTGGGATCCATCCGGGCGAGTCGTCCGGACGATCAAGCCTTGAGGTAAGGTTATTCAGAGTTGGCCGGCTGTTCCTGGCTGCTGCTATTTTGATTTCGGCGTAGCAGCGTATAAGAAGTTCGTGGTTGAACCGCAAGTTCGAAGGGCTTTAGAGTGAATGGAAAGGCGGCAGCAGTCAATTTTTCTCCCACGCCGCCGCCGAACAACTCATTCGAGCCGACCGCGAATAGCGCGGCTTTCATCCGCGAGACTTGCGCGTGTACCGACGTTGCGTGCGCGGCGGCTCAATTCGAGCGTTAGGCCGCTCTAGGCGACGCCTACTGCCGGGCAGCCGACGTAGCATCGGCCCGGCAGAGCTATCAGCGGGCAGCGCACGTGGCGGGAACGCGGGCACCAGCAACCACCGCACCCAAGGCTCAGCTGGTACCAGGAGAAGGCGACCAAGGGGTGCCCGCCTACACCCTGACAGTCGCTCTTTGGTGGGTTTCTTCATGATCCTTAGTCGCCGCGCCACGAGATCAGCGACATGCCGTGATCCGATGCTAATCCGACGGCCTAATCTCGCTCAACCGGACGCGCAATCATGTTGTCTCTTTTCAATTAGGATCTCAGCGCGCCGTTAGCTCCGGCGTTAGGCATCCACATCAAAGGAGGAGTCACAATGAAATCAAAGTTTCCCGGTGCCGTTCCGGAAATACCTGTGAGAGATATCAATGAGACGGCGGCTTACTACGAAAGCAATCTCGGATTCACTGTGGATTGGGGTGGCGAGGAACTTGGACTTGCAGGAATCTCAAAAGGAAACTGCCGGATGTTCTTGGCGAACTCGAACTATCGAAAGGAATACGGCAACGTTGGGCCAGTGTTGACTTGGCTGAATCTGGAAAGCAAAGAGGAAGTTGACAATCTGTATCGACTGTGGAGCGCTAGCAAAGCGAAATTGATCTCCGCACCAGAGTCGAAGCCCTGGGGTTTGCACGAGTTCATCGCGGCAGATCCAGATGGCAATCTGCTCCGTGTCTTCTATGACTTCGCAACTCCAGAACGTCCGACAGCCTAACAAGGGCGTGACGGGCGCAACAGTACGGAGGATCAGTAACATGACTACAGAAACGGTCGCCAAGACAGCATCCGTGACCGGAATTGCACCACAGTTTCTGGTGGACGACCTCAAGGCAGCAATTGCGTATTATCGCGACAAGCTCGGATTCGACGTGGATTTCTGCTACGAGTCGTTCTATGCGAGCGTGAGCCGTAACGGCTTTGCGATCCATCTCAAATGTGCGCCTAAGACGGTCAGCGACAGAGTACACCGCAAGCAACATGA
>DATKDA010000087.1:0-21288 GCA_035512935.1 Pyrinomonadaceae bacterium | reverse complement strand
GCCGCCATGCAAAGTAACAATCGATCAAAATCGCATCGCATGGTCATCTAAACTTCGCAGTTACAACGCAGATCGCACGAAAATGGTTATGCCGAAGATGAAACTGCTCCCAATCACCGGTTTTTCAGCAGCCTGCTAGGCCTTTGGCCTTTGGTCTTTGGTCTTTGCGGTTTGAGACCTTGGTGCCTGGGTTTTACTGCCGAACCAAAGTCAAAGCCCTAGCTTCGAAATCCAAAGTCCAAAGTCCAAAGACCAAAGACCTAAGACCTAAGACCCAAGGCCCAAGACCAATAACCCCTTTGGAAGGTTGATCCTTTGAAGCTTAACATCCTCGATTGGTTAATCATCGCCGGCTATTTCGCGCTCTCTCTTTTCATCGGTCTGTACTTCATGCGTAGGGCCAGCGGCTCTACCAGGGACTTCTTTCTTTCCGGCCGCTCATTACCATGGTGGCTCGCAGGCACTTCAATGGTGGCCACAACTTTTGCCGCAGACACACCACTGGCTGTAACGGAGATGGTGGCCAGGAACGGAGTCGCCGGCAACTGGCTGTGGTGGTCCATGTTGGCCAGCGGCATGCTCACCGTCTTTTTCTTTGCCCGGCTTTGGCGAAGAGCCGAAGTGATGACGGATGTCGAGTTCGTGGAGCTGCGTTATTCGGGGAAACCGGCCGCCTTCTTGCGAGGCTTCCGCGCACTGTACCTCGGTTTGCCAATCAACCTCATAATTATGGGCTGGGTGAATCTGGGAATGGCGAAAGTGCTTAGTGGAACGCTGGGCCTGGTTAAATGGCAGGCGCTCGCATTGTGCCTGGGAATCACCTTTTTATACTCAGTCATATCGGGTTTCTGGGGCATCGTCGTCACAGATGCTGTGCAGTTTGTTATCGCAATAGTGGGTTCTATTGCGCTTGCCGTCTTCGCGGTGAATGCCGTAGGCGGTCTGGAAAGCCTGAATACCCAACTCGCCGCAGTTACCCCGATTGGCAGTAGCGAACCTTTTGGTCCAAACGGCGCCATCAGCTTCTGGCCGGATGGTTCTGCGGCGTGGATGCTTCCGTTGTTGTCACTGGCTGTTTATCTGGGAGTTAACTGGTGGGCCTCATGGTACCCGGGAGCCGAGCCGGGTGGAGGCGGCTATGTCGCGCAGCGCATCTTTTCGGCTAAGAATGAGAAGCATGGCTTACTTGCGACTCTTTGGTTCAACATCGCTCATTATGCGATTCGCCCCTGGCCCTGGATCATAGTTGCGCTCTGCTCAATGGTCCTTTATCAGGGAGCCACGGTCAATCCAGAGACCGGGTTGCCCGATCCGGCCTTTGGTTACGTGCGAGTGATGACTGATTACTTGCCGGCCGGATTCCGTGGCCTCTTGCTGGCATCTTTCGGCGCAGCCTACATGAGCACTATCTCTACCCAACTGAATTGGGGTTCGAGCTACCTCATAAACGATTTCTATCGCCGTTTTATTACGCCAAAGGCCAGCGAAAAACATCTAGTGCTGGCTTCCCGCGTTGCCACACTCGTGATCGTGCTACTCTCGATTGTCGTCACGTATTTCATGACCCGGATCACACAGGGTTGGGAACTGGTGCTCACCCTGGGAGCGGGAACCGGGCTGGTCTATATCCTGCGGTGGTACTGGTGGCGCATTAATGCCTGGTCCGAGGTTTCCGCAATGGCTGCCGCGCTTGCAGTATCACTCTGGTTGATCTACAGCAATGTCTTTGACTCGTCCTCACCGCTCGGGTTTGCCTATACGATGCTGACTACTGTAGGGATTACGACCATTGTTTGGGTAGTGGTGACATTCGCTACCCGTCCCGAACCATTCAACAAACTTTCGGACTTCTATCAGCGCGTGCGCCCCGCTGGGCCAGGCTGGAACCAGATTGCGCTCAAGCTTAATATTGCGACACGGCCCGCCGAGATTGGAACGAACTTCTTGAATTGGCTGTGTGGAATCATCCTCGTTTACTCGATCCTTTTCAGTATCGGCTCAGTGCTGTTTGGCACGTGGTTAGGAGCTATTGGTTACATTGCCGTTGCCGCGTTGAGTGGCGGCCTCATGTCCTGGAATCTGAATCGCACAAGCTGGGTTGGCTTAACTGATGTCTCTGATTTGGGGGTGAGTGAAACAACTGCCGATTGAGATTAGCAGAAAGCACATGCTCGCTACGGAACGATTGACATCACTCGACGTTTTTCGCGGCGTCACGATTGCCGGGATGATTCTGGTCAATAACCCCGGCACCTGGGGAGCGATCTATGATCCCCTCGAGCACGCCGCCTGGCATGGCTGGACACCAACCGATCTGGTCTTCCCCTTCTTCCTGTTTATAGTGGGCGTTTCAATCGCGTTTGCGCTCGGGCGCCGGGTAGAGCAGAGCGCGAATCAGCGCGACGTTTATTTGAAGATCCTCAGGCGAACCTTAATCATCTTTGCGCTGGGACTCTTTCTTACCGGTTTTCCTTTTGACAGCCTCTCCACAATTCGCATCCCCGGGGTTCTTCAACGGATCGCAGTCTGTTATCTCTTTGCGGCAATTATTTTTCTGAATACCACCTGGCGCACACAGGTGTTAGTGACGGCAGCGCTTTTAATCGGCTACTGGATGATTATGACGCTGATCCCGGTTTCCGGTTTTGGCGCCGGCAATCTGACGATGGAAGGAAATCTCGCAGCCTACGCCGATCGGACCCTTCTGGCGGGACACACCTGGAAACCGCTATACGATCCCGAAGGGATTTTGAGCACCATCCCGGCCATTGCTACTACGTTATGCGGGGTGCTCACTGGTCAATGGCTGCGTTCGGCAAAGCCGCCTTTTGAGAAAGCTACTGGGATGTTTGTGGCCGGAGTTTTTGCCATCCTGATAGGCTGGGCGTGGGGTTTCTGGTTTCCCATCAACAAGCCGCTTTGGACCAGCTCTTACGTTGTGTTCACTGCCGGACTGGCTTTGCAGGCGCTGGCCCTCTGTTACTGGTTGATCGATATTAAGGGCCACCGCCGCTATGGAATACCCTTCATCATTTTTGGCGCCAACGCCCTGGCCATCTACTTTTTGTCCGAGTTGTTCGCGAAAATTATCTCGCTCGTGAGCTTCACCCGGGCTGATGGCAGAGAGATCGATCTCAAGTCACTACTTTATCAACACCTTTTTGCTTCCTGGGCTGATCCGATTAACGCCTCACTAATGTTTGCCATCACCATCGTTCTCTTGTGGCTCGGTGTGGCGGCAATTCTCTATCACCGGAAGATCTTCATCAAAGTGTAGCGCTACTTATACGTAAACCTCTCCGTAAGTCCGCCAATTATCACGTCAAAGTCTCCCTGTTCGACCACCGGCTTGTTATCGGCGCCAATGAACGAAAGATCCTCAGCACGCAGCCGGAAAGTCAAAGTGCGACTCTGGCCCGGTTCCAGATGAATCTTAGCAAAGCGCTTGAGTCGGCGATTCGGCGGTGAAATCGAAGCGACGAGGTCTCTCACATAGAGCTGGACCACTTCCTTGCCGGCGCGGCTACCGGTATTTCTTACCGTGACGCTCACAGAAAGTTCATCGTTCCCGGAAATTGTCTTTTGACCGATGCGCAGATCGCTGTAGGCAAAGGTCGTATAACTAAGACCTGAGCCGAAAGCAAATTGGGGGCGAAACGCATCACTGTCGAACTTGGGGTCTCCCTCGAATTCCTTGTGATCGTAGGTAATCAGAGCGTTGGGACCGCGGGGATAGGTGAAAGGAAGTTTGCCTGAAGGGTTGAAATCACCGAAAAGAGCGTCTGCAACAGCCTGGCCACCTTCGTTGCCGGGATTGTAGGCCAGAAGGATCCCGCGCACTCCATCCACAATCTGATTGATGATCCTGGGCCGCCCCTGAACCAGCACAAGGACCACCGGCTTGCCAGTAGCCTGAATTGCTTCAGCGAGTTTTAGTTGAGGCCTGCCCAACGTCAAATCAGGGATGTTGCCGGGCGTTTCTGTATACGAACCTTCGCCGAGACAAAGTATCACCACGTCAACGTCTCGTGCGGCGCGCACCGCGGCTGCAATGTCTACCTCCTCTTCGATATCCGTAGGAGTAGTGTTCGAGGGTGTTCCCGCCCGGCGTGTGATCCTGGCGCCGGGTACATACGTAACGTTGCGCTGTCCTAACGCCGTCTCGATCGCTCGCCGGATCGTGGGACTGTCTTTCGGATAGAGTGACTCTTCAGAACCTTGCCAGACGTAGCTCCAGCCATTGTTGAGAGAGACCATCGAATCGGCAGTCGGGCCGGTTACAAGAACCTTCCGGTCCTTTGCCAGAGGCAGCAGGTTGTTTTCATTCTTGAGCAGCGTAATCGACTCGCGGGCAGCCTCCAGGCTCACCTGCCTCGACTCCTTAAGACCAAACTTCTTTTTGAGGTCAGGGGTGGGGACCGGCTTTTCGAACAGGCCGAGCTCGAACTTTACCTTTAAAATGCGGCGCACGGCCTCATCGATGCGCGCTTGTGGTACGGCGCCCTCTTTAACCAGCGCAATCAGGCTATCGCTGAAGCTGTAGTCGGCCGGCACCATGCTCATGTCGACACCGGCCATGACTGACATGCGTGTTGCTTCCTTCTCATCGGCAGCCACTCGCCAGATGCGCACAAGTTTCTTGATATCTTCCCAATCCGAAACAGCAAAACCTTCGAAACCCAGTTCGCCGCGTAAAATGTCTGTCAAAATATGACGATCCACATGAGTGGGAATACCGTTGATTTCTCCGGAGTTGATCATCACGGTGCGCGCTCCTGCCTTGACCGAAGCGGCAAAGGTGGGCAGGAAGTATTCGCGCAGGTAGTTTTCCGGAATCCAGGCGGGGGTTCGATCCCTGCCACTAAGCGGAAAGCTGTAGCCCATATAATGCTTCAAGCAAGATGCTACGCGGTCAGAGGAAGAGAGATCAGTGCCCTCGAGACCTCTTACAAAGGCAACTCCCATCACTTTGGCAAGATATGGATCCTCACCGAAAGTCTCCCAGAAGCGGGGCCATACCGGATTACGTCCAATATCGAGTACGGGCGAGAAGGTCCAGGGAATGCCGGCGGCGCGAGTTTCGATCGCAGTGATTTCCGAAGCCCGCAACATTAGTTCCGGGTTCCATGTCGCCGCCATCCCAATCTCCTGGGGAAACAGCGTGGCGCCCTGAATGTAGTTTGCGCCGTGGATCGAATCGATTCCGTAGATTACCGGGATTCCGAGCCGAGTCTTCTTTGCCGCCGCCTGAATCTGTCCGATGATCTCATGCCATTTATCGACTGTTAGCGCCTGATTGCTGACATTCAGGATTGAGCCCACACCGTATTGCGCGATAGCCTTCTCGAGCTTGGCCGGGTCAATTGCTATCCCCTGATCCTGGCTTGTAGTGACCATGCCAATTTCAAGTTGCGTCATTTGCCCAACCTTCTCTTCAACGGTCATGCGCTTCAGGAGGGCTTCAATCTGTTCGCTGTGGTCCTTTACCGGACCGCTCTGAAGGGCGTTCTGGAAGAATGCGTCACTATCGGCAAGGTCCGAGGCCCTCATACCCGCAGGTTCGGCGGGAGAATGCACAACCTCGGATCCAAATTTCCCGCTGATAGTTTCTTTTGAGTGAGGGTCACTCATACTATCGGCCTTCCTTAGCGGTAAAGTGAGACACAGTATAAAGACGATGGCGGCTGCCAGGAGCGCCCCTTTTTTCATGGGTCTATTTCCTTAGAGTAGGGATTGTTGGAACTGTGTTGCTCATTCTCTTTCATTGTCAGCCGATATTCAAGTAACAGGACCAAACAGCAGACAGACGGGAGTGGGCACTTCAGCCACGTGTCCCGTAGCTGTGAGCCTCCCGCTTTCCTGGTCGATCTGAAAAGTCACGATCGTATCGGATGCTTGATTGGCTGCCAGTAAAAACCTGCCCGACGGATCGATTGCGAAATTGCGTGGCGTCTTGCCTTGAGTTGAGACATGCTGAACCGAGTTTAGCCTGCCGTTACTTTCATCGATCGCAAAGACGACAATGCTGTCGTGCCCCCGATTCGAGCCGTAGAGAAATCGCCCCGAAGGCGCAACATGCAGGTCGGCGCAAGAGTTCTTTCCGGAAAACTCTTTTGGGAGAGTTGAAACGCTATCAATGGTGCTCAGGGTTCCCTTTGTGCGGTCATAATTAAACCCCGTCACCGTTGAATCAAGTTCGTTGATGACATAGGCAAAGCGCCCGTTTGGATGTAATTTGAAGTGACGTGGTCCAGCCCCCGGTTTGAGTTGGGCCCAGGGCTGCTTACCTGGTGTGAGTTTTCCTCTTTGAGAATCGAAGCGATAGATCATGATCTTATCTAAGCCCAGATCGGCGGCAAATGCGTGCTGGTTCGATGGGTCCAGGATAATGCAGTGGGCATGTGGCGCCTCCTGACGCTCCTTGTTGATACTCGAGCCAAGATGCTGGACCATGTCGCTGGCGGGACCCAGCGTGCCATCGGCACGAATAGGCAGGACTGAGAGATTGCCGCCCACGTAGTTTGCCAGCAGAACAAACCCGTCCGTAGCATCTACAATCACGTGACAAGGGGCGCCGCCCAACGAAGCTTCCTGGTTCAAAAACTTCAGGTTGCCATCCTTGTCATCGATCCGGAAAGCGCTCACCGCTCCACCGGGCTTGCCGGCAAACTCAGTCATCTCGTTTACCGCAAAAAGGTATCGACCTTTGCTGTCGATTGATAGAAAAGAGGGGTCGACTACACCCTTCACAGTCTTAAGGTACTTCAATTCGCCGGTTGTTCGGCCCATTCGATAGACGTAGATGCCCTCGCTCTTACCGGAGGTGTAAGTGCCAACGTACAAAGTGAGCGCTTCTGGTGGTAGTAGCATTGAGGGGTTGGCGCGGAGAGTGGAAACACCGGCTGCACTGACTCCAAGCAGCTTAAGAAATTCTCGACGCGAACGAGCGCTCCTTTTCATACGGTCCTCTTGGCTAAAACTGGATGAGATGCTATTGCGGTGGATAGACCAGCTTTCCGATCTGTCTCCAGGTAATTAGCTGTATGTTATTTTCTTGAAGCAACTTGCGGAAGGCTTCGCTGGTAAAGAAGTCAAAATCACGCTGTCGCCACGCGGCGCCCCAGTCGGGATGATCGACGGTCGCGGCGCGCATCTCGGCATCGTCATAAGCAATGTGTACGATGATTTCTGTCACGCCGGGCTGAATGCTTTTGACCGCGTCTGTATAGTATCGGGCCCAGTCCTCAGGCGCGACATCGGGTCCGATACTCACAATCCTGTCTATTACGACTTCGTTGGGACCAATAACAGCGGAAAGAAATTCCATCGTCGAGAACATTTCTTTGGAGACTCTGAGCAGCAATCTGTTATCGCGAGAGACCTTGAGAAATGTCTCAAACAGAGCACGATTTTGATAGAGCGTGCCCATATGAGAGTCAAGGTGGGTGGGCTGAATGCCAAAGGCGCGCGCCCGCTCAATCTGGGCGCGGATTTCGGCTTCGACCTCTTTTACATTTGCGTGCTTGGCGGCTTCAGCCTCTGTGAGATAAAGGTAACCGCTCTTATCCAGCAGCGATGCGACTCGGTCTGGTGGTAATACGGGGCCCCACTTATAAGGGATCCATTCGCTTGTCAGAGTAAGGTGCAGGCCCAGATCCGCTTGTGGATGTTTTCTGGCGTAGTTTGCAATCTCAGCGAACCATGGACAAGGCACCATGATACTGCCCGAGCTGACCAGGCCGCTCTCGAAGGCCTTGATTGTTGCAGCATTGACCGAATGGGCCATGCCGAGATCGTCTGCATGCACAATCAATAGTTTTGCATCGCGGGGATAGCCCAGGCGCTCTGCAAGGGTGCGTGCCTGAGGCGCCTGTTTCGTTAGAATTGCCTTCCCGGGAATGAACTGTGACAGACAGATGATAGTTGCCGCAAATATGGTGACAAGGGGTTTTGGTTTCATAATGTTTGGGACCGCAGTATTAACCGGAGACAGGCATTGCGGCAAGAGTTATGGCGCAAGTGTCTGGTTATATTTGATTGCTTACAGTGTTCCTACCAGGTGCTAAACTCCTGGACTAGTAAGCAAGGTGCTGCGACTTTTTGTCGAGCACTCAACTTATTTCCCTTATTTTACAGAAGACAGCCAGTGGCTCAATCGAATTCGATTAGTACGCGCTATGGCTCGGCCTTCGGTATTGGCGCCATAGTAGGCGTGCTCGGTGGTCTGATCGGACTGGGTGGCGCGGAGTTTCGGCTCCCATTATTAGTGGGCTGGTTTCGCTATCCACTTCTGCCCGCAATTCTCATTAATTTGCTCGTGAGCCTGGTGACTGTGGTGGTCTCATTAGGATTCCGGTTGCAGTCACAAGGGCTCGCTCCCTTACTGGAGCAGTGGCCCGTGGCACTCAACATCCTCGCGGGCTCCTTGCCTGGTTCGTATGCCGGAGTCTATCTCGCCACGCGCATCTCCGAACGCACGCTGGTAGTCACTGTTGCAGTGGTCCTGACACTTCTGGGCCTTGTGCTGATTGGTCACGACTGGTTGTTTGCTCGCGAGCCACTGCTTCTGGCGCCAACTTTGCGGCTGACGTTGGGCTTTCTGGCTGGTCTGCTGATTGGTGCGGTGAGTAGCCTCCTGGGAGTTGCCGGAGGTGAACTCATTATTCCCACATTGGCGCTCTTTTTCGCTTTAGACATTAAACTCGCCGGGAGCGTCAGCCTCATGATTAGTATTCCAACGATAATAGTCGGAATCTTACGCTACCAGAGTCGTCCGGTCTTCCGAGAGATGAAGCCCGAGCGCCATTTCCTGATCTTCATGTCACTTGGTTCCGTCGTGGGCGCATGGATTGGAAGCCAACTACTCCCGCACGCTCCGTCTAGCCTGCTTCAAATATTTCTTGGCGTAATTCTTGTCTTCTCAGCGGCAAAAATGGCGCGCACGAGACTCTACGGACGCAGACATCCGGCTGATTAGCTAACTCTCCTATACAGCCAGAGCGCATTGGACTACACTTTTCTTTCCTAAGAGTGAAATCCCCTTGCAAGTTCCCGATTCATGCTGCGCAAGTTCAGGAGTGTTGCAAGTCACGAATCAATTTAATGTCATGCTCTTTTGCTAACCAAGATCGGCCCGCAGGGATCGAGGAACAAGAGATGGGCGATGCAAACACAAACAATGATCTATTCGGAGAAAATAGAACGCAGCCTAGCGTTGGTGAGAAATTCCTGGTTGTCGGTTGGACAGGATACGGTTTCCGGTTAAGATTGCTCTGCTCAACTCTTGCTCAGTTTTTGTAGTGTTGATTCTCACCTCCACACTTGGGAGTATTATTATCCGCAAGGCGGTAAGGTCAAGAAGTCTTCAAAGGCACAAGCGATGTTTAAGCAAGATCAAGCAATTCGATCGGGGACCCTTCACTTAGAGTCCATTCCTTTTACAGGGTTACTAACCAACAAGATTCTTGCAGCCCTGCCCGGTCAGGATTTCGCGAATCTGCTCCCACATCTTGAACCGGTGGCCCTAAATCCCGGAGAAAACCTTTACGAGTTTGGAGAACAAATTGCCTTTGTCTACTTTCCGGAAACCGCGGTGATCTCCCATCTCTACTTCCTTGAAGACGGCGGCGCAACAGCGGCTGCCATTATAGGCAACGAAGGCATGGTCGGCCTTTCAGCAGTTCTCGATAATCAGCCCGCTTCATACTGGACTCAGGTGACTATCGGAGGTAGCGCAATGAAAGTCGACATCGAATTGATCGTCGACGAGTTTAACCGCAGCTCCGCCTTGAGAAACCTATTAATGGCCCATACCAGCGCGCGACTTGCCCAGGTATCTCAACGAGCCGTCTGCAATTCTCGGCATCGCCTGGACGAGCGCCTGTGCACCTGGTTGCTCATGATTGGAGACCGGGCGAGCACTGAAATGTTGCCGTTAACTCATGAAACGATTGCCGACCACCTCGGAGCACGCCGCGCCGGCATCACTGGCGCCTGCAACATCCTGCGGGACAGTGGCATCATCGATTACCGGCGTGGACAGATGCGGATTCTCGACCGGCAGAAGTTGGAAGACGCCGCCTGCGAGTGTTACCAGATGCTCAAGTAGTTGCAGGATTATCTAACGGGCGAAAAAAAGAAACCCGCGCAGGGTAAATTGCGTGGGTTTCAAGAGCCGCTAGTCTATGCTGCTCAGAAGGTCATTGAGCAGCTCGGTCAGGGTTTTCCCCGCCGGTCGTCGCGCTTCTTATCATCCCGTTCCTTTTGCTGTGGCGGCCTTTCATTCTTTGGTTTGACGACGACCCGGTTGTCCTTATCCTTGGGTGGGCGCTTGTCCTCGCCTCGTTTCTGCGCGAACGTACCGCCTGAGATGACAGATATCATCGCAAGGGCCAATAACTTTCGCTTCAGGTTGGTCATTTTTCTATTCCGAGCCTCCTCATGCTTTTAAAAACTCAAGCGCGCATGGGAGGAGAGTTAAGAGACGCGCCGACCCCTAGTGGAGCAATATGAGTGCCAAAACTAAAAGGCCTCATCAGCGCTCTTTCCTCGTGCCTAGCCTACCATAATTACGGATGCTCGCACGCTTTCGCACCAAACCGCACGTTATCGTGCAAGCCCCGAAATCGGCTCAACGCCTTACGGTAACGCTAAAAGTGCCAACATTTCCACTGGTGTCAAAGCCCCTCAGCGATATTGTGTGCTCGCCGGCAACCACAATCGGCAGATTGAGCGTGTATCGCTCGCGGTTGCTGTCCGCGATCCCATCATCTGGAAAGATCGGGGTCCAAGTAGCGCCATTTACGCTCACATCGGCCCTTTTTATTCTTCCCGTCGCGTCTTCGACCTCAAAAACAACGCGCACACCATCAGCCCTGATTTCAGGCTGGCCAACCGCACGCACGACAGGGGGGGTGTTGTCGATCGTCATCGGCTCGCTCAAACGTTCGCCCGTTAATGCCAACCCGGCCGGATTATCGGGCGCATCAGAAGCCACTATTTTGATGATATATCGACCATCCGCCAGAGTTGCCCCATCTATTGTGAAAAAGTTATCACGAAGCTTGTCTTTGAGGAGCCGGAACGTGGTTTCATCCAATGCCCGGTAATAGATTGAATACTCTAAAGTGTCGTTGTTTCGGTCTTCTGCCTGCCACTGGAATGAGCGTGCGCCGCGTTGATACAGGCGGCGGGGCGGAACTACAGCAACAGCCCCAAACAGCGCCGGGTCGATGCCAGAAGCCTCAATATTCGGATCAACCTGAATCTGGGCTAACTGTTGCAGTCCCACACCGATCGGCAAAGCGGTAATAGAGACGACCTCTGGGGCGACATTTCGTGGTAAATAGGCAAGGCTCACTCCCTCTATCCAGGTTGACGCAGGAGCGCCCCCTGTCGTTCGCAGTACTGCTCGCCACTGGATAAAGCGGGCGCGGGGACTTGTAACCTGACTTCCGGCGGGTTCGCGATAGCCGGTACTCCATTCGCTCCACGTCGCATCGGGTTGTTCGCCGTTACCCGTGCGGCTTTGTAACTCGGCATTGCCGGCCCCACGCCACCAGATGCGCCCCCATGAAGAGATGAGCTTGGCATCGCGGACAGGTGATTCAAATGAGCCTTCCGTCATTGGCTCTTTGCCAAAGCGAAAGAGTTTTCCCTGATTGCTCGAAGCCGCATAAATCTGACCACTTCCAACCTGAAAAGAGGAGATCTGTCCTTCCGTAGATTGCAGCAGCAACGTGTCTCGCCCATCGTTAGTCACTGAGTAGATTCTGCCTTTGTCCGCAGTGCCAATCAGCACCTTGCCGGGTTCCAATGCGGGTGTAATGGCAAAGGCCGTAATGGAAGTGGAACTCCAAATTACATCGGCGCCGCCGTCCGGCAGAATGCGGAAAACTGCGCTGCGAGCGTTTGAGACGTCGGTCCGGCTGCGGGTTTGGGGGCTAGCCGGCTGAAGTGGGGTTCCACCTTCATCTACGGCGGTAATTGTTACCGTGGTTGTCGGCGTGCCCTCACCGGGTTGCGGCGTCTGCGGAGGCGGAGTTGTCTGACGTCCGGCAGCCGCATCACTTAGTGCGAGGGCATAGATAGAGCCATCAGCAGCCACTGTAAGCGCGTGTATCTCACGCAACTGAGCATCGAAAAGGGCAAAAGCCTTACCGTCCGGCGAGATGCGCAGCACCAGACCTCCAGGATCCGTTCCTGCAATCAGGTCGCCCTGAGGCGTAACCGCAAGCGACATCACATGCGTCTGATTGGTGTTGATGAGTAATGACTCGTCAGGACTGGCGCTGGCACTGCGGACGCGATAGAGCTTGCCGTTATCTCCCGTGGCAACAGCTAGCGCTCCATCCGGGAGTATCGCAAGTGCCCAGATATACTTGTCGGTGGGATCGAAATAGACTTCGGCCCGACCATCGGCAGTAATCCGATAAACCTTTCCATCTGGTGAGGTGCCGGCAAACAAAGCGCCGTCCCGGCCGACCGCCAGCGCGGTGACATCGAGTTCTGGCGCATCATAAAGCAGAGCGCCCCGTCCTTCTGGTGTGACGCGATAGATCCTTCCATCGTGACCGGTCCCGAGATATATGTTTCCCTTCTGATCGACGGCGCTGGACCAGATGTAAGCCTGCTCGGTGTTGAACATTTCCGTCACTCTTGGCGCCAGCATCAACACACCGGTATCACTGATGGAAATGCCGCTTGCATCTCCCCGCAAAAGTTCAGCCCGGCTATTGGTCTCCCAGACCACCGGCTGCCCCGCAAAGGCCAGGGAGGGGAAACAGAGAGTTACAAGGAGTAGCGTTGCGCTTAGAGAGGCGCCAACTTTCAGGAGATGTTCACTCATATTCGATACTAATTTCCTATGTATTTTGCGTAAAGGTTTCTGGCAGTTGTGATTTCGTCCGTGCCGCGAATGATTGAGCGGGCGTCGCGAAAAACCGTCAATTCAAATTCACCGGTTCGAAAACGCAGAAGATAATCGTTGTACTTAACTTCTCCGACACCCTGCAGTCGTTCCGCAAGCGAGAGAAAATCTACCTGGGTTGAATGCGGGGGTGAAATCTGCACAGCGTTCCGCCCACATAACACCGCGGCATAATCGGCAGAGCTCGGGGTTAGCGTGTCAAATCGTTTGAGCCCACAAGTGATACAGTCAGGCGCCGGCGGACCTGGATTGATCTTTCTCCACTCGTTACGCCAAACATCAAACTGCATGAGCGACTGGTGCAGTTCCTCTTGATGTCCTGTCAGTAGCTTCAGGGCTTCAGTAACCTGCACTGAGGCGACGACGCTGATGATGGGCATGATTACGCCCGCAGTATCACATGTCGGAGCGCTGGCTGCCGGAGGCGCTTCTTCGAATACACAGCGTAGACATGGGGTTTGATGCGGGCGAATGCTCATCGTTACGCCGTATGACCCGACTGCTGCCCCGTAAATCCAGGGTTTCTCGTGCTTCACACAGGCATCATTGAGTAAGTAGCGAGTAGCGAAATTGTCCGTGCCGTCAAGTACGACGTCGCAGCCCTCGAGTAGGCTCTCCACGTTCGAGTGGTTGACGTCAACTACTTCAGGCTCGGTTTGAATTTCGGAATTGATTTCTCCAATGTGAGAAGCCGCGGCAACAGCTTTGGGTAGACGCTCCCGGGCATCACTCTCCGTAAACATAGTCTGTCGTTGCAGATTGGAGGCTTCAACAAAATCCCGATCCGCGATCCGCAGCC
Organism: Pyrinomonadaceae bacterium; assembly: GCA_035512935.1. GTDB lineage: Bacteria > Acidobacteriota > Blastocatellia > Pyrinomonadales > Pyrinomonadaceae > PSRF01. The sequence continues at coordinate 7,561 of DATKDA010000087.1, read as the reverse complement.
TGCCCACACCGGCTCTGGCCAGCGCTTCTGCCTGAGCCGAGCCCAGCGCGCCGCATCCCACAATCAGCGCGCGGGCATCCAGCAAGCGACGTTGACCTGACGCGCCGATTCCGCTGAATAAGATCTGTCTGCTATAACGCTCTTCCATCTGCGCTTACGCTATTCCGCTTAGTCGGCGATCGGCGGCTGCCAGCATCGCCTCCCGCGGCGCCGGTGTTTTTGTCCAGAGTTCAAATTGTGCAACAGCCTGCTCCACCAACATCGACAACCCGCCAAGTGTTGCGCAACCCGCTGCTCGTGCCTCGCTCAGGAAGCGCGTTTCGAGAGGATTGTAGACCAGATCGTAAGCTAGCCCGGCGCCGCGGAGTTGCTCACCGCTAACAGGTGTTTCGTGGCGAAGTGGTCCGGCAGTGCCCAACGGCGTAGCATTGATTACAACATCAAAATTCTCGAACCGTGCCTGGTCTAAACTCGCGAAGTCTGTTTCAAACCTTTTTGCCAAAACACCAGCTCTTTCCTCGTCCCGCGCGAAGAGCGTGATATTCGCGCCGGCGCCACGAAGACTCCAGATGGCCGCGGCTGCCGCTCCTCCGGCGCCGATGATGGCAAAGTTGCGACTCCGCAAATCTCCGAGTTCTTTCACAAGCGGCGCAACAAGGGCTGCGGCATCCGTGTTGTAGCCACATAGCCGCGTGCCTTCAACCACAATCGTATTCACCGCGCCAATCTCCTGCGCCGCCGGCTCAACCCACTCAAGATGGTCCATCACAGCCGTCTTATGAGGCGCCGTGACACTCAATCCCTTGAAGTTCAGATCGAGCTCGCGGGTTTGCGGATGGACCATTCGTTTGAGGAACGATCCAGCGTCCTTGACCTCGAAGGGAATGTAGACGGCATCTAAACCCGTCGCTGCGAAGCCGGCATTATGCAGATGCGGTGAAATCGAATGGAGCACTGGATGTCCAAGCAGTCCCGTGATCTCACTTTGCGGTCCAATTTTATGCAGACGATAAACGTTCCTTAAATCATCAGCGGTGATCTGACCAGGGGCCGTCGCTGAAGCTTCGTCCAAAGAAGCATAGGTAAGAAAGGCGCCATGTGAGGGACCCAGAATACGCGTCATGATTCCCGCCGGGCCCATTGCAATGGCGATGATCTCGCGCCCTTCCTCTCGCGCTCTTCGAAGCAGACTGAAGAATGGCAGGCAATCGACAGCATCATCGATCTGAACAGCGAGCTTCAGGATTTGCGCCGGAGCGTCCCTCATGCCCTCATAGACGCGGTTCAGATAAGCGGACAGATTGGAGGTTAATCCGGAGAAATTATGATGAGAGCAGATCACGCGCGACCAATCCAGCTTCTTGCCAAAGCGGAAAAGTGATCGGTTCCGCACGATGGCAAGTTCGACATCATAAAACTCCGGCGTGTCCGGGCGCTCGAACATCCAGAAGCGAAGTCTGCTGCGAGGATCCAACTGCCGGTGACCGCCTTGTTCCGCAGGACGATAGGTAAGAATCACGGGCCGCCCGGTCTTGTTGAGCAGTTGCCACGATCCAAGCGCTGCTGCGGCCCGATCGGGATCTATGCAGTCGCCTCGCACCTCGATTAGATCACCTACATCTGCCGCCGCCTTCATAGCTTGGGCCAGTGACGCAGGATCATGCTCGCAAACGGAAACACAGATTCGGGGCTCAAGTTCAGTAGTCATTTTGAAGTTTCGGTCAATTGCGAGGCATTGGTGGAATCATTCGCTGGCATCAAGGTGCCTGGTTCGTGCCTCGCCTCCAAGGTGGCGAGTTGTTCCTTCGGTGACACTCGGCGGTGACGCCGGTAGCTCACCAGTCGGGCGGGGCAGCAAATTTAATGCTGGTTGCGATTCCGGAAAAGAAAGGTTGGCAGGTGGGACCGATGCGTCTCTCAACATGCGTCTCTTCTCAGCTTCCCTCAGTCTAAGATACTGCGCAATGCCGGTACCCATCAGCGAAAACGCAGGGATAAGCATCCAAAACCACCAACCGCGCCCAATTGAGAAAAAGAGAGCGAAGGCAATAAACAAGAAGGCTACGCCCATAAAGATATTCTTGAAGGACTGATCGAGCGTCAGCTCGCCCCTCTTGCGACCTTGCGTTTCGATTTCGCCTTTAGCCGGCAACTCTCCTGTGAGCGCTTGTGGAACCAGTTTGATGTTTGCGCCACAGACTCGGCAAAAAGCGGCGGTATCAAGGTTTTGCGCAGCGCATTTAGGACAGAACATTAAGGCCTCCTTGGCTTCGGGAATTATCCAATTCCTTCGCAGCGGACCGCTGTCTCAGGGCTTCATATAAAAGTACCCCGGCAGCAACCGACACATTGAGCGACTCGAGCTTTCCAACCACCGGAATTCTCACCAGTGAATCACAGCGTTCCCGGACAAGCCGATGCAATCCGTGACCTTCACTGCCTAGGAAAAGAGCTGATGGAAGTTTCCAATCCCACTCAGTGTACAAAGACGGGGCATCACCGCTGGCGCCAATCACCCAGATGTTACGTTCTTTCAACTGCTCTATCAAACGAGCAAGGTTTGTCACTCGGGCCACCGGGACGTATTCAAGTGCCCCAGCAGCCGCTTTGCCTACCGTTTCCGTCAATCCGACCGCGCGACGCGATGGAACAAAGACTGCATTTACACCGGTGCATTCAGCAGTCCGCAAGATAGCGCCAAGGTTTCGTGGATCCTCAATGCCGTCGAGTCCAAGCACCAGTGGCGCCTCGGAACCGGAGTCAACTTCTTCGAGCAGTTCATCGGCGTCGTGGTAACGGGCAGCCGCAATCCTGGCGGCCACTCCCTGATGCGCGGCATCTTTCCAAGCCCGATCGAAACTGATTGAAGGGACACGGTGAACGGGTACTTTGGCCGCCTTTGCCAACGCAAGCAATTCCCTTAAGCGCTCGGGATGCGCCCCTTCGGCCACCGTGATCTGCTCGATTGGGCGCCGGCCCGCACGCAACGCTTCGAGAACAGGATTCAATCCATAGATCTGATCGGTTGAGCGTTCACGTATCTCAGCATCAGACTTGCCGGTTGGGGTTTTATGGAAAGAAGCGTTGCTTCTGCCTGGCCTTTTGTTCTTCATTCAGTTCTTTCGGACGGCTTCGTGCAAAAGTAAAAGGCAAGCCGCGAGTAGCGCGAGAACTGAAGCTCATTGCTTGTTTCAGCGGCAGCGCCAATGCTCACTTTCCCCGGGCGTTCACGACGCCAGCCGCGCGACTCAACCTGTTGCTCGGCCGGCCAGACTGCCTCCAGCGCCGCCCGGAGCGAGTTATACGAGTCGTCGAAAACAGCCTGAGGAGCTTGGCGGCCAAGCAACCGCAGCATTCGTGAAAAGTTTTCGCCGGCAATCAAAGTCTTCTCGTCCGCCAGGCAAGAGAAGTCGAAGCTATTAGCAGTCATGCGCCAGGTTTGACTGCTCGTATAAAGATCCACCACGGCTTCATCGGCGAATAGTTCACTGGCGTCGAGGATCTCATTTTCAGAACCGCCTTTCCGCTCTTTCACTTCGACCCGGCGGGTGACCAGCCGGCCCGTCACCAGAATCAGAAGATCTTTCCAGTTGATGAAGGGAGTTTGGCTATCCAAAAGAGGTGCGGCCTGCAACCCGACCTCTCCAATCTGAAGGCCCCGGACTCGAGCGGCCCGGCCCGGACCTGAGAGTTCTGCATCAGGGATGACCGTGGTTGTCAGACCGAACGTCTCCAGCCGTCGCTGGACCAGTAAAGCTTCTTCGTAAGTTGCAGCACGGGCTACCGGCAGTGGTTTCGAAGCCCTGAGAATTTTCGCTAATGTCTCAACATCGAGTTTTAGAAGAAGTGCCGCTTCGGCGATGAGGGACTCTGAGAAAGCCTCTTCTTTTTTGGCAATGAGAATGTTGTTGTATCCTGATTCCCACTTTTCGAGCCGCCGAAGCGTGGGTCTCTGAAGTTCGGCAGTCTTCTCATTCAATGGAAGCGGCTCGCCGCAATAGAGGCAATTGGACCGTGTTGGGGGGTTGGCTCGCAGACATTGTTCGCAGCGGACCATCTCATCGAGTTTGAAGCCTTGTGGCTCAGGGGGCGCCAATGGGCCATCATCTAGTAGAGGGATGTTTTCGTTATCTTTAGGCAACAGGTCCTCCAAGAATTTGAATTATACGACGGGTATCTATGCGTGGCACGCGAAGCTTGCGTGGTAAGGTGGGAGCGAACTCGCCGGAGCTTGAAATCAATGCTGACTAGGAATACATGCCCGGGCTTTTTATTTCTGCTTGGTCTACTGTTGTCCAGTGCGTGCAGCGGGATTGAAGCACCTGATGCCTCTGGACCTCGCGCTCCCGGGCCGGCATATCCGATAAGACTCGTCGACGATGGGCAGCGAGAAGAGGCGGTGCGGGCTGTCTGGCGGCAACTTGCGCAACAACTCGGCATTGGTGATGAAGTTGCAGTAAGTCTGCATCCTGACACTGGAACTATTGCGAGCCTCAGTTCTGAAGCAACCGTGTATCTGCCTAAAGTGGGCGCCGGGCCCGAAATGACTGAGACCGAGCTAAGAGAGTCCCTGCGAAGGTTCATTAATGCCTGGCAGCGATTGATTGGCGCCGAGCCTGCACAACTCTCCCTCGTGGATCGTCAAGACCTGCCAGACGCGACGAAGGAAGCCTCATACGAACAGCGGCCATTCCGTTACCCGTTGCGTGGCGAATACGGGAGCCTGCGAATTCACTTTGGTCCGGATCGGCGCGTCCTTCAGCTCACGAGTACTTGCATTCCGGAGGCCGAACGGATTCAAAGCGCGATTTCTGCTATCGAGCCTCAACTCAATCGTGAGGAAGCAGCCGCTCGCGTGCGTAACGGTGTTGTTACCTTTACGGATGCGCAGAACGCTCTCCAGAGCTACACAGTGCCTCCAGATGCAGAAGTCGAGGCGGAAACACTGGTAGTTTATGCGCGTCGCGCACCCGGTCCGAACGGCTCGGTCGAATTTCGTCTGGCTTGGGAGATTGCTCTGAGAAACGCACCGGTGAAAGTTGTTTATCTGGATTCATTAAACGGCGAGATTTTAGGCGCAGCGTAAAGGTTGAATCGCAGTTGGGCCGCACGTTCATACGCAGAAGGTAGTTGTGCTGATCGCCTCGCTTTTGTCTGCGGGTACCTTGGGCACGTACCTCCTTTCTAACAGAAGTACAGCCATAGATTCCCTGGCAGTGATGCCCTTAGTAAACGTGGGTGGTGATAGCGAGATCGAGTACCTGGCGGACGGCCTCACTGAAAGCCTTATCAACAACTTATCACAATTGCCTGAGTTGAAGGTGATTCCACGCAACTCAGTCTTTCGGTACAAAGGCAAGGACGTTGACCCGCAGGCGGCTGCCCGCGAGCTAAACGTGCCCGCTGTCCTGTTCGGGCGTCTCGAGCAACGTGGTGACAATCTCGCGATTAGTCTCGAACTTGTCGACCTGAGAGAGAATCGTCAACTTTGGGGCGAGCGTTATGTGCGCCCGGTTTCTGAAATCCTCCAGGTGCAGAAAGACATCTCTGAGAAAGTGTTTGAAAAATTGCGGCTGCGGCTGAAGGGCGAAGACAAGGATCGACTCGCTAAACAACCTACCGACAATCCAGAAGCCTATCAGCTCTACTTGAGAGGCAGATATCACAGCACAGTGGCAGAAAACACTGGAATTGGAACCGAACTACGTGACTGCTGATTACTGGCTTGCGATAGCTTACGAGACGCAGGGACTCTATGACCTCTCGGTTGACGCGCATCTTAAAAGCCGAGCAGGAATGAATATCGAAATAACGGCGATGCTGAAAGATGCCTATGCGAAAGACGGTTGGCGAGGCTTTTGTCGAGAGCGATTGGCGCAAGCCAAAAAGCGAGCTAAGCTGTCCCACTTCGAGCCTTACTACATGGCGTTGGACTACCTCCGTAATAGCGATAAAGAACAGGCTCTGCAATGGTTGGAAAAGGCTTACGAGAGCCGCAGCTCCTGGATACCTACAATTGCTTACGACCCCTTGTTAGATAGTCTCCGCTCAGATTCTCGTTTCCAGGATCTGATACGACGCGCAGGCCTTCCGCAACCAAACCCCTCCTGATGGTTCTACCAATTGGCACGTACTGCATCGTGGCCGCATCTCGAAGAAAACCCAGCTTCAACATCTGCGACGGCGCATGGAACGGGACAGACAGAGATAGGCGGACGGTGTCTATCATGCTGCCCTCAATTTCCAGGCCTATTGGGAGGTAAATCGTTTCGTTTCGGCCTGAACGTAAGCCACAGCTATAGGGATTACTTGACCATTTGGCTAAAATGAACGCATCCTAGAAGTATTAAAAAATCTATTGGAGCCCTCTATATGAACAATTTTGATCCTACAAACAACGTTTCCTGGCAACTAGGTCATAGAGGAAGAGTCGCGGTTTTTATTGATGGTAACAATCTCTTTCATGCCGCCCGTTTTCACAACATCGATGTCGATTACAACAAACTCTTGCGCGTTTTACTGGGTGATGGTCGCTTGCTGCGTGCCTTTTTCTACACAGGAGTGGATATTGGCGCGGAAAGGCAACAAGGATTTCTTCTTTGGATGAGACGAAATGGGTTTCGGGTCATCCAGAAGGAGTTGAAGACATTCTATGACGGAACCCGTAAGGCCAATCTGGATGTGGAGATCGCCGTCGATATGCTCTCTCTCGCCGGCCGGTATGACACCGCAGTGCTGGTTTCAGGGGACGAAGATTTTGTCTACGCCGTGAATGCAGTTGCTTACAAAGGCTGCCGCGTGGAAGTGGCCGGCTTCCGGTCTAATACTGCGCCGAAACTCATCGACGTTGCTGATTACTTCATCGATCTGGGTGAAATCGCCGACCGGGTTCGCAAGGAGATCTCTCACACCGGGCGCTACGACGAGCGCGAACTGCACGACCACGTTCCGGCCCACTTCATCGACGACCCGCTGGAGCTTCCGCAAGGACACTCTAGCGATGGCTTTCAGTCCGCTTTGCGAGTAGTTCTGGATTCAACTATTACTGAAGAAGATGACCAGTTCTGCTCAGACACACCGTTTATCAGGATCACTGACGAACACTGACAGCCAGCGATGAACAGAGGTCCGGATGATATGAAGATTTTCACTGTTGAGGAGGCGAATGCTCTTCTGCCAACCGTTCGTGAGATCCTTGCGCATCTTCAACGAACGCATCGGAGACTGTTGTCCTATCGCGAAGAAGCAAAGAAGGCAGCGGAAGGCGCCGAACAGGGTGGGGGTGGGATTGACGGTGGCGCCCGTTACGCTCTGATTCTCACGAACCTTACCGAGCAGATGGCCAAACTCGACGCGCTTGGAGTCCAACTTAAAGACTTTGAACGGGGATTAATCGATTTCCCTTCGCTGCGAGAAGGGCGCGTAGTGCTACTCTGCTGGCAGGTAGGTGACGGCGATCGCGTCGAATGGTGGCATGACGTTGATGCAGGTTTTGCCGGCCGCACCCCTCTCTAAATTCTCAAGAATCATGCTCTAATTCTTCACGTCCGCTCAGTTTCTA
>DATKDA010000086.1:0-8038 GCA_035512935.1 Pyrinomonadaceae bacterium | reverse complement strand
ACTCGCTGGGGGCACGGACCGATGAAGGATTTTGTAGAGGATTACTGGGAGCAGGTTGAGAATGGTGATGTTGACCAGCGCCAGTAATTAGAGCTATTGGTTATCGAGATATAAAATAGACCGCGCTCGGTTGTGCGCGGTCTATTTCATTTTCCCTTACTGGTAGAGGTAGGAGAAGCTCTTTTTTTGGGTCCATTCGATTGACTCGACATTCTTTGAGTCAAGCGCCATGATCTCTTCGCTGAGTTCGTCTGTGGTGATCATCGGACTTACATCCATGGTATACACAAGGGTTCCCAATGCCTCGTCACCATTGGCGCGTTGCATCGTGCGAAGCTCTGACGGGAACTTATGTTTGTCGAGTACCTGTCGCAAGATCTCCCGTGTTCTACCCAGATCCCGTGTCTCAAGCTTGAGTTCCAACGCACGTAAAACCTGGTCTGGCTCACGATTCTCTAGAAGCCACAGGACTACCAGCGAAAATACCGTAAGGACCAAAGCGAGGTCCCAGCGTCCCACCCCGGCCCCCAATCCAACTCCGAGGCTGATTAAAAGAACAGTTATCTCCTTCGGATCGCGAATGTTCGTGCGAAAGCGCACGAGAGATGCCGCTGCGAATATTCCAAACGCTCTGGCTGCACTGTCCCCGACAACAATCATCAGTGCAGCGGCCACTACAGCAAGCAGAATCTGGGTCTGAGCCACGTATGGATTAGGTTTCATTAGACGGAAAGGACGCCGCGGTCGAAAGGCCAGGATGGCTCCAAAGAGGGCTGCAACCACTAATCGCAGAGCGATTTGCGCCATTACTTCGCCCCAGTTATCGCCTTCGATATCGGCCCGCGCCTGCGGTGACCCAAAAAGATCGTCAAAGAAAGACTCTCCTGCCCGTGGAGTTGGAGTTATAGCAGGTTGGGCGGGCGTTGCGAGAGCGGCCGCGGTTTCTTCTCGAGGCTGTTCAACCACCGGTGTAACACGTTCTGGTTGAGAGCCATTTCCGGTGAGGAGATATGCAACTCCGGCACTAACTACCAACACCACAACGAATACCAATATCAGTGTCAGCGCCTCTTTCTTCTTAATGGAAACTTCTCGAAGCATATCTGCCATCCCTTCCAACTCTATCGCCTGTGTCCCAGTTGTTCGGTTGGACGTATGTTAACTAGTTCATTAATCCTTATTCTTACTTCCCGCGTGAGCAACTCGATCTCACCTGGCGTATAGTTTGCTGCTCGGAAAGCATCTCGGATCTGTTGATCTCTCAACCGGGACAATAGCCGGCCAATCCACCAGGCATCTTCCACCGTGACGTCTTTGAATAGGCTGTTCCGCTTTCCGCCGTAATGGAAGCGCACATTCCGGCTCTTTACTTTGTCTACGAAGTTAGCCTTGGCATATTTCACAGGTTCATTGCGGCTACGAGTGATTGTCCAGAGTATGGGTGTACTACGGGAACTCCCGAACGTAGCTCCCAGATCGCTGATCACGTACCGAAGTTCGGTGCCGCTGCGGCCGTTAACAACGAAGATCTTGTTGTTCGAATCCTTGATGTCCCAGTTATTAAGGAGCGCCATCATGACTTTAAGTCCCTGAAACTCCCGAGTCCCTAAAAAAGGGTTCTGGTCCCATTCCCACGCATCAGCGCGGTCGATGTTGGCTGGCCTTGCCTCAAACCGCACGTTCTTATACGTCCCCTTCCCAGCGATCTCTACGTGCGGCGCCAAATAATCGATTTCGGTAACATAACCCACGGCCCACATAAGGCGATTGGCCGCAGTCTCAGGTTGCGACTCCTTGCTGAGCTTGGTTACCCAGATGCGTCCGGAGGCGTCGCGAACCCTATACTTCCTGGAATAGCCACCTTTCTCCTCTTTCAAAAAGGTCACTCTTCGCAAATCGGGCTTCATTCGTTGACCGCCTGCACCCCAGTAAAGATTCCTAGCCGTAATGTTGCCAGGGGAACGCCAGAGAACCGGGGTCCCTCGCAGTGCCTTCTTTTTCTTTTCAGTTTTCTTTTCGCTGGCGATGCTGACTGAGGGGTTTAAGGCGGGACCGGCCGAAACAAATAACAGCGTAGAAATAACTAAGACAGCCAGCTTGACTCTAGACATATGAAATCCTCCACAACAAGCATTCAACGGCGGCAAGAGCCTACCGATTTATGCTACGAGGGAATTCAATTTTGGGGGATGCGAAACGCTAGAGGGAAATTACGGGGCGGCCTCTGCATCGATGAAATAGCTTTGGCTATCGAACGGTTCCTGGCCCGCGACAACTTGCACGTGAGCGTAGCTGCCGTCTGAAAGGAGTTGCCGTGCCTTTACGTTATCCCGAAGGTACGCGCCGAGAACAACGTCTTTCAAGTAACCCTTCAGAAGGGGATCACGCACCGGGGCCACTACCTCGACTCGATGCTTCAGATTTCTCGACATCCAATCGGCGCTCCCGATGTACAGTTCCTCATCACCGCCATTGGCAAAATAGAAAACGCGGCTGTGTTCTAGGAATCTGCCAACTATGCTGCGGACAGTAATCGTTTCCGAGAGTCCCACGACACCTGGCCGTAGCATGCAAATGCCCCGAACGATTAGGTCGATCTGCACGCCTGCTCTGGAAGCTTCGTACAACTTATCGATCATTTGTTTGTCTGCGAGTCGATTGAATTTTGCGATGATGCGGGCCTGCCGTCCAGCCTTCTTGTGCGCGATTTCGCGGTCGATGAGCGCGCTCGTCTTCTCGCGCAGATTGACAGGGGCCACGAGCAACCGGCGATACTGAATCTGCCGCGAGAACCCAGTCAAATAATTGAACAATTCGGTTGCATCGGCGCCGATTTCATCGTCGTCAGTAAACAGTCCGAGATCCGTATAAGTGCAGGAAGTCGTTGGATTATAGTTGCCGGAAGCAATGTGTACGTAGCGCTTCAGCAAATCGCCTTCGCGCCGGACAACCAGAGTGAGTTTGCTATGTGTCTTGAGACCGACGAGACCATACACTACGTGCACGCCCGCCTCGTCGAGCTTTCGGGCCCATACAATGTTGTGTTCTTCATCGAAACGAGCTTTGAGTTCAATCAGCGCCGTAACCTGCTTTCCCTGTTCTGCCGCCCTGATAAGTGCTGGGGGGATTGGCGAGTTTGGGCCCGTACGATAGAGACACATCTTTATTGCCATCACGCCTTCATCTTCGACGGCTTCATTAATAAAGTTGGTCACAGAATGGTACGAATCATAAGGATGATGTAGTAGTACATCGCGTTCTTTAATGACGTCGAAGATTGATTTGGAAGAACTGAACCTTCGAGGCATGACCGGCTCAAATGGTGGTTCCTTGAGATGTGGGAGATCCAGATCGCATAGCGTCATCAAATCTGAAAGTCTCAGTGGACCATCGACCACATAGACATCGCTTGGCAGCAAGCCAAGTGACTCGGATAAGTAATGGACCATTTCTTCAGGCATTCTTGCCGACACTTCAAGCCGCACCGGCAAACCGAACCGTCTCTTGCTGACTTCACGCTGTATATGTGTTAACAGATCGCTGGCTTCTTCCTCGCGAATCTCAATATCCGCATCACGAGTTACCCTAAAGCGATGGACCGTCCCGAACTCCATGCCCGGAAAAAGAGAGGCCAGATTCGCTTCAATCAAATCCTCGAGCAACACAAACTTGGAATCTGAAAAAGCCACTGGAACAAGTCGTGCCGTTGTTGTGGGCACCTTTATCCGGACAAAACGCGGTTCCCGCTTCTGCTTGGGAGGGTCGGCAGGTGATGATTCATCGTCCGGCGTCTCTACAAGCAGTCCCAAATTCAGGCTCAGTGGAGAGATATACGGAAAGGGATGACTCCGGTCCACGGCGAGAGGAGTCAAGATTGGAAAAACCTTCTTGAGAAAGTAATGATCGAGGGCTTCTTGCTCGGCGCGTGTAAGCGATTCGTACCTTGCAATATAGATGCCCTCTCGCTCGAGTCCAGTGAGGATCTCATCACGCAGACAACGCATTTGATTCTCAAACATCGGAACGAGCCGATCTCTTATTGCGCCGAGTTGTTCTGCGGCGGTCATGCCATCCGGCGACAACTCCGTTACGTTATGTTCGACTTCCTCCTTCAGTCCTGAGACCCGGATCATGAAGAACTCATCGAGGTTTGAAGAAAATATTGCGAGGAACTTTAGTCTCTCAAGTAAGGGGTTGTTCTCGTCAAAGGCCTCCTCAAGCACTCGTCTGTGAAACTCAAGCAAACTCAACTCGCGATTAATAAGAACGCCACTGGGGCCCTGCCCCTGCTGTTCATAGGGATCAGCAGGCTCGATCCGGCGAAGCGGTGAAAAGTTTGTCTCTTTTCGAGCTACAGAAGACGACATTAAGTTCCCTCACAATTTTCTGCCGAGAATTACTCGGCGAGTCCCACTAGGAGCTTTCAGAAAGGGAGGAGTGATTGGTTAAGAATTTCGACATAAGAACGAATGGGCCGCGACCGCCCCAAAGGGAGAGTCGGCAAAGTGCGTTCCACAGCATTTCGGTTTGAATCCAGGTGATTCGAGTACTAGTCTTGATAGAGAAGTTGCTTTCTTAACGAAAACGCAACGTTAATGCACCAAAAACCTTAAACAGTAGTGTATGCATTTCATGCTTTTAACACGGCACGGGAAGAAATCGATGCGGGCTGGCTCCAACACTTAGGAATTCATTCGTCTCGATTATGTAAGCTGTGAGGAGGTGGCCATAGACGCAACCCGTATCAAGCCCAATGGCGCGTCTTGCTATCTTGGGTTCTGGTCCTGGCCAATGGCCGAATAGCACCATCTTTTCCCCGTCGTATACCTCGAACCAAGGTAGACCTTCGCGGCTGGTGCGGTCGGCTCCCATGGTGCGTAGTTCAGTCAAATCCTCTATTGACTGTTCATGGAGAGGGACGCCCGGTCTCAGTCCGGCGTGCACTATGATGTGAGAGTTAAGCTCGATGTAGCCAGGTAATGACTCCAGATACATCCGAAAGGGCGTCGCATTGGATTTAAGTTCCCGGGCTGTTCTCTCCTGAGCTGCGGTCAGTGAGACATCCTCGCCACGCAGGGACCTGAGAACTGCTAGATCCTGGTTGCCGATCACTGATGACAAGCGTTGATCATTAGCAAAGAGCTCAAGAACCTCACGGTTACGGGGGCCTTTGGTTATCAGGTCTCCCACCGCGATCAGCCGATCCTCCGGACCCAGTGCTGCCTTTTCCATTAGGCTGAGCAGTTCTTCAAAGCACCCATGAATATCGCCCACAACCAAGGTTCTTTTCATTTCGAGTCACCTCCCGCGGCATCGGAAATATACTTAGTCTCCCGCATGCACTTATTGTGGCGCGAATAGCGAATTGGAGATTTTTCGGCGCAACCCGAGCAAAGCGTCAGGCATCTGTTAGAGACGCTGGCCTACAGGCAGTGGAATTTTTCACGAAATCACAATTTAGAGCAAGTAAACGTTTGTTTGACACCCCAGAAAATCGTGTGATAACCTCCGAGCTGCTTGGCTCTAGGAGAACAGCGAGTCAACCATTGAGGAGCCCAACAATTACCTCGCAAAAAAGTGAATTACCGCAGGTGCGACTGTCTCCGGGGGACGTCGCTCGGGGATTCGCATTAAACTCTGTGAAGGAGAACGACGAATAAATGTCAACGAGCTTTCCTCGTTTGATGGCCAGCGCCGCTTTACTGGCCGTGCTCGTCGCCCCAGCGACTACAACCTTTGGACAGCTACCAGCTGGTTCATCTGCTCGTACAATTCCTACTGAGATCGAAAAGTCGGATGCCCGTGTCTCGCAGATTATTGGCAAGGCTGAAGACCACTTCCGCAAAGGCAAACTCAACCTTGAGGACGACAAACGAGAACAGGCCCGAGATGAGTTTGATAAGGCGATCGACACAATTCTTGATTCCGGTCTCGATGTTCGGGCGAACCAACGGCTTCAGGCATTCTATTTTGAAATAGTTGAACGTATATACCGCGAAGAGGTGCCGCTGGGTGTGACTCCTGCTCCGCTGGTCCAAACTACCTTAGTCGCCCAGAATACGCCGGCAACGCAAGCGCAAAACGAGCCCCCTCAAATTGGTTTTCGCGAACAGAGGTTTGAGCCATCTCCGCTTGACGAACTTAGCAAACTGGTTCTGACTCCCGATGAATTGAACGTCTCTGATTCTGATGTATTCGCGCTAGAGCAGGCAAAGCAGAACGTAAACTTCTCTTTCAACATCAATCCCTTAATTCAGCAATACATAAACTACTACCAGGGTCGGGGCCGGACTACAATGGAATCCGGGCTGCGAAAGTCGGGTCGCTATATGAGACTCGCGCGACAGATCTTCAAAGAAGAAGGAGTGCCGATCGACATTACCTGGTTGGGCCAAGTTGAGAGCGCCTGGCAGCCGCGGGCAATGTCCTGGGCCGCAGCGTCTGGGCTTTGGCAATTCATCCCCAGCACTGGTCGCGAGTATGGCTTGCGACAGACTGCCTGGTTAGACGAGCGAAACAGTTTCGAGCAGGCCACGCGTGCGTCGGCTCGTTACCTCAAGCATCTGGCAGCCCGCTATAAGGGTGACTGGGAGCTCGCAATGGCAGCCTACAACACAGGCGCGGGAAATATAGACAGGGCCATCGGGCGTGCCGGGAATGCCAGCTTCTGGTCCATCTATCCTTACATTGCCCAGGAAACACGGAATTATGTTCCTAATATTCTGGCCACAATTCTAATTGCGAAGAATCCGGAAAAGTACGGCTTTAAAAACATTCGGCCGGAACCTCCGCTCGCTTATGATATTGTCCAGGTTCCGAGTGCAACCAGTCTTCAGTTAATTGCTGAAGCTACTGATACCAGTCTCGATCACATTCGAAGTCTTAACCCTGAGTTGAAGCGCGAGATTACGCCGCGAGGTGAAGCTTATAACGTCCGCGTACCCGGAGGAAAAGCAAAACAGTTTGTCGCTCTGCTCAAACGAGTTCCGGTTGAAAGACGCGAAACCGCTCGGATAATCCCGGTGGCGCCCGGCGAGGACATTCAGGCCGTATCAACTCGGACCGGCATAAGCTTGGCCCAACTTCAGGCGATGAATGCCGGAGTTGATCTCAAGTCTTCGAACAAGCTTGTGGTGCCTAACAATAACGTCCGACTGACAAGCTGGCGCCGAGCGACCCCTGGTACCCAACCAGCCGCAGCAGGGTTGACTAAGATTCGAGCGCGTAAGGGTGACACGATTGCCAAGATCGCAGCAGCGCGGCGATTAAATGCAAACGAACTCGCCCGACTAAATAACGTTGGTGTTAACACTGCTCTTCGTGCCGGTCAGGAGATTAAGCTTCCCCCGACCGGTGGCTCTGCCCCCTCTCGAGGTCGGTAGTCAAAGAGCAAAGGTTACTTTTTTGAGCGCCCTTTATCCTCAAAGGCGCGCTCTGATGTGTTTAATTCGAACTTACGATCTCACACAATTAGATATAGGAGCTCCTCACCATGCTCTTCCGCACGCTATCCGCCGCCGTTTATGGCATCGACGCTGATCTTGTCGATATTGAAGTTGACCTGACGCCTGCCCGAGCTGAAGGCGATTCAAACCTTGCAGTTACAATTGTTGGTCTGCCAGACGCTGCTGTTCGCGAATCGAGAGAGCGTATCCGGGCCGCAATATGTAACTGTTCCTACTATTTCCCTTTCGCAAGAATCACGATCAATCTTGCTCCTGCTGATGTGAGGAAGGAGGGAGCCAGTTTTGATCTTCCGATCGCCCTGGGAATTCTCGGCGCCAATGGGGATCTCGCTGAGGAGAACAGGCTCGTGCACATGGTCTGTGTGGGCGAGTTGTCGCTTGACGGGCGTGTGCGACCAATCAAAGGTGCTCTCTCAATAGCGATTTTGGCGCGGGCGGCCGCAATCAAGCACGTCATCCTGCCCGATGAGAATGCCAAGGAGGCTGCGGTGGTCTCGGGGGTGAATGTTTACCCGGTTGCCGATCTTCGCAGCGCGGCGAAACTGATTGCCGAGTTGCGTTCAACGAATCCG
>DATKDA010000085.1:0-5652 GCA_035512935.1 Pyrinomonadaceae bacterium | reverse complement strand
GTCTTCGACGTAACCGGCGCCTCCAAAGCATTCAAGTACTTCACTCGTCACTACTACTGCCTGTTTTCCCGTTGTCAGTTTCATCACCGGCGTAAGTAAGCGGAGTAGCTGCGCCTCTTCTTCACCCCACTCGCCAGATTCACTGCGGCCCGTCAGATCTGCGATGTAGAACGCGAGCTGGAAAGCTGCCTCAGTCTCGGCCTGTAGAGTCCTCAGCGTGTCCACATGCAAAGGCTTTTCGGAGAGCGCGGCGCCGAAGGCAATCCGCTTTTGTGCGTAGTCAAATGCCAGAGCTACACCTCGACGCATGAGAGATACCGCGCTGATGCCGTTCCACAAGCGGGTGATATTCAGTAAAGGCGTGATATTGCGCACGCCATCTTTGGTTCCTTTCACGAGTTGTGCGGCCGCGCCGTCAAGTGTTAGCTCCGCCGTTGGCACCTTTCGCGTGCCGAGCTTGTCTTTCAAGCGATTGACCTGAATGTTGCGCAAGCGGCCATTCTCATCACGCGTTTCGACGTGGAAAAGCGCGAGCCCACGGCCGCCCGGCGGGTTACCTTCGGGCCGTGCCAGTGTAAGCGCAATCTGAGACGTGACTGCGGAGGTGAACCACTTTCTTCCATAGAGACGCCAGACTCCTTCACTGTCCTGCCGCGCGGTCGTTTCCGAGAGACCAACGTCCGAGCCGCCGGTGAGTTCGGTCATCCATTGACCGGCAGTCCAGAATTCTGCGGGATTTCTCGAGATCAGATGCGGCACAGCTCGATCGATGAGAGCCTGATTGCCTGAACTGAGCAGCGTGCGGGCAGCGCCGTCAGTCATCGCCAATGGACAGCTATAGATGTCTGTCGATGGTGTAAAAAGGTAGGCCAGCGCGCACTGATGGATCCTGGAGAATCTTCCATGGCTTCGTTCGTATGCTATCGCTACCAACCCATGCTCGGCGGCAAGCTCTTCGGCAAGGTTCCACAAAGGCGTTAGTTCAATACGGTCGACGCGAGTTCCCCACGGGTCCCATTGAGTCAGCTTTGGCTCGTTAAGTCTGTCAGCGAGCTGCATCCAGTAAAGTTCACCGCCTGCCAACCGTCCCATCTCAAAAAGTTCCGGTTCTACTTCGCGCAGGATTTCGGCCGGCAAAATGCGCTCAAGATAAGAACGCAGCACCCGATCATCCTCATACTGGTTACCGAGAGCAGGCGGCTGTTGATTAAAAGGCATTTCGTTATCAGCCGATTTGCTCTGCACCTTCACCCTCGCTCAGTTTGGCAACATACTGCCGAGTATAGTGTGCAGAATGTGGCTTACCGGGGCGACTCGTTGAGGAGAGCCGGAGGTCTGGATCGTTAAGTTCCTCACGCAATCGCTTAAGGGTCGCTGGATCATCAACATTGTACCAGTGCGGAAGCATCTCTATCTTGAGGCCGATTTGCGCTGCTCGAGCAGTCGTATGCGTGAGGAAATTGGCGCCGCTCGTTGTAATGCGTTCAAAGATTTCCGGGTAGGAGTCTTTGCAAGCGATTAAACAATATCCCCCGCCCTCAGCCGCCGTAAGCACCAGACGATCGCCCGGCCGATTAACGGTCTCGAGCGCCACTTCAATATGGGAGCGAGGAAGAGTTGGGCTTTCGAAATTGAGCAGGCAAACGGAGCTAAATCCTCGTGCCAGCAGATCAGCCGTAACGTTAACAAGCACCTGGCCCAAGTTTGCGCCCCGTTGTGGAAATGCTTTGAAACTCTTCGGTGCGATCTCCCTGGCAGCCGTTTCCGCGCCGGAGGGACTGTAAAGGATTACTCCCTCGGCGCGTCCCGCACCCGCAATCTCGGCCATACTCGTAACCGCGTCGCGCAAAAAGCAGCTCTTAAGCCCGGCAACATCTGCCGGAGATAACGGCGGCGAGAGGCGGCTCCGGACTTCGATTCCGGGTAGCGGAACTGTAGCCATCAGCGCCAGCGCACAACGATTCTTTGATGCTCGTAAGGTGGCCATAAAAGTCAGTCTATCCAGACAGTAAGGAAACCGATGTTCCCCTGTGGTTGAGTAGTCCTACAACTCAATTGCCTTGACCGGCATTGCCCCAAACAATTGTTCCGCCCTTTAGAACTACCTGGATGTTTCGGGCATTCCGGATATCAGCAATGGGATCCGCATTGAGAATAATCAAGTCGGCGAATTTACCAACCTCGATGGAGCCAATTTCCGGCGCAACGCTCAGTCTCCCTTGAGTGGAACCTTTGGTCGCGTCCTTCCGCCCGGCCGGACCATTTCCGAAGACGAGGGCCGCGTTGCGCGTGGCAGAAACAATGATCTGCATTGGTGTCAGACCGGCCTCCGCCATCAACTCGAACTCGCGATGAAGCGCTGGGCCATGCAACGTTCCGATGTTACCGGCGTCTGTGCCAGCGGCGACTATGGCCCCCGCATCCTGCATGCGCTTCATGTTGCTCAAAATAATTTCACGGTTGCCGAAGGGACGCGGCCTGCGTGCTGCAGGCGGCAATTGCTCCGCTGGTATTTTCCCAAGATCACCCCAGGAACTGATCACCTCAGGGTCTCCGCACTCACGTTCAAAGTCCATGAGGTTGACCTTCTGGCTTAATACTTCACTATAACCTTCAATGACGACAGCCGTTGTCGTGTATATGACGCCACGATCCTTTACCATTTGAATGAATTCCTGATCGACCGCAGTATCGCTCACACTGTGCACAAGGATGTCGCAGCCTGCCTCGACAGCGGCTTTCGCGGTCTCAAGTTGTGTCGCGTGCACCGCAACACGAACGCCCGCGGCATGGCTTGCATCGACGACTGCCTTTACAATCTTCGTTGCTTCCGCTAATTCAACGTCGGGGCGGCGGATGAACCAGATCTTTATCAGATCGGGATGGCGGGCCAACTTTCGCCGCACCAGCGCCAGTGCCTCATCAACGTTGTTGACCTTGATAATCGCCGGATCCTCCGTCTTCAGATTTTCCGGCGCATAAGTCGAGACCAGAGGTCCGGCCACCGCCACGCGGGGGGCAGCAGTTGTCCGATCAGCCATGTCACGCACCTCGAAGTTCGAGAATGGCCCCCCAACATCGACTACAGCAGTGATCCCACTACAAAGATATCGAGAGAACGTGTAATCGAGCCGTTTGCGAATGTTGGCAAGCTCCTGCTGATACGGAACGCGATCCCGCAGATCGATTACGTCGGGCCGTGTATAAAGACCTCCTGATTGAAAGAAGTGAATATGCGCATCGACAAATCCGGGAATGAGCCACTTGCCACGAGCATCAATTGTTTTCGCCCCGGGCGGAACTTTTACCTGGCTCGCGGGCCCAACCCCGACGATCCTGTCTCCAGTAACTAAAACAACGGAGTCGGCTATCGGTGGGCCACCCTTGCCGTCAATCAATGTGGCGCCCTTAATTGCCAGGGTCTGATCAGTTCGTTGTTGAGCGCAGCCGGTGATAGCAGCAAAAGCAAAAATTAAAATGCTAACCAATACTTTCGTTCTCATCGGATCTTCTCGGGGTCAATTTTCTTGAGCCGCAGGCTTTAAAGATGACAATTGTTCCGCGCCGGACAATTTCGCGACAGCCGCGACCAATGCCTCAGGTTCGATCGGTTTTGCCATATGCATTTGATAACCTGCTGCCAGAGCCTGCTCCCTGTCTTTACCTGTTGCATATCCTGTCAGAGCGATCGCGGGCGCAATTCCCCCTTTGTCTGCGGGAAGTCTCCTGAGCTTGGCTATCAACGCGTACCCGTCTTCATCGGGCATTCCCAGATCGCTGACTACAACATCCGGCACGATCTTTTCGAGCACTTTCATTGCTTCCTGAACTGATTCAGCTAACGACACGATGGCTCCCTGATTCTTGAGCAACGTGCCTACCAGCGCCCGCGAGTCGTCGTCGTCTTCGACTACCAGTATCCTTAATCCGTCCAACGGCTTTACTCTATCGGACGTGCTGGGAGGCTCAGAGACCGGAGTTTCGTCGGGAAGGTCTTCGTGTTCAGAAACGCATGGCAGATCGATAGTAAAGACGGCTCCCTTCCCTTTCCCCTCACTCTGCACGCCAACAGATCCTCCATGCAACTCGACCAGATGTCGCACGACTGCCAACCCCAGGCCCAGTCCGCCTTGTCGGCGCGAGACTGAAGCCTCGGCCTGACGGAATCGATCGAACACATATGGCAGAAAATCCGGACTAATGCCTTCGCCGGTGTCGCTAACTGTCAATCTTGCTTGCAACTCCACTGGTTCGAGTTTCACAGTCACACTACCACCGCGAGGCGTGAATTTTATCGCGTTGAGAAGAAGGTTCCAGACGACCTGACGCAGTCTGTTTGGATCACCGTTGACCGGCGGTGTGCTCGGATCGAAGTCAAGAGTGAGCCGGATTCCTTTCGCATCAGTCGCGGGCCGGACAACGTCACGGGCGGCCTCGATCACTCCGGAGAGATTTACGTGCGAGGTCTCGAGACGGAGATTGCCGGTAATTACTCGGGAAACATCAAGTAAGTCATCGATCAATCGCGCCTGAGAACGCGCGTTGCGTTCGATTATTTCGAGAGCGCGGTGAAAGTCGGCCTCGGGAAAATCGCCCGAGCGCATCAACGAAGCCCACCCCAGGACTGCTGTGAGCGGTGTGCGCAACTCGTGTGAAAGAGTAGCCAGAAACTCATCTTTAAGGCGGTCCGCCTCCTCGGCCTCGCGACGTGCAGCACGCTCACTTGATAGAAGCGTCGCCAGTTGCTCCTCCGCGAGCTTGCGAGCAGTTACATCCAGTACCAGAGACAAAATCGAGACCAGTTCACCTGACTCGGCAGTAAGAACGGAGTTGTACCATTCACAATGCAATACGGATCCGGCCTTGCTGTAATTACGATTATAGAGAACCCCTTGACGCTCGCTTCCTTCGCGCTGTCGTTGTCCTACCTGTTCGACCGCTGTGAGATCTTCAGCAACTACAAAACGCCAATCACTGACATGTTTGCCCAATACCTCTTCGGCTTTCCACCCGAAAAGTCTCTCTGCCGACTCAGACCAGCGAGATACGCGAAAGTCGCTGTCCCACTCGATAACCGCCAGCGGCGAATTCTCAATCAAGAGCGTGAGGCCTTGCTGCGCTAGTGTCTTCTCCTCCTCAATCTCTTTGCGTTGACTGATATCACGAATGACGCCAACGCCGCCGACAATCTCGCCACCATGGTACAGCGGCGAATAACGAGCTTCGAAGAATCCGCGCCGGCCGGTTTCCGACACGGAGTACGGCCTGTTCTCAGAAATTACGGTTCTTCCAGCAAGAGCTTCGCGAAAATACCGGTCTTCCCCAATCTCCTCGAGGAAAGGAAAGAGTTTAAATGCAGGCCGGCCAAGAGCCTCGCTTCGTGGTACGCCTGAAATGCGTTCCATTGCTGCGTTCCAAACTGTATAGCGGCACTCGCGATCGAAGGCGAGCACCCCATCAGGGGTCGCATCAAGCAGGTCGGCAAGAAACTGTTTGTGACTTAAGATAGTGGTCGCCATGCGCTAAATGGATGCGATAAAGGGCTGCTTTCTAGGTGACGCATACTTGGGTAATGACTCTATTTGAGCAGCGATAAACCCGTCAAGATACAATTGGCCGGGCTACACAATAAACGGGAATTCTATCGCTGAG
>DATKDA010000084.1:0-7962 GCA_035512935.1 Pyrinomonadaceae bacterium | reverse complement strand
TTGGAAGTGTGCCTTTCTGGCGTTCTAACCGGCGATTTGTTGACACGTTCGAGCTAATCTACCAACGGGCTTCTCGTCAAGCAATGAAGGTACTTGTGGGTGAATCGCTCAGTACTAAGAAGTAGACGATGTGAGTGACGACGTAGGGGGTTTCGTTCGTGTCATTTCGTTTGTTTTAGTGGATCATCTCTTTGACCGTTGCTGACTGTCTCGCTTTTGCCACTGCCAGTAAATTGCCGTTGTTAACTGCACAAATAGTGATTCTTATTCGTGTAATGTTCGTGTGTTTTCGTGGATCGGATCTTTTTGCTCGGCTGAAAAGCGATCCACGACATTACACGACATTACACGAACAAACTTCGCAATCATCCCCGTTTAGACATTGGGCCGCCGCTTATTGGAGGACCACCAAGAGATGGCCTCAGGTTTCTCTGCTTCACACAAATAGTGATTCTTATTCGTGTAATGTTCGTATGATTTCGTGGATCGGATCTTTTTGTCGGGCTAAAAAGCGATCCACGAAATCACACGAAATTACACGAACAAACTTCGCAATCATCCCCGTTTAGACATTGGGCCGCCGCTTATTGGAGGACCACCAAGAGATGGCCTCGGGTTTCTCTGCTTCAGGATGATTAGTTGGCGATTGATTACCTGCGAGGGCAGGAGATCGAGGTGGATCACTACGCCTGAACAGGCTCGCCTGGATCAAGCGAGGTTCAAAGAGATGTTGAAGAGAGCTGGTGTGATGGTGCAACAGTTTGTTCCTGAAGTGCAGACCCATGGCGAATGGTCGTTCGTTTTCTTCGGCGGGGATTACAGTCATGCTAAGTCGACTGCTGGCGCAAGAGCTCGATGTTATAAGCAATCCTATACTTCTCTTCTTCCGTGAGCGAAGGCCGCAGTTTCAACTCCTCATACAGCCGAAGACTCTCTTTGTTCCTGCCGATTCGGGACAAGTAGGCCGCCTTGTGCTCTGCGACAAAGCTGCGACTATGCATTCGCTCATAGCTCATCCCACGGTCGTAGCTGGCCAGCGTCTCTGTTTCTTTTCCCAGTTTCTCTAAAACGAATGCCGCGTTGTAGCACATCGATGCCTTGTCCACATCAGAGATGTCGCTGGCGATCAGCGTGCGGAAGACCTCGAGCGCCGATTCATATTCACCTTTTTCAACGAGTTCTGCGCCCTGTTGGGCCAAAGCAGCATATTTAGTGTAATCCAATTGTGATCCCCCTGGTCTTAGAGCATGATGCCGAGTAACCTAAGAAGAGTGAACAAAAACCCCTTCTCTGGATTGGGTATCAGGCCACCCAACAACCACAGGTAAACAAAGAACGCGTAAAAGACGGCCATGAACATCAGGGCGAGGCGCCGCCAGAGCGGTGGTTGGAGCTCTTTGGGTAGGAACTTCAAGTTAATGTAAAGAATGTGGAGAGAGCTTATAACCATGACGAGGCCTGCCATGTTGGCGCCTAATTGCAACAGAATGATTGGTTGCGTCAGGCGCAATGCGATGAGACCCCATACCACTGCGAGCCCAAGCACCGAATAATAAACGAACCTCACATCGCCCCCGCGCCACGAGCGAATGCGCCGGCTTCCACTCCACAGAATGTCCGTAATCCCGCGCGACATCCCTTCCAGGAGATCGAGCTGGGTTTTGAACAGGACCCAGACACTCATCATCGCCAGAATGAATGTGACCACTGCGCCACCACGGGCAGACATCGAGTGGGCCAGTTCTGCCGCGATACCAAGGCCGCGAATGTCACGACCTGGTTCGATAGCTGAGGTGTAAAGGATGGCCGGCAAAAGCATTCCGAGAATGCCACCGATAAAGAACACTCCCCACTGGTCCACCTTCACAATCCGCCACCAGCCCCGCCAACTTTGTAGATTCTTGTCAGACACCTTGAAAACACTGCCAGTGTGAGCAAGCTTTACTTTCTGCCCGCCGACGGCAGCCGGGATGAAGCCGACCACCTGACCCATCCCGTAACCTTTGTCACGAGCCCAGTTCGAGACCATCAAATTGCCCACGCCACCCATTCCACAGTAGCCAACAAAGGCGCCGATGAGCAGCCAATCCGCCTCCGCCGGAAGGAACTTGAATTCACCCGCCTGAAGGTCGAAACCACCGAGACCGGCGGTGGCCGCCAGCCAGTACTCTGGAGCAGCAAAGAGCAGGCAAAGGACAAGCAGGGTGCCGAGGATCACCACAATCATGATCCAATTCACTATCTCGAGCGTCCGCTCGATTCGTTGGCCGCTGAAAACAAGAATGCCGACGCAGACCAGAAATGCGCCACAACCGATCCAATAGACGGTGGTAGAGTCTGCGGTACCCGCCAGGTTCCCGGTGAAGAGAAAGAAGATCGCGCCGGCGGCGGTTGCGGCCCAGGCGGGCCAACCGGTTTGCAGAAGGAAAAGGCCGGCATAGAACCAGGCCCAGAAGGTCGAGTGAGGTTTTGTGCGCATGAACCCTGTGATAGCGGGCTCGCCTGTGTACATCGTATAGCGAATCAACTCTGTATTGAGGACGGTTTGCAGAAATACTGCCACCGTTGTTAACCAGAGGAGGGCGACTCCATACTTGACGAAAGTTGCCGGTCCAAGCAGCCATTCGCCGCTGCCGAGCGAGGCCCCGAGAATAATCGCTCCCGGACCGATGACTCCGAGAAGAGCCAAACCTCTTGCTGGTGGCGGCGCGGGAAGAGTTGTTGTTTTCCAGGGCTCGAGTCCTGAACGTGCCTCTTTATGGATTGCGGCTGCTGATTCGGTGTCGGGTGCCATGTGATCTTTTAGGTTTCGCGATCTTTTAGGTTTCGCGGAAACTGCCCCCGCCAATTCAGAATCGCAGGAAAACGGAGGTCAAAATGCAGCAAATGTCTCGTGGTACTTGACCAGGCCCTTGACTCCGGCCAACGCTCCATTACGCAACTCCAAAACCATGAATTCTTCGGGCGCGACATCATATTCGCATGTAAGTCCGAGTTCTCCGGCCGGCCGGAATCCAAAGCGTGGATAGTAATCGCGATGTCCGACTACGACAACGATATCAACGTCTAGACGCTGACATTCCTCCAGCCCGCGCTTTACCAATAACGAGCCGACGCCACGCCGCTGAGAGTCAGGAGCGACAGCCATCGGCGCCAGTCCGAAGGCCCGCCGAATGGCGCCGGGGTTCTCTATTGTTACCGGGCTGAAGAATATGTGACCGATGATTTGCTCGTTCTCGACGGCTACTAACGACACATAGGGAGTGACTGCGGACCGTAACGCCTCAACTAGCGTCGCTTCATCGGCGCCGCCGAAAGCGCGTTCGTTTACTTTCCTGACCGCCGCAGAATCGGTCTCGGTCTCTGCTCGAATCGTGACCACGATTGTTTACGGCGCCGACCGGTGGAAACTTTGTAGAAGTTCAGGATGCCGGAGAAAGCTTGCCAGCCACACGGCAGCTAAAAACACGGCAGGACTGATGTAGGGCTCATCGTGCGCCATATGTGTCACGATCGCTCCTCCCAGGTAAGCCGTAAGCAACAGGAGTCCCAGCGAGTGGGTCCGTGGAATGACGAAGAGAATCGCGCTGATCAACTCCATAATGCCAATTAAAACCAGATGGTTACTAAGTCCCCACTTCTGAAACATGTCGACCACGGCTTGAGCTGCGGCAAGTTTCGCGACGGCACTCAAGATGAATACCGCCGAAATCAGGCCTATCAAAACCCAGGCCGCGATTCGCCGTCCCTTGCTTTGTGCTCTCATAGAAATTGCCTTTCTGCCATTAACATTTGCCGAAGGTTGGCTTAATGACCTCGAATTCAAAGTACAGATCTTTACCTCGAAAGATGTAAGACAAGTACTGCTCCCAGAATTTGCGTGTAAACCGCATGGCGGGCCATCTTTGGTCCAGATTTACGACGAACTGTAAGCCCAGTATGCGCCAGAGATTCGCCAGCGTGACGTAGATGCGAAGCGGTTTGAGTTTGATATCCGTATAGAAAGGGAAGTGCCGATGAGCGGGATCATCTATGAAGTAGTTAAAGGTGTAGCTACTGAGATGATTGCGATGCGTAGGGTCGGCGGCCCAACTGGGATTTGTATAATGCGGCGTCACTATCCTGATCCGTCCCCCTGGCTTCGTCAAACGGACTAGTTCCGTGACGAACGCCACGACATCGGGAACATGCTCGATAACATGTGTGCCGATAACTTCATCGAACTCGTTCTCAGGAAAAGGATATGGAGTCATGCCGAGATCATGAATCACATCAGCATCCGTTTTTGAGTTGTAATCGAGACCGACCGCGCCCGGATATTTGTTACGCCCGCAGCCAACATCAAGAATCTTCTTGTCCGTGCTCATCTGCTTGTCGATCGAATGGCGCCCAGCGCCTGCCGGATTCCCCCGAGATGGTAGGCAGAATGAACAAGTACAGCGAGAGCGCCGGAAATTTCTTCTTCGCCCTCCCAACTCCTAAAACCTTTCAAAGTTTCCAGTACGCGCTCGTAGCTCTGCCTCAGACGCCGTTTCTGTTCATCCCATTCGGCAGGCGTGACTGTGCGAACGCTTTTCCAGATCTCCTGCCAATCTACTTTCCCGACCTCTTTCCCGTGCATTACATCGTTCAAGACATCGAGGTAGAAGCGGATATGTTCAACCTGGGCGGCAATCGTGGCGGAGTTGTCAGTGACCGATTGGGAAGCGACTTCCGCAGAGATGCCTTCCAGTGTCTCAAACAGGGAGGTGCCTTTATCGAGATAGATTCCCTGGACGTGCTCGAAGGTTTCGTTCAGGCACTGAAGAACTTCAGTTGAAAATCGCTCTTGGAGGGGTTGCTTGGACATTAGAATGGTCGGAATTACTGAAAATGAAATCCGCTAGTTTAGTACTAGAACCTTCCTAACTCATTCTTCGGACAACGATGGGTAACATACAGGAGGTCGACATAATTCGTCCAGAATCGAGTGGTGCGCTTACCGTCCCAGGCCATCTGTTTGTGATTAAGTTTTCAGCATAACGAAAACACATCCCCCCGCGGGCCACCCAAGACACCACAGGCTTCAGCCTCGTTGGAGCTTTCAATTTTCGCCTAACGCAGCCCTCCCCCGGATCGCACAAGACACCACAAGGAGTGTGTCAGAACTCAACTTCTCATTCTCCCCAACCTTTTAGGTTGGGGTTCAGCGGCGACCCGGCATGAACTGAACCATTTTAATGGTTTCCCTCCGCTCACTACTGCCAGTCCTTTCCTTCTATTTACGATGATGCCAGAAACGTTGAGTGACAGGTAAGGCTTGCCCTTTTGCGACAAGTTAATTTTGGAAACCCATTAAAATGGTTCGGTGCAGTATGACGCGAATTTTCAGCATGGTCTAAAAGGCAGCTGAAGTTGAGTTTCAGAAACGATTGAGATCGGATGATAAAGAAGGCGATAAGCAGCCCCACGCACATCATGGAGCCATGCTCGCGCTCGAAAAGGAAGCTTGGCCGATCGCTCTCTCGATCAATGGTCATCACGCGGGGCTGCACAACCGCGGGGACGTGTTTGACAAGATGCCGAAGTATCTGAGCAAGGCCAGAGCTGCTGCCGATACCTTACACGAATCCGACGCATCCTGGTCATTGCCGGAGGTCATGGAAGTCATACCACACTGGCTCAAGGACTTGACCTTCAACGGGTCAGAGAAGCTCGGACGGCTGGATGGCCACCGAGTTGTTCACACGATTTTTGTTCAGCGTACGGATCGATGCCGACCGGCTTGATGCAGAGCAACACGAAAAGACGCTCGATGAACGGAATCTCTCACCTCAGAACTTCGAAAAGAAGTGGAGTAGTTCAAATCTGCGTGGCGACTGGCCACAGTTCGATCCACAATTCTTACTCGACAAGCTTGAAAGAGATTTAGTGGACCGTGCGGAGTTCGCCCTCCGAGAAGACAAGGCATCTGCCGATGTGCTGCGCGTCAGGAATGAGGTCGGTGAGTGGTGCAGACGTAACGCCACGAGCGAACGTGGCCTCTTCTCCTTGTCTGTTCCGACAGGTGGTGGCAAGACGCTGGCTTCGATCCTATTTGCCCTCTCACATGCGGCGCATCACAACAGAGCGCTAGCCGCGGAAGATCCAAATTGTTTCCGACGCGTTATCGTAGTCATACCGTATCTGAGCATCATTGAGCAAACCGTCGGTGAGTTGATCAAGGTATTCGGCAAAGAATGGGTGCCCGAACATCACTCACAAGCCGAAGAAGATCCCAAGGACTATAAGAAAGAGAGAGAAGACGGACGCTGGTTCAGCGCGGCGTGGATTGAAACAACATAGTCCCAGCGGCAGAACTCACCGTACTGGGAAGGCCTCGGTACTTGCGTATAAGGAATCACCAGGCTTTAGAGGCACAGCATTTCTTTAAAGGGTAAGGTGGCGGAAAGCCGGAGGCATTCCGCAGGAGTGGCAACGCGCAGTAGATTCTATAGCGTTGTACGCACATTGCGATAGCGCAGCGCAATGTTCACTCCTAAGAACGCGTGGCCCGATTGGGAGCTTTCCAGGTTTGGTTGGCGTTTAGTGGCAAACCATGTATTTGGGTCGCTGCGAAGCTCCTCGGACTGATCGGTTCGCTCCCGGTCTTCAGTGGCACCGCGTCAATTTGAATAAGAAACCGCCGCACCGGGAGTAGTTGCTGACGACGCAATGAACACCGGTCAAACTATCAGTGTAAAGCTACCGGAAGAATCGTCGTAATTGGCGAACGCTCGTACGGGCGAGCGAGTGCTCCGAGACCTCCTCCACCATTACGCGAGTGGCTCTGGCGGCTACAATGCCAACCTGTTCCATGAACTTTTCGTCGTTGCAACTGGCATCTACGCAACTGTGACTACAGTAGTAGTCCTTAATGTAGTCTTTCATCTCCAGTTGCGTGAAAAACATCCCATTCTGATTGGCCTCGGCCTGCGCCTTCTCACTGGTCCAACCATCGTTCGAGATCCGATAAACAGCAATGACAGTCCCGGTCCGATCGGCTCCCCGACGGCAATAGATAAAGACCGATCCATTATCGGGATTCTTGATTATTGAGAGCACACGCTCGATCTGCTCGTTTGTCGGGCGGGCGTGACTCGGCATCGCCACGTTGAAATAACTGAGCCCGGCTGCCTCAGCTCGCGACTCGTCGGCGCGGGCCCGATCATCAGCCCGCCGAAGATTAACCACGGTCTTGATGCCGAGTTCAGAGAGTCGCTTGAAGCCTTCCCGCTTGGGCTGCCCGCCCCGGTACAAACGATCGTTGATTTGACTAAAGTTGGGCAACTCGTTGTAGCGCGGTTCATTCTGTGCCATTGCCAGCGTCGTAACGGTTATCAACGTAACGAACGCTGCAGCCAGGTTTCTAAAATTTCTGTTCATGAAAACCCTTATACTGAAAACTCGGTACTCATGCTGCTCTGATCACGCGGTCGCCGTGTACCTCCAGCCCAGCATCACTGCTAGCCAGTTCGCGCAGAAAGGCGGTCTTGTCCTCAGGTGAGATCAGCAGGTATCTCGTCTTCGTGCCCTTTCTGTACTGTCCAAAGACCATGCGGGAGAACTTAAAGGATTCCTTGACAATCGAAGCGAGCGGTACACGGTATTGTAAGAAGCCGCTCCGGACAACCAAGTCGAAATCGGTAATCATATAGTAGACGGGATGCGCAAATCCCAAAAGCACCGCCGCTGCTGCTGTGCTGGTTAGAACCATTAGCCAACCGGCTTGAGGATTACCGCCCGGTACCAGCAGATTGATCACGCCAAATACAAGCGGCACAATCACAGCCGCCATAACTATTGCTACGAGCCACCAATCCCTCTTTGATCGATGAATCATCGGCAGATTAACGTGACCGTGGTGCGGACTTACTTAACCGATCTGAGGGTTTTTTGATCTGGTCACTCAACTCGATAATTTCCTCAAGTTCGCGTTGCGCG
>DATKDA010000083.1:0-37901 GCA_035512935.1 Pyrinomonadaceae bacterium | reverse complement strand
GCCGTTCCCTGCTGCAAGTCAACGTCTTTCCATGCCTACCCGAGATACTCCTCCGGCCGCATCCCCGTAGCCAATTCAAACGCGAAGATCAAGCCGCGCGGATCTCCTCGTGCTGCTCAAAGAGAAGGACCTGACGAGACTATGCTGGGTTCATCCTAAGACTCGTTCACTAATTCATCGATTAGTAAGAGAACGTGACAACTAAGCTCCATACCTCTCGTTAGGGCGTCTGCCAGAACGACAAGTGCCATACCGATTTGACGGGTCTCCGCTTGGATTTACGTTCATCCCGCCAGGCATCTTCAATCGATCAGAATCGGTGCCGAAGTCCAAGGCGAATGCTCTGCCTAGTGAAGAAATCCCCCTGACGGTACAAGCCTGCTTGATAAGTGATTGCCCAGCGAGTTAGGAACCAATGGCGTCCACCAACACTAAATCCCCTAACATCTGTGCGAATTGTTCCCACGGGCCCGAGGTTGTCAACCTCCTGCCCGAAAGCTGCACTAAGAACAACCGAACTGCCATCACCGTAGTAATGGTTTACTTGCGCAAGGTGGCTTGCTCCGGTACCCGCTCCAGGCAGTTGGTTTGCAGATAGAGTGTAGGCGGCTCGGTACCTTTCCCAGTTACGCTCCACCGTCAGAGCCCCAGTATTGAAGCGCGCATCACTGTACTCCGTATGACCTAAGCCAAACTGAACACCCCAGTTCTCACCAATCGTGCGCTTGAGTTGCCCATAAAGAGACCATTTCGCCAACACTCGATGCGAAGGGCTCATACTAGCTTCGACGAGGCCGCTCCAGCGTGGACTAAGTGGTGACTGAAATCCAATCAGCAGTTCCTGATCGTTCAAAGCGAACAATCTAGCCTGGCGGAACGAACCGTAGATCCCCTTGCCGTCCGTGAATCTTTTACTGATACTCAGATAATATTCTCGCCAGTCATCAAAGCCATTATTGAGGAAATCATATGAGGACCCTATCTCTACTTCGACACCCGATCCCACGCTGGCAGACGTCTCCGGTTGAGATGTTTGGGTGGTTAGATCCGCTGTGGCGGCCTCTTGCGTCGAGCGGTCCTCTTTATCCTTCTCGTCTGCTGGCAGGCTGTCTGTTGGTTCTATCTGCTCAGCGGTAACCCTTGTAAAAGAGGGCGCCGTCTGGCTTTTCACCGCCGGCGCTTGAGCCCAAGCTGGGTTGTTGAGTAACAGCATGAAGCTGAGTAATACGCACAGAGTTGCGATCCATCTCATGTCTATCTTCTCCGAATTAAGAATTAGGCTAACGTTGTTGTTAACAACTGAAACGGACAGGACGCGACGGCGCGAACATAGTTGACGATCAATAAGAACCCAAAGCGTTACGGTGGGATTTCTGATTCAAGGCAACTTAAGGAAGGGCGCCGGTGCCTTTGCCGCCGTTAGGAGCCGATGCACCTACACAAGCGTTTGATGCTGACGCCCGTCCAGTAAGGGGATTACTAGGTTAAGATTTTGAGCCTACTAGTAATTAAGAAGGATCTATGACCGCCGTCTGCTAGCTTCAATCTGGCGTTTAGCGTTCTTCTCCGCCTCTTTGGCTTCGGACGAACTCAGTCCCAAGTCACGCAAGCTTTGTCCGATGCTCATGCCATTACTCAGACCAATCAGTATCGCTTCTGTTGTGATTTGGGGGTGCGTTTCGTTCAAGTTTTTGGCGATCGTATTGGCCGCAACGAATCGCCCAAAATTGAGGTCGGGGTTAACGGCGCGGGCAGCCACATACTGGTCCCGGAGTTCCTCAGGTGTCGTGCCGAGTCTTTCCGCGAGCCCCTGATATCTGCTGAGTTCTTTGTCGGCGCGCGCGGCATCCTTTAAGCTATTGTCCCTTGCTCTCGCGCGGTCAAGTCCCTTGTCTGATCGTCCTCCGGATCTCTCCGAAGCAGTTCCGAGACCCCCGTCAGACCTTCCGCCCGATCTCTCCGAAGCAGTGGAGATACCCCTGTTTACTCCAGTCCCAGTCGGACGGCTACCAATGCGAGGGTTACCCGCACCTCGTGCGCCTACCCCAGGACTACCAGCGCCTCTTCCGGCACCAGCCCCGCGGCCTTGCGCCGAAATAGTTGTACTCATTCCTAAAACGAGCAGGCAAGCCAGCGCCATGCCCGCCAATGCCACATATCGTGTATTTCTCATGTTCTCTCCTCCAATTCTTAGCTTTAAGCTTTTCTAGGAAGCCTCGGATAGCCTATTGCAAGGGACATGCCGAAGTTAAAACTTTTTGACGGCAATTCTAAATGATTGATTCTAAATAAGTTGGTTTTTGTTGTACTAACGGATTGGAATTTCTGAGCGCTGCGGTGCGACAAATCTAACCAAGAGGGAAGGCAGGCGTTCAGGAATGTGTGACGACGGGTGACATTAATGGTTTAATTGGCTGATTTGGAAGATGAATCGTAAATGTCGAGCCCTTTTCCGAATTGCTTTCTACCGAGATGCTTCCACCATGCTTTTCCACGATCTCTTTGACAATTGGAAGCCCGAGTCCGGTTCCAACCGCTCCAGATGCTGTATCACGCTCCAAGCGGTAGAATTTTTCAAAGATGCGCTCTCGAGCACCCTCTGGAATACCATAGCCGTGGTCGCGCACAGCGATTCGAACACTTCCGTTGTCATGCTTTGCTTCGATTGTGACTTCAGAGCCATCGGGACTGTATTTAATCGCATTACTCAAGAGATTGTTAATGGCCTGCGTGAAGAGTTGCGCCTCGACGAGCAACGGAGGCAGAGCAGTTCGCACTCGCTGGCAGATCTTTATTCCTTTCTCCGCGGCCAGTGGTTCGATCGACCGAACACAACCAGCTATCAGTTGCTCAGCCGAAACTGATGCTGTTTTCAAAGGTTGAGTGCCGGATTCGAGCCTTGTGAGGTCAAGATAGCGATTGATTGTTTCGCTTAACCGCACCGCCTCGGAATGAATGGTGCTGAGAATTTCTTGCGACTCACCGGCCGCAACAGGGAATTTAATTAACACGTCGGTTAGTCCCTGAATCGAATGAAGCGGTGTTCGAAGTTCATGCGAGACCAATTGCAATGTCTCGGTTTTTATTTGATCGAGCTCTCGCCGCTTTGTAATGTCCGAGAGGATTGCAACCAAGCCAATAGTCCCTGACTCTTCGACAGTCGGCGACGCGGTATACTGGGCTTTTTGCATGAGCTTTGGTGAAATAGCGCCTCGAGGCGCGACGACGGCTGAAAGCTGAAGCAAGTAGTAGCGTGCTTGCATGGAGAAAATCTCAAATTCTCTCTGGTAGGTTTCCTTTTCAACAACCAGTTTCATTGCCTCCCGCAGTTCACGTAGGTCGAAGACGCCTCTTTCAACAAAATATTCAACTAAACTCGCCCCAATCATCTCCTCGGGCTCGACGTTCCAAATTTGCGCCGCTTGCCGGTTAGCGAACACGATCTGGCCGGCCATGTCTGTCACCAGCACGCCATCCGCCATGCTAGACAAGACACGATTCATGAAACTCATCCGTCCCAGAATTCGAGTTGTGAGATCGTCTACGGCACGTAGCTTCCAGGCAAGATTGTGTGACAGATTAAGCCATTCCCTCTTTTCCTCCAGTAGCGTACGCTGCCGACTTAGCTTCAAACCCGTTGCGAGCCCTTGAGCAATTACACAGATCAGACGGTGCTCGTTCCGATCGAACGGCTCTCCCGCAGCGCGCGCGACGGAGAGCGCGCCAAACAACTCACCGGCTTCGTCAATGGGAACCGTCACTTGGAACGCGCCAGCCTGATACGTGGAGCTGAGATCTTTCTCAGAAAAGGGAAGAGCACCTCCTAATGATTTCGCAGCATAATAGCTTTCAACCCGGAATGCTTTCGTGGACTCATCCCTCAGGTACAGAGTGACGATTTCGGCGCCCAGGAGGGAGCCGATGAAAGCCGTCTTATCTGAAGACGAAGCGCCACGCTTTTCATCGAGCAGAAGCCCCTTCGGCGTGCTGGCCAGCAGTGCCAGCTTGATGTCCAAGTCCTGGCTGGCTGCAAGAGATCGGTTGAGCAATGATAGCGGCACAATTGAGAAGAAACCTGTTACCATCGCAGTCAGAGGAGGGATAAAAAGGAAATAATTGAAGGCAATTAGACTGCCTAGAATTATAGCGAACAGAACAGCGCTGAGACTCAGTACCTGGGGCCAACCATCAAGCCATTTGATCGCAAAAACGGAACACAGAACCACCGTCAGCGCCGCGAGGAAAGCCAGCCAATCCGAAACAGGTTTCAGCCAAAGACGGTTCCTGATCGTATTTATAATGTTAGCGTTGACCTCGACGCCAGGCATCTCCTGCCCTCCCTGGCGGCGGTCTGCGCCATAGTGCATGAACGGCGAAACCCGCGTATCTCCCATAGAGGGAGAGACCGCCCCGATCAGCACGATCTTGTCGGCAAAGGCGGCAGGCGGAATAACACCGTCGAGCACATCCGCTATGCTGTACTGGCGAAATGATCCAGTCGGGCCGATGTAATTTATCAGCATCTCGTTTGGACGAAAGATAGTCACGCCGGGAACGCTTGACTGATTCATCTCATCGCGCAAAGGGATTCGATAAGGGCCAAAGCGGAGGGCGCCGGATTCTTCCTCAAAGTCCCCGGCTGGTATGCGCTCAGCAACGCGCACAACCTCCAATCCGAAAGCCCACAAGCGATGAGCCTGATCATCAGCTTTGCTGAGTTGGATGCTTCGTAGCATACCGTCAACATCAGGCGCAGCGTGCGCGTGGCCTAGGCCCGCAGCCGCCGCCGCGACTTCAGGGAGCGGACGTAGCCAGGTCATCGCTGAATAATTGGCGGCGCTTTCTGGTTTGACTTCAATCAACTGTGCGGGAAGCACGACGCGGCCGCTGTTTGTTATGGACTGCGCCAAGAGGTCGTCATCAAATGCGTCTGACTGCTCGGCGTAGATTATGTCTAAACCGATGGCTCGAGGTTGAGCGCCGGAAATGCTGTCTAGAGCTCCGGCCACGATCGATCGGGGCCACGGCCATCTGCCAATACGCTGAAGGCTCGTATCATCCACTGCCACGATAACGATAGCATCCGGCGGTGGCAGTTGACCGCGCAATCGGAAAAGCATGTTGGTTGATGCTGCGGAAAGAGAGGGCGTGAGCCAGATGACAATCGCCACCGCCGTCATGCTCAGAATCAGGCTCAGGAGTGTGCGGGTTCGTTGCGATCTAGTTTGACTCACAGGCTTGAATTGTTTTCGGGGTCTTCTGGCTCATCATCTTTGCTAAGCTCTCTGACACTGCTCGAATCATCGGGCGGATCTAAATAACGATAGAGCGTGCGCCGGTTGATTCCCAAGGTTGCTGCCGCGCGCGACTTGTTGCCACCCTTCTCCGCCAAGATGAACTGGATATACCGGCGGTTAAGCTCTTCCAGAGTCGGTCTGTCGTCGATGAGCGAAACTGGAGATGAAACTTTCGGGGTAGGCCGGGCGCAGGCGCGCGTCACGATCCGCTCGGGCAGATCGCTTGCCGTAATCAGCCGGTCAGAGCAGACGGCGACGGCATGCGCGATTGTGTTCTCCAGTTCGCGCACATTGCCCGGCCACGTGTATCCATTTAGCAGATCGATCGCCTCTTCCGTAATTTGGACTTGCGTGCCGCCCTCGTCGCTATATTTTTTCACGAAGTGGCGTGCCAGCAGTTTGAGGTCTTCTCTCCCTCGCTCGCGAAGCGGTGGGAGCCGGATAACCAGCACGCTCAAGCGATAGAAGAGATCGGAGCGAAACTCTCCGCGAGAAGCAAGTTCCTCCAAATCCGTGTTCGTCGCTCCGATGATCCGCACATCCACCTTCCGCGGTTCGCGCTCCCCAATGGGTCGCACTTCTTTCTCCTGAAGAACACGCAACAGACTTGCTTGAAACGATGGACTCGTCGCGCCCAGCTCATCGAGAAAAAGCGTTCCCCCTTCGGTGCTTTCGAACAAGCCGGCCCGATCGGACGTCGCGCCGGTAAAACTTCCTTTCGTGTAACCGAACAGTTCCGATTCGAGTAACGTCTCCGTAAGCGCTCCGCAGTTTACAGCGGTGAATGGGCGCGCGGCCCGATCACTATAGTTGTGAATTGCGCGGGCGATCAGTTCCTTCCCTGTACCTGATTCTCCCTCGATTAAGACGGTCGCGTCTGTCCGCGCGGCATAGGCGGTCAATTTATAAGTGCGCACCATCAGTGGGCTATGTCCGATGATACCGGAGAAGGAGAGGTGCTGATCGGTTTCCGGACCGGCGGTTTGGTAGTGTTTAACCGCGCGACTAACCAGGAGTAACACCTGTTCGATGTCGAAAGGTTTCGCGATGAAATCGAACGCCCCTTGATCGATGGCCTGCAAAGCGATCTCAAGCGAACCTTGAGCCGTCATGGCGATGATTTTAGTGTCGGGACTGAAGCGATGGAATTCCCGCACCACCTCAAGTCCGCCAACGCCCGGCATGAAAACGTCGGTTAGCACAACATCAAATTGGTCTCTTTGCCCGAGTTCGATCGCCTCGCGGCCGTCGGCCACGGCGGTAACGTTGTAGCCGCTCAAGCGCAATGGCACCTCCAGCGCCATGCGTGCTCCGCGTTCGTCATCAACGACTAAAATCTTGATCGCTTGTGATTGGCTATTGGGCGAGCGCGCCATAGTGAATCTGTGCCATTCGCTCCTGGCAGCGTAGCAACCTCAGGCAATGGCGTCGAGGAGGAGCTAACTAAAATTTACTGGAGCAGCTTCACTTTGCTGCTTTTCACTGTACGCCCAGCCTCCGCGGTTCAGAATTTCATTAAGGACGCCTTCCAGAGGCGGGTGGACCACTTGGAACGTTTCCGCTCGGCCGGTTGCCGCTGCCTCGGGCAGGAATATTGCCGGCAGGGAATCGATCGCCGGACAGTACTCTATCCGCTGCGCCAGGAACCGACGGGTCTGGTCGTCTGATAGGCGGGGACTTGAACATATCATCATTCCGCCCCGGCCTGAACGTCGTCGGGTTCTCCGGCAATTTACCTGTCACAACGCGGGTTCTTTGACCCGCTGAGAGAAGGATCTCCTGGTTCGGCGCGAACAGACTGCTGACTGCAACCTGTCCTTCGTGGACGAAGACTCGCGTCTCATTCTCCTTGACTAGAACGTCGAAGATCGTTCCCCGCACGGCTATAACTGCCGTCGGCGTGTTGACGCGGTAAGGGTTAGGCCGACCGCCAACTCTCTCGATCCTCACGCGCGTCCTTCCGCGCAGGACTCGGAATATAGTTCGTGTTGACGAGTGCGAAAGGTCCCGGATTTCTACGGTAGTCTTCTCAGCAATAACAGCCTGGGAGCCATCCGACAATCCCAACACCAGCCGCGCCCCGTTGCGCGTAATGATTGTGTCCCCAGTGCGTAACAGCTCGTTAACTCTAAGGTCGATTCGGGTCATCGCAGCTTGCCTGTTCGGCAAGCGTCGTATCTCAACTCGGCCTTCAACGCTCAGGATCTTTGCGGAGATCAAGTCTTGAGCACAAGCACAACTGGCAGTGAAGGCAAGAATACTTGAATAAATAAGACAACGCGGAAACAACTTATCTAAACGCATAATGTAAAAATCCCCAAGGAGAGTTTTTTTGTTTGCCACACGGTTAGGAAAATAACAGCAAGGGCGGCATTCGTTTAATACGGCACCCTTCTTAACCCTTTGCCTGAACCCTTGAGATCCTGGCGTCCTCGTCACGCTGGCCGCCTTAGCGGACGTATCCAGCTAATCAATTACTATACCATGCTTACCTTTGGTAGGATGCGCCGTTAATCAGAAGTTTCAGGCTATTACCGCAACTGCTTGGAAGTGGATCCTCTTGGTGTGACAAAACTAACCACACTCTGAGGTGAAGGTTTCGATTCGTGTGACAACCCGGTACACGGAAAACCTTGGGGATGAGGGTCCTTTTCACGGGAGTTCTCCAAGTTAAAGTCAGAAATTGCTCGACACTTCTAGACTTATGGCAAGTAAATGCTTCCAGACGCGGCAAGGAATCACTTCAAGTCATTTACCGAAAGCTAAAACAAGGGCCTGCCTAGCGCGCCTGACTCAACTGGAAATCTCCGGGCACAAATTCAATCGATACAATGGCTCCGTCAGATCTGGCCTTCTGATCCTTTACCGGCAGATAGACTATTACCACGGGATCCTGCGGTTTGCGCACGCCGCAGGTAATCTCTCCACGCACACTTTCAGCAAAGGTTCTTATAAAGACTTCCTCAAAATTCCCCGCTCGAAGACGCACCAATCTCTCTCCAACCTTTACAGTAAAGAAAATGCCCTGAGCGCCGCAGTCAATCCGTGTCAGCAGCCCTTGAAGCCGGGCTTGGCCCTCAGCAGGTCGCTTAAGTGCCGCTTCAAGCTGCGCGGACGGATCAGGAGGTCGAGTTTCCGTCATCTCTACAGGCGTCAGATCTGGGGAACTTGAGGATTCGGCACGTGTTCTCGCCGCCTTTTCCTTTGCTTGTCTCACCGCCTCAAGCTGCGCCTGTATCGAGGCCATCGATTCTTGCAGCACTTGCGCCGTCTCCCGGATGGAAGGGTCTGCCGAACTGGCTGCCAGGGGCTCGATAATTTCGCGCGCGGCATCGAAGTCATGCTTGCGAAGATGCAGTTGGGCAAGAACGAATAGGTAAGCTTCGTTGGCAGGCGATACAGTGATTGCCTTCTTAATTAATTCGACTGATTCATCAAGCTGCTCACCGCGCACGAGATTAATAAAGGCGAGCAACCGGTAAGGCTCGGGGAAATCCGGGTTAAGCTCGATGGACCGGCGCAGGTTCTTGCGCATGGCCTCAGTTGGACCTTCGGGAAAGTCTGAAACCAGATCACCTTCTGTCATGTATTCGCGGCTTAAGAGATACGAATAGTAGTAGTGGGCGAGGTAGTTGCCGGAATCCAACTCGAGCGCTTTCTGTAGGTGCTGTTTAGCGCCCACAAAGTCTTTTTGCTTCAACCGGACCATACCCAACGAGGCATGGGCCATTGAGATGTTAGGATCCAGCGCCAAAGCCTGCTCAAGTCTGATGGCAGCATCGTCGATCCGGTTGATGTTATAGAGCAGATCGCCAAGGTACGCCTTAGCTTGTCCCTCGCTCAATCTGCTGGTTTCGAACTCAGAATCAAACTCAAGCTTCTTGCCGAACGTCGCGATGTTAATTTGAAACGACTTTTTCTGAATATAGGACCGCAGTTCCCTATCCAATGCTTCAAAATCATTATTAAAAACCTTTTGATATGCGTCCTCAATCTCCGTTTTCGCCAGCAGCAGATTAACAAACTGCTGGAGCTTGGAGACTCGATCGCCCTCTTCGCCATGAATAAGATAATGAACCAGTGCCCACGATTGCGCATAGAACTGCCCTCTGGTCGCGTGGTTGCGAATCAGCGAATCATAATCTACTGAGAATAAAGACTTTAACGGAAGCAATCTGGACTTCTTCAGCAATTCGAGATGATTGAAGTGCGGCCGGCCGAGGAAGACCCTGCGATCTCCCTCGATATCAAACGTGCTGTAATACTCAGCCAGGCCCTCATTAAACCAGGGTGGGACCCTCGCACGACCCATCGTGTTCTTGATGAGCAAATGGACATATTCGTGAAAGATGATCCCGTAGGGATTCTCAGCTCGCTTTGCGGTCGTCAACGTGATGTAGTTGACTTCGTTGCCGGCCTGAAAGTAGCCGGCCACCTCGCTAATCTTTCCGTCGACAACCGGCTTAAAGGGCTTGTAGTATTGGTCGCTTTTAAACACCACGACTGTGGTGGGAACCGGCGACGCTAATCTTAGCCCTGGAAAAAGACGCGAGAACACATCCCGAAACTGCTCGAGACGAGTCCCCACCGCCTTAATGTCTTTCTCGCTTGCATTGCCGACCAGGTGAAAGTTTTTCGTACGTACGCTAATCCATGTGTCCTTTGCGTCGGCAGTCAACGCACAGGCATGCAGAAGAACGAGAAAGCAGAGTGTAGACGCGAGGGTCAGGCTAAAACGTCGCATATTACACCTCGGAGGAAATAAGCCTAGTGGATCGATTCTTTGGCTTTGGGAAAAGACGACCCACGAAATCCGCAAGAAAGCTGCACGAAAAGAACTACTGTGGAGTTAATTGAGAGACACTGCACTAACTCGCGCCCACTCGCATCATTTGCACCACCATGCGCACAGCATCCTCGAAGACACGGTCCCGGGTCAATATTTCCAAATCACTGCTGAGTAGTTGGGCCATACTCTGATTCCGCAGCGGCAGTACGCGGCCCGGATGCGTTACTGCTCCGACTCGCACTTGGGTTTGAAGATGCGAGCCATCATCGCTGCGTCTTACGTCGAACTGAGCCTGGTTCTCGCCGGTGGCCTCCAATTCTACACGAACCAGTCGTCCGGGATTGATTCCGGGATTCGCAACCCGGGTCAACTCCAACGTAATCTGCCGATTGCCCTTTAGAAAGCTGAACACTAGCCTTTCATTATGTTCTTTGAGCGGTTGTGTATCCGCAAGCGTCCAATCAAGCCGGCTTGCCAGCCATCCGCCGATAAGCAGAGCCTGGGGAGAGACACCTTCAGGGTGACGTTCCTGAGCCGTGTAGTCAAGCCGGACTCGCGAGACTGCATCCAGCCCAGCGCGAAGCTCGGCAACATCGTAAAAGTTAGCCATTGATGTTCGCCACGTATTTAAGCGGGTCCAGTTCAGGTCGCTGAGCGCTGTCTGTTTGAACAGATGCACCATCGCTGAGAATTCCGCGCCGGGATCCTCGGATTTATTCGAGTCTATTATTAAGCGATCAGTGGCACGAACAAGCAGCGAAAATAGTTTGTCCTCTACCAGCAGTCCATCGCGCCACCAGAGGAACACGGGTAAATCGGTAACTAGCAGTGGGGCTGCGGCACTTGCCAACTCAACGACGTAACGGCCGCGGGCGATTAACACAACTTCCTCGCAACATAGTTGAAGGTCCCGCGTCGGTGCACTTGCTTCGCAGAAAGCAGAGACGAAGATCTCAATGTCACGATCTGGCTTCTGCTTTTCGCCAACCATAACCAGAGCCCGACAGGGATGAGAGGAGGTCAACTCGGCAATGACTTCATGCGTCAGAGCGAGTTCCGCCTCGGCCGGAAGGAACACCATGAAGTTCAGAGCGCGGGCCCGCAACATGGCGCCGGCTTCGTCCGTAACCTCGCCTGCATTGTTCTGCCAGAGTTCAGCTAACACTCGCTCGACGGCTGCTACGTCGAGGGCGTTTGAGATCTCTAGCTGCTTGGCATTTGGTCGCATTCTTAAAGTGTCAAAGCTTTCGCCAATTCCGGCCATCGCGTTCGATCAGACCAAAGGCGGCCTCGGGCCCCCAAGTGCCCGCTTCATAGTTTGGAAAATCAGGCGCCGGTTCGGCCCAGGCTTCGAGCATTGGAGTCACCAATTCCCATCCTCGCTCGACCATGTCCCACCGCGCGAAGAGCGTGGAATCATTCAACATGCAATCGAGGAGCAGACGTTCGTAAGCCTCGGGTGGTTTTACGCCAAAAGAGGAACCGTAACGAAAGTCCATGTTAACCCATCTGATGCGCATGGCCTGACCAGGGAGCTTGGCGCCAAACCTCAAAGTGATCCCTTCGTTGGGCTGGATGCGAATAACGAGAACATTAGGCTCAAGCGGTGAGTCCGTGTCGGTAAAGAGCCGGTGCGGCGCCTCCTTGAACTGAATGGCAATCTCCGTTACGCGTTTTTGCAGGCGCTTGCCGGAACGGATATAGACTGGAACGTCGGCCCAGCGCCAGTTATCGAACAGCAGCTTTACGGCCGCAAAAGTTTCGGTCGAGGACTCGGGGTCTACCCCCGGCTCTTCCCGATAACCGACCACTGACTCACCAAGCACATAGCCCGTGCCGTACTGTCCTCTCACGGCGTATTCATGAACGCGGTCCTTCGGTATAGCGCGCACGGCTCGCATGGCTTTCGCCTTTTCATCCCTGACATCCTTTGCACTGAGCGTTACTGGCGGCTCCATCGCAATCAGCGAAAGCACCTGAAAGACATGATTTTGCAGCATGTCGCGAACAACACCAACCTTGTCATAAAAAGCGCCGCGACCTTCGACGCCAATAGTTTCCGCATTTGTGACCTGGACGTGATCGATGTATTGGCGGTTCCACAGCGGTTCGAAGATGTTGTTCGCAAAGCGAAAGACCAGAAGGTTTTGCACCGTCTCCTTGCCGAGATAGTGGTCGATGCGAAAGATCTGCTCTTCACTAAACACTGATGACAATTCAGCGTTAAGCTTACGCGCGCTCTCAAGATCGCTGCCGAACGGCTTTTCGACGATCAGACGGACCCAGCCTTTTGATCTTGATAATTGGGCGTCACCCAGATGGCGAGCAATCGGACCAAAATACTCGGGAGCAGTGGCCAGATAATAGACGCGATTTCCCTGGGTATCTCGTTTCCGATCAATTACTTCGAGAGCTTCCTTCAGTCGAGAGTAGGTCGCCTGGTCACCGAAATCACCCTGAACATAAAAGATGCTGCCGGCAAAGCTTTGCCAGCCAGACTCGTCTACGGGTTCGTCGGCAAACTGGGCCAGAGCGTCGCGCATTCGTGCGCGAAATTCTTCATCACTAAGCTGCTGCCGTGCGGTGGCTACGATGGCGAACTCTGCTGGTATCAGTTGTTGCTGCGAGAGCCGAAAGAGCGCGGGAATGAGTTTTCTTTTTGTGAGATCGCCGGTGGCGCCAAAGATCACTATGACGCAGGGCTCCGCAGTACGTTCGAAACGCAGTCCGGCGCGCAGTGGATTCTGCATTGATTCGGTCATGTCGGTTTACCGAGGCGAGGATAACATGGTCTCCGGGCTGAGGTCGTCTTGAACTTTGGTTTCGCAAATTGCCGAACAATCCTTGAAGAGCTGTCGTATAGAGAATCGATGGAGGTTGAGTGAATGCGTGATCCTTATCTGGCAGGTATTCTGAGCTTTCTGATTCCGGGAGTCGGGCAACTCTACAACGGCCGGATTCTCGCTGGAGTGCTCTGGCTAATTATCACACCGGGTTTTTGGATCGGGTCTGGCGGCTTGTTGGGCTGGGTCTGTCACGTCATCTCGGCGTACACGGCATACTCATACGCCAAAGATCATCCCGTCCGAGTCTAAGAACATTCAGAGTTTTGAGGCAATGCACTAACGCAAACCTCGACAGGATGCGTTACGACAGCCAGGCGGGACGGCGAGACTCGTAAGAAGCGATCTTTCCCCCGTGTTGAAGCGTGAGGCCAATATCATCAAGGCCTTCCAACAGACAGTGGCGTTGGAAATCGTCAATTTCGAAAGCCGCCCTGAAATCCTGAGCGTCAAACAGCACCTTGTCCTCGAGATCCACAGTCAGAGAATAGTTTTCTTCACGATCCGCCCGGCGCATAATCTCGGCCACGTCATCCGCCGGCAGCACCACCGGCAACAGACCGTTTTTGCGACAATTGTTCGCAAAGATGTCGGCAAAGGAGGGCGAGATGATTGCCCGGAACCCATAATCCGCGAGCGCCCAGGGAGCGTGTTCGCGCGACGAACCACACCCGAAATTTTTACCAGTCACCAGGATTGATGCCCCTCGATAGCGCGGCTTATTCAAAGGAAACGCCTCATTCACACCGCCACCAGGCAAGTAGCGCCAGTCATAGAAGAGGAACTCGCCAAAGCCGGTACGTTCGATCCGTTTCAAGAACTGCTTCGGAATAATCTGATCGGTATCAATATTGGCTTGGTCCAATACCGCCACCAGCCCTTTATGAGTGCGAAAGGCTTCCATAATCTCTCAGTCTCTAAACCGCCATCTTCTTACATCCGTAAAGTGTCCCGCCACCGCCGCAGCCGCCGCCATCATCGGGCTAACAAGATGAGTGCGACCGCCACGCCCCTGGCGTCCCTCGAAGTTTCGATTGCTAGTAGAGGCACACCGTTCACCCGGCGCGAGAATGTCGGGATTCATCCCCAGACACATTGAACAACCTGCTTCACGCCATTCGAATCCGGCTTCTCGGAACACCAGATCGATGCCTTCAGCTTCCGCAGCTCGTTTGACGCTCTGGGAGCCGGGGACTACCATTGCATGCACGGAGTCCTTGATCTTGTAACCTCTCAGCACGCGAGCCGCAGCTCGCAAGTCCTCCAGCCTGGCGTTTGTGCAAGAGCCGATGAACACTCGATCGATCATTATCTCCTCGACTCTTGTCCGCGGGGCCACGCCCATGTATTCCAACGCGCGTTCAGTAGCCCGCCGGTCAGCCTCGGTTTCGGCTCTGCCGGGATCGGGGACCTCACCACTCACGGAAACTACCATTCCCGGACTCGTGCCCCAGGTCACGTAAGGCTCGAGTTGGGCAGCATCAATCTCGACGACTGTATCGAATGCCGCGCCTTCATCTGTGAGGAGAGTTTTCCAGCAGGCAAGAGCCTCGTCCCAGGCAGCACCAGCAGGCGCGAATCTTCTTCCCTTCAGGTATGCGAACGTCTTCTCATCGGGAGCGATCATTCCTGCTCGCGCTCCGGCCTCGATGCTCATGTTGCAGAGCGTCATCCGGCCTTCAATAGAGAGACTGCGCACTGCCTCACCGGCGTACTCGATTACATACCCGGTCGCGCCATCGGTCCCGATGCGGCCAATTATTCCTAACGCCAGATCTTTCGCAGTGACACCATCGGGCAAGGTTCCTTCCACTTTCACAAGCATCGTGCGCGGCTGCGATTGAGGCAAGCATTGCGTCGCCAGAACATGTTCAACTTCGCTCGTGCCAATACCGAAAGCGAGGGCCC
This sequence comes from Pyrinomonadaceae bacterium, assembly GCA_035512935.1. Taxonomy (GTDB): domain Bacteria; phylum Acidobacteriota; class Blastocatellia; order Pyrinomonadales; family Pyrinomonadaceae; genus PSRF01. Next base: position 23,064 of record DATKDA010000083.1, on the reverse strand, counting down.
CAAAAGCTCCGTGTGTACTTGTGTGGCTGTCGCCGCACACGACTGTCACTCCTGGCAGGGTCAGTCCAAGCTCTGGTCCAATGACGTGCACGATGCCCTGCTCGGCTGAATCGATGTCGAAAAGTCGAATGCCGAACTCCTTACAGTTGCTTCGCAAGGTCGCAATCTGTTTTGCGGCGATCGCATCGGCTATTGGGAGGCTGCGATCGGTGGTCGGCACGTTATGGTCGGCAGTAGCGACAGTCAGATCCGGCCGGCGCACACGGCGACCGGCGCTGCGCAAGCCGTCAAAGGCTTGCGGCGAGGTGACCTCGTGCACTAGATGCAGATCGATGTAGAGGAGCGCAGGCTGGTTCGCAGCGGCATGGACCACGTGCGCGTCCCAGAGTTTCTCAAAGAGTGTGCGGGGCATCTCCAGCGCTAGTCAGCCTCCTCAAACTGCGTGGTAGGCGTGACGCAAGTCGGCAATCTCAACCATGGCCTCAGAGACAAGCTGACCGATCTCGGTAGTGGTTGCTACATAGCTTCCTGGCCCACCTTTAAGATCGGGTGTGCGATATCCGGCATCGAGAACCGCCCGGATCGCCTCTTCGATTTCAGTGGCCTCCTGCTCGAGGCCTGCGGAGTAGCGAAGCAACATTGCCGCGGAAGCGATTGCGCCAAATGGATTGGCACGTGATTGCCCTGCGATGTCAGGAGCTGAGCCATGAACTGGTTCGTACAATCCTACCTGACCCCCAATGCTCGCAGACGGCAACATCCCCAAAGACCCTGTAATCACTGCCGCTTCGTCCGAAAGAATGTCGCCAAAGAGATTCTCGGTCAAGATCACATCAAATCGACGCGGATTGGTTATCAACAGCATGGCACACGAATCGACGTATTGATGTTCTAGTTGAACTTGTGGGTAGTCCGCAGCCACTTCGGTCACCGTCTGTCGCCAGAGTTGCGATGCTTCCAGCACATTGGCTTTATCAACCGATGTGACCTTGCACCGGCGAGTAAGCGCTGCTTCGAATGCCACTCGCGCCACTCTTCTGATTTCCGAGACAGAGTAGCGCATGGTGTTTAGCGCACTCGGGTTGCCATTACCGCGCCAGAACCCACGTGGCTCGCCAAAATACAGGCCGCCGAGAAGCTCCCGAACGATGAGAACATCGGCCCCCTGAATCACCTCTCCTTTTAACGGCGACGAAGCGGCGATTGCGGGATACGAGAACGCTGGGCGCAGGTTTGCATAGCCCCCTAAAGCACGTCGCAGCAACAGCAGTCCACCTTCCGGTCGATCGCTGGACGGCAGAGCATCAAACTCGGGTGCGCCTACCGCGCCGAGCAGCACTGCGTCGCTGGCCAGGCAGGCATTGAGAGTTTCGGGTGGCAGCGGCGATCCTGTCCGCCGAATTGCTTCGCCACCAAACAGTTTTTCTTCAAGGTTGAAATCGTGACCGTGAATTGCGGCACTAGTGCGCAGCACGCGTACCGCTTCAGAAGTAACCTCGGGTCCGATCCCGTCGCCGGGAAGGACGGTAATTCTTAAGTCCATGTTTCAAAGTACCTGTTAATGGGATTTTTAATCTTCGGAGGCTTAATTAAGTATAGTTTGAGGCTGCAGCAAAACTTTCGGCAGGCTCAGCCTCTGGGGCCAGGCGCTGGTTGCGCAGTTTAGTGCTTGCCGAAAGCAGGGAGATAAGATCCTGGTCATAGATACGTTTCTTACGATCTGCCAGTCTGGTGAATCGCCTGTAGGCGTCATCTACTTCTGTCTGGTCCAACGAATAGCCAAGTTCAGCGAAACGTAACCCGAGCGCGTGTCTGCCGGAGTGCTTCCCGAGCACCAGTCTGTTATTTGGCACGCCCACCGACTCAGGCGTCATGATCTCGTAGCACAGCGGATTATTGATCACGCCGTGTTGATGGATACCGGCTTCGTGCGCAAAGGCATTACGTCCCACAATCGCCTTGTTGGGCTGTACGTCGAAGCCAACGATCTCAGAGAGCAACTGGCTGGCCGGATAGAGTTCGGCTGTATTGATTCCGGTTTGGAAAGGCAGTTGGTCACTGCGCACGTGCATCGCCATGACAATCTCTTCAAGCGAAGCATTGCCGGCCCGTTCACCGATGCCATTGACTGTACATTCAACCTGACGCGCGCCTGCTGCGACCGCGGCGAGCGAATTTGCAACTGCCAGACCCAGGTCGTTGTGGCAATGAACGCTGATCTGCACGCCATCGCCGGCGACTCGCTCACGCACCATACGGATTAATCGAGCGTATTCTGTCGGCATCGTATAACCGACCGTGTCCGGAACGTTCAGCACCGATGCGCCTTCATCGACTGCAACCGAAAAGACCTCACAAAGGTATTCCGGGTCGCTGCGAGTCGCATCCTCTGCTGAAAACTCGACTTCTGCCGCGTAGTTTCGGGCCAGCCGCACAGCCTGGCGGGTCATTTCCATAACTTCAGCGCGTGTCTTTCGAAGTTTGTGTTCGAGGTGAATATCCGAGGTGGCGACAAATGTGTGAATACGCGGATGCGCCGCGCCGCGCAGGGCTTCGGCAGCGCGGGCTACATCCGCCTCGGCCGTCCTGCACAAGGCAGCCACGGTCGCCTCGCGGCATTCCGCGGCGACTGCTTTGACAGCCGCAAAGTCGCCATCAGAGGCTATCGGAAAGCCAGCTTCGATGATGTCGACACCCATAGCCTCCAACTTGTGGGCCAGGCGCAGTTTCTCATGGAGATTCATCGAACAGCCGGGCGACTGTTCGCCATCCCGCAGGGTTGTATCGAAAACAGCTATCTTTTCCGCAGTCATGCAGACGCCTCCTGTTCCCGCAGGATGCTAGAGGCCAGTTGCTTGAAAGTCAAAGTTATAATCTTTATAGAAACATAAGTCGGTATGATAGGATAAGCAGCACTGGCGGTAGCCATAACCTTTTAGCCGAGTTTGTTGGATTAAATGGACATAAATCAGCTCGAAGTCTTGATTGCCGTGGCGCAGGAGCAGAGTTTTTCCCGGGCCGCGGAATCGCTTCACAGAACCCAACCGGCGGTAAGTCAGGCCATTCGGCGGCTCGAGGACGAAGTGGGCGAGCCGCTGTTTGACCGGTCATCCAAGGACGGCACGTTGACGGCGGCGGGACGAGTTCTATATGAATTTGGGCAGGAGATGATAAATCTTCGCCGCAGTGCCCAGGTGGCGGTCAAGGAGTTACGCGACCTGCAACGGGGTAAGTTGACGCTGAGCGCAAACGAGTACACCGTTAACTATCTGTTGCCCGTGATTCCGATCTTTCGCGCGCGACATCCTCACATCAAAGTGGAGGTCAAGCGCAGTCTGGCGAGCCGCATCCCCTCCGAGATTCTGGGTCGCGATATCGAGATCGGAGTGGTCTCTTACAAGCCGAACGACTCGGGAATAGTTTCCATGCCGGTTGTGGTGGATGAACTGGCTCTCATCGTGGCGCCGGATCATCCTCTCGCTGAAAAGGGGACCGTATCCGTGCGGGAGCTGGGAGCGGAATCGTTCATCGCCCACAACGTTCCCTCCCCTTACCGCGAGCGAGTAGTGCGTACATTTGAAAAGTACAAGACTCCGCTGAACATCTCGCTCGAGATGCCGACGCTTGAAGCCATTAAGAGATTCGTCGAGGATGGGATGGGAGTGGCCCTGGTGCCGCGCTTAACCGCTCAGGCAGAGATCCGCCGCAAGCTTGTAGTTGCGCTCACCGTGCGGGAGATGCGGCTCGAGCGGCGCCTGCATCTGATCTATCGCAAGGGCGCCAGTCTTTCGCATGCGGCGCGAGCTTTTCTCCGAGTGGCAAGAGAGATGCAGAAAGGCTGAAGTGTGATTCGGTGTTAATGATCTGTTCGTGTCATTTCGTGTGGGTTCGTGGATCTTGTGTTTGGTCAGTTAAAAGAGATGATCCACTAAAATACACGAACATACACAAACAAATTCACACTGATCTTATACTATCGCTTCGGTTATTTCAGACGGTCACTCCTGATCAACAACGCGCACGTCGGCGATTTCTCCTCGAAAGGTGTGAAGCATCTGCTGGACCAAGGGGTCTTTCTTGGCAGACTCGACGAGATCTTTTTTCCGGCGCCGCTCTGTTTCCTCTTTTGAATCATCGCACGGCGCGCCAGGCTCCTTGATTACAATGCGCACGCCAAGGTCTTTGCCCGTTACCTCCTTGCAGGCTTCACGCAAAAGCTTCACGTTGTCACTCTTCGCCAGCGTGTCTCGCAGCGACCTTGCCTCAGGCGCAAACTCTATACAGAGTTCCCCGGCTTCGAGTGTTGTTTGTGATGCTCCTTCGAGAACACTGACGAGAAACATCTTGCGTTTGCTTTCAAGCACGGTCTTGATTCTCTCAACTTCAGATCCGCTCGCCGGCGCTTCGACACCTGAAGCTGGTTCTTCTGGCGCCTTATAAGATTTAGGCTCGAGTGCGGTCTTTACCGCCGCTCCTGTCGAGGGGCCACTGGATAGAGATTTCGCTGCTGGAGGTGTTGTTCGAGCTCCAGATGGTCGCTCGGAGTTCGCCTTTGGTATTGAAGGTGACTTCGTTGGGGCCGGCGGTTGACCGGAGCGCAGCGACTCTTCAAGCGCCGAAAGTCTTTCGATGATCTGTGTGATGGGCTCGAGTCTTCGCATCTCCATCAGTTTCACCAGACCGATCTCCACCTGATAACGCGGGTGCGCTGCTTTTTGAAGTTTTGTCTCCGTTTCTGCCAGCGAGTGAAAGGACCGCACCAGATCCGATTCGGTAAACAGAGCCGCTTGTCGTTTTAGTTCTTCCGGATCGCACACGGCCGCTTCAAGCAACTCCTCGCTACCCGAGACTTTCATCACGAGCAGGTCCCGTAAGTGTGCGAGCAGATCGCGGCAGAGATTGCGCAGGTCGTGCCCCCGCATCACAACGTCCTCCACCACAGCCAATGCTTCCGATGGTTGGCCGGCGGCAATACCATCGATAACTCGAGTGAGAATATCGGCGCCTGCAACTCCGAGTGCCAGTTCGACATCCGCTTTCTTTATCTGTGAGCCGGCAAAGCTGATCACCTGATCAAATGCCGATTGGGCATCGCGCATCGAGCCTTCGCCCGCGCGCGCAATCTCACGCAGCGCTTCGTCCGGTACCTCAATCCCTTCGTTTTGGGCGATCAACCGGAGGCGCTCGAGTATTTTCGCAGTCGCGATCGTGCGAAATTCAAACTGCTGGCAGCGTGAAAGAATTGTTTCCGGAACCTTTTGTCGTTCGGTAGTGGCCATGATGAAGATGACCCGAGGTGGGGGCTCTTCAATGGTCTTGAGCAACGCATTGAACGAATGCCCTGAAAGCATGTGGACCTCGTCAATGATGAAGATCTTGTAGCGATCCCGGGCCGGCGCAATGCCGATGGTGCCGATAATCACCTCTCTGACATTCTCTACCTGAGTGTGCGAAGCAGCATCAATCTCCTGGACGTCAATTGAGCGGCTTTCAGCAATCTCGCGACACGAAGGACAAGCGTCAGGATCGTCGGTGCGACAGGGTGTGGGAGTTGGCTTCGTAGCCTTGTGACAGTTGAGCGATTTTGCCAGCAACCGGGCCGTCGTTGTTTTGCCAACGCCGCGAGCGCCGGAGAACAGATAGGCCTGATGCAATCGTTCGTGCTCGATTGCATTGCGTAAGGTTCTGGTAATGGGCTCCTGCCCGGTTACTTCTTCAAAACTCTGCGGTCGCCATTTGCGTGCAATTACCTGATATGCCAATGAAGTTTGCTCTCTCTTAATTATTCTTTGCCAGGGCGGGTACCGGATACTTTTTGATCAGTTTCCAGAGGATGATCAGGCTGTCGTCAGAGTCCTTGCGAATGATCCGAAAACCCACAAGCAAATCCCCCTGTCCATAGCTGATCGAACGAAGCAGATACGTTATGCCAGGACGCGCCGGCAACCTACTAAGAAACGGCCAATCTGAGATCGTCGTTCCTGCTTGAAACCGCCTGTACTCGAGTCGTGCCTCAGGTTCCCTTTTAGGTGGTACGTATTTGGAGAGGAGCTGAACAGCATAGTGTTCTGGTGTTAACGACTCAAGCGAGACATCTTCCACGGCGGTCATCATTCCATAGTTAGCACCTGCGAACCCCACGGACAAGTATCCGGACTCCCACGATATATTGGAATCCGCGCCATATTCATGAGTGCGCCTGCTGAACGAGTAATAAGCACCACCGCCCCGCAGGGTCATGGTCTTTTTTACCTCTCGGTATACCCCAGTGTCATAACGTTCGCGGGGAAGTAGACGGATCACACCGGTGTTGGGTTGTTCGAGAAAGGTCGCATAAGCATCCTCGTCTTCCTTAGCAGGAGCCAATAACTGGGTTTCAAGTTTCAGCAATTCGGCCCGCTTCGTTTCGATCTCCCGTCGCAGATCTTCCCGTGAAAGTGACTGGGCAAAGCCACTGACATTGACAAGCGAGATAACTGCGAGAAGCAAGGCAGCGCTAAAGATGGTCTTCATCGATTTACTCCTGGCAGAGGGTTGCGAGCAGTAGCGAAGTCTAGCACCGTAAAAACCGAAAGAGCAACGAAACTCCTGTTTCGTTGCTCTTTGTTTGAAAGCTTGGCCAGACTCCGGACTTACCCGCAACACACGCTGCCGTTGCTACCGTTGCTCCGTTCCCGGCCTGGCGGGGTTCGCAAGGCGGGCGTTGTGCGGAGCCCGAAGTCTGATAACTTTTCAAAAACTAAACTTGCGTCTTCCGGTGCGCCAGCATACGCAACAAACCGTTTATTGCCAGATGCAGCATCACATAGGCGATAATCGCGATTACGATTGGCAGCATTAACGTATGGCCACCATCGACGCTCGGGCTGGCTACAATTCCTCTAAACGGTTCGTAAAAAGGATCTGTTACCGCCACAATAAACCGCACGAACCCGGCACTGCTGCGCGCGGCCATCAGCGCCAGCAGAAATCTCATAAAAAGCAGACCGTAGATTACGAAAAATATGTAATCGACGACTTGCGAAACTCGGGCGAGGCCGCGAGAACGTCCTACCTCTTGCTCTGTTTCAATGACCTCGTCGACAGCCTTATTGCGAAACTCGCCCGCAACCTGATCGATCTTCCGGGACTCCTCTGGCGCACTCTTCTGGGCTGCCCGGCCGGTAATCTCTGAATTGACATTCTCTTCGACCTGAGCTTTTACCGACTCGTGTTGGATGCTGCGACGTGCTTCGTCGGCTGCCAGCTTGTTATCTTCGGTTCCCATAACACATTGTCCATTGTAGATTGTCGATTGTCGATTTGCGATTGTCAATTGTCGATTGTCGATTGAAAGCCATTTCAACGAGATGAAATGGGCAAATCGACGATCGGCAATCAGCAATCAATAATCAGCAATCGCAAATCCTTCTGGCGGAGAGGGTGGGATTCGAACCCACGGTACGGTTCCCCGTACACAGCATTTCCAGTGCTGCCAGTTCAACCACTCCTGCACCTCTCCCGCGGAATTGCCGATTTGCGATTGCCGATCGTCGATTTGAAAACGATCAACCAGACCTAAAATCGGCAATCGGCAATCGCAAATCCTTTGGCGGAGAGGGTGGGATTCGAACCCACGGTGGGCTTTCACCCACTCCGGTTTTCGAGACCGGTGCACTAATCCACTATGCGACCTCTCCGCAGGCGAAGCATAGTAACAAGTTCTAACATCTTGTACCAAACCTGCATTGTAAATACCCCCACCGGGCGGTTGGGGGCAACCCCGACCCCGACGATATCTGCTTTAAAACCTCGTAACCTTCAACTTCCGCGTAACGCAACTGTCTCAAAGCCTATCCCAGACACCACGGAGGTGAGCTTCGTGGAGTTTCAACTTCTGCCAAGCCAAAACCCGCCCCAACACCCACCAGAGACCACAGACTTCAGCCTCGTGGTCCTTCAACTCCCCCCAACACAAACCCCTCCCAGAACCACACCAGACACCACAGGCTTTAGCCTCGTGGTCCTTCAACTTCCGCCTAACTTCAATCTTCGTGGTCCCTGCAAGACACCACAGGCTTCAGCCTCGTTGGAGTTTCAATTTCTGCCTAACTTCAACTTCGTGGACCATACAGGACACTACAGGCTTCAGCCTCGGGGAGTCTTCATTTTCGACTTAACAAAGCATCCGACTCCGCGCACGTTCATGAGTGAGGTAAGTCGCATCTTCTCCAATCCGAAGTGTTGAATCTCGCTCCGTTAGGCCAAAATTGAAACTCCACGAGGCTGAAGCCTGTGGTGTCTTGTGTGGTCCAGGGGGTGTTTTTGTTAGGTCGAAATTGAAACTCCACGAGGCTGAAGCTTGTGGTGTCTGGTGTGGTCCAGGGAAGGTTTGGTTAGGCTGAAATTGAAGGTCCACGAGGCTGAAGCCTGTGGTGTCTTACCGTTCACCCAGTTGTTGTTCTCGCCGCGAGCGAAAAAACTCCTGCATGATCTCCCGGCACTCGGCTTCAAGTACGCCAGCCGTTACTGCAATGCGATGATTCAGGAATTCTGTGTCACAGATGCCGAAGTGAGAATCAACGGCCCCAGCGCGCTCGTCCCGAGCGCCATAGACCAGACGTGACACTCGAGCCTGTATCAACGCCCCAGCGCACATCGCGCACGGCTCGATAGTCGTATAGACAACCGCGTCGCTTAACCGGTAGTTGCCTACCTTGCTGGCTGCTTCTCGCAGGGCAACAATCTCTGCGTGGGCCGTCGGATCCACATCAGTCCGTGTGCGATTGCCCGCAACCGCGAGTTTCGTTTCGCCGCTGACAATGCAAACGCCAATGGGCACTTCGCCAAGCCCGAGGGCGTCCTGCGCCGCACTGAGCGCTTCACGCATCCAACGAACGTCAACGTCTGTTTCCACGCTATCTGGCAACATAGTCTTTGATTGCTCGAACGAGCGACTGTAAGTATAGGTGGGGAAGACCAGTTTTAGCGAAAAGTTATGTGCAAAGTGCAAACCGAATCGAGTTCAGGCACATTCGCATGCTATTATGACTGCCCGGAGTCCCGGATGCTCCGCTCTATCTGCCGGCGCTCCATGCAACTCCAAAATCAGGGTCGATGACAACCGAATCACAGCAAAAGGCAACCGGCTCAACATCATCAGATCGTGGCACTGGTAGATTACGCCAGTTGTCTCAGACCGAAGCCCCACCCGCTCCAACTGAAAATGCGGCCCCGACAACGCCCGCAGCCATGATGCGCCGGATGTCCACCGGTGAGTTTAACGCGGCGATGATCCATTTTTATCGCGGTGAAGTGCAGCGTTCAAACACCTGGCGCAATCGGCTCGATACCACCACCAACTGGGCCGTCATTACCGCAGGCGCCACGCTCTCTTTTGTTTTTAGCTCGGCCACGAATCCCCATTTCGTCATTCCGATAAATTCCATTCTTGTAGCCATCTTCCTCGTGATGGAGGCCCGGCGTTACCGGTATTACGAGATCTGGTCGAGTCGCGTCCGCGTGCTCGAGACCGGCTACTTTGCCCAGTTGCTTGCTCCCGAGAGCGTCGCCCCAGACGAGTCCTGGGCCGAACATCTCGCTGCAGATCTGATAACGCCACACTTTACGATCAGCGAATGGGAAGCGGTCGGCCGGCGTCTGCGCCGAAACTATCTCTGGATATTTGCCCTGCTGGCGCTCAGTTGGAATCTGAAAGTCTATTTGCATCCATTGCCGGCACGTGATTTTGAGGCTTTTATCGAGCGGGCGACAGTCGGTGTCGTCCCCGGGTGGATCGTCTTTGTTGTTGGGGTGCTCTTCAATGCGGCAATTGCAATCTTCGCACTCGGCACAGTGCGTTTGCGCGAAGCAACCGGCGAGGTGCTTCCGCAACATCAGTTTTCGTTGCGACCCTTGCAAAGAATGACGAGCTGGACCCGAGCCGCAACTGCGACACGCCGCACTACTGTACGTGCCAAGCGAGCTCGCCAGCGCGTTCGTAGCACGGCTACGGGTGAGTTTAAGAGACTCGATATTACCGAGACGCCTGATCGAGATTCCTCGACACGTGATTACTCGGAAGCGCCAGACCGTAAGGCCCCAGAAGAGACAGTAACAAGGCCGTAAAGGATCATCTTATGGCTGTTCGCGTGATTTCGTGGATCTTACAAAGATCCCCGAAATGAAACGAATTTATCCTGGGTGATTTTCTGCGGACCTCGCGTCCGCCTCCTATATGTATGCTCAAGATCAGTGGTCAGAAATTAACGCTCGAACAGATAGCCGCGGTGGCTAACGGTCAAGAGTCTGTCACTCTCGCAACAGAAGCCCGCGCCCGCGTTGAAGCCTCGCGAGTTGTGGTGGAGAAAATCATTGCGGAAGGCAGAACCGTCTATGGCGTAAACACCGGCTTTGGAAAGCTTTCCGATGTCCGCATCGAGGCTTCACAGTTGCGCGAACTGCAACTCAATCTCGTTCGCAGTCATGCCTGTGGTCTGGGTCCCCCACTTTCCATTCCCGAAGCGCGCGCAATGCTCCTGTTGCGAGCAAACGTGCTGGCCTGTGGTTTCAGTGGCGCCCGCGCCGTCCTGATTGATCGGTTGATTGCAATGCTCGAACGCGGCGTAACTCCCGCGATTCCCGAGAAAGGTTCGGTCGGCGCCAGTGGCGATCTTGCGCCGCTGTCTCATCTGGCCCTATGCGTCATTGGAGAAGGCGAAGCGTTTTACGAAGGCGAACGTCTACCGGCTTCCGAGGCCCTCAAGCGAGCTGAAATCGAAGCACTCGAGTTGGAGGTGAAAGAAGGCCTGGCGTTGCTCAATGGAACTCAGGCAATGGCGGCAGTTGGCGGTCTCGCCCTGGGTCGCGCAGAGCGACTGGCGCGTGTCGCCGATGTTGCCGGAGCGATGACTCTGGAAGCGCTGCGAGGCACTCCGGTGGCTTTCGATGAGCGAATCCAGACCGTACGCCCGCATCAGGGACAGCTTGAGGTGGCTGCTCATCTGCGCGATCTGCTGCGTGATAGCGAGATCCGAACTTCTCATCTCGAAAACGATCCCCGCGTCCAGGACGCCTATAGTTTGCGTTGCATGCCGCAAGTCCATGGTGCGGTAAGAGACGCGCTCGCTCATGCGCGCGGCATCGTTGAAACTGAGACTGGCAGCGCCACCGATAATCCACTCGTATTTGCCGACACGGAAGATGTACTGTCCGGCGGCAATTTTCACGGGGCGCCGCTGGCCCTTTCATTTGATTACGCCGCCATTGCTCTTGCTGATCTAATGAGCATCAGCGAGCGCCGGATCGATCGCCTGGTTAATCCTGACCTGAACGAAGACTTACCGCCTTTTCTAACTACTCAGGCAGGCCTCGGCTCAGGGTTCATGATGCTTCAAGTCACCGCGGCCGCACTCTTAAACGAAGCAAGAATACTGGGACATCCCGCCAGCATCGATAATGTACCGACCGACGGCGGCAAAGAGGACCATGTATCGATGGGCATGACAGCGGCAATCAAGTTGCGATCAATGGTAGGGAACGCCGAGCTGGTTACGGCAATCGAGTTGATCACGGCAGCAGAGGGACTCGAGCACCGCAAGCCTCTCTCACCAGGCAAAGGCGTTCGGGCTGCGTTTGAAGTAGTCCGTTCCCTGGTACCGCGCCTTGAAAGAGACCGTTCAATGTCTGCTGATATTGAGCGCATTGCGAAGGCAATTAACGACGGCGCATTCGATTCGTTACTATAGTCGGCGATAGTTCGGCGATAGTTCGCCAGCGGCGCTTAATCTGGTAGTCTAAGGAATCCAATCAACCATGACCGATATCAGGACCGGGAGGTAAAAGAATGTCGGATATTTTTGACGATCGCAGAAAGGGTTTGGAGGAAGAGTATTTTCATCGCAAGAATAAAGAGGCAATGGAAAAGCTGCGCGAGAAGATGTCAATCGCAGAAGAGGCAAAGGCCGCCGGCAAGTCAAGCATGCAGTGTCCTCGCTGCGATGGAACGCTCGCAGAAAGCAAATTCGAGGAAGTAGCGATTGATACCTGCGACAAATGTGGCGGCATCTGGCTTGATTCAGGTGAACTGGAACAGTTGATGAAACGGGATACTGGCTGGTTTAGCCGGTTCTGGAAACGCAGTGACGAGTAGCTGCTGAATCGCGAATTCCCGGGAGTTGCCGAGGCAGGATGAGCCCGCTCAAGCAAATACACGCGCCTCATGGTCCAGAGCTGAATTGTAAAGGTTGGCATCAGGAGGCCGCCTTACGGTGCCTGATGAACAATCTCGATCCGGACGTTGCCGAGCGTCCGGAAGAGCTAATCGTTTACGGCGGCTCGGGTAAAGCGGCCCGAGACTGGAAAGCGTTCGAAGCTATTGTCAGAGAGTTAAAGCAGTTGGAAAACGACGAGACGCTACTGGTCCAATCAGGTAAGCCCGTCAGCGTCTTTCGTACTCACGAGTATGCCCCCCGCGTTCTCATAGCCAACTCGAACCTCGTAGGCGCCTGGGCCAACTGGGACCGGTTTCACGAACTCGAACGCAAAGGTCTGATTATGTACGGTCAGATGACGGCCGGCAGTTGGATCTATATCGGAACCCAGGGCATCGTCCAGGGAACATTCGAGACCTTTGCGGCCCTGGCTGATAAGCATTTCGGGGGCGATCTTTCCGGTAAGCTTGTAGTTTCGGGAGGAATGGGCGGCATGGGTGGCGCCCAGCCGCTTGCTGCCACGCTTAATGGCGCCTCCTTTCTTGGCATCGATGTCGATCCTGCGCGAATCGAGCGCCGCGTAGCTACGGGATACTGCGATCGGCTGGCGCTGGATCTCGACGAGGCACTGGCAATCTGTGAAGACGCGCGCGAAACCAAACGCCCAGTGTCGGTCGGATTGGTCGGCAATTGCGCGGACGTGCTTCCCGAGCTTGTGCGACGAGGCGTCCAGATTGACGTGGTGACGGATCAGACAAGCGCTCATGATCCATTGCATGGTTACGTGCCGGCCGGTCTAACACTGCGACTGGCGGCTGACCTCCGTGAGGCTAAACCGGAACAGTACGTAAAGCGGTCGCTGGAATCGATGGTGCGGCATGTGGAAGCGATGCTTGCCCTGAAGCGTGCGGGCGCCGTGGTCTTCGATTACGGCAACAACATTCGAAAGCACGCCTTTGATGCCGGTTGTAAAGATGCTTTCGAGATTCCTGGCTTTGTTCCCGAATACATCCGGCCTCTGTTCTGCGAAGGCAAGGGGCCTTTTCGCTGGGTTGCCCTTTCAGGCGATCCTCTCGATATAAGGAAGACTGACGATCTCGCCCTCGAACTCTTCCCCGACGACACTACGCTCAATCGTTGGCTCCGGCTGGCCCGCGATCGTATTCAGTTTCAGGGACTGCCGGCGCGTATCTGCTGGCTGGGCTATGGTGAACGAGCGGAGATGGGAGAAGCCATCAACGAGCTCGTGCGACGTGGCGATCTGGCGGCGCCAATCGCCATCGGTCGCGATCATCTCGACACTGGATCAGTTGCATCGCCGTTTCGTGAGACTGAAGGAATGAAGGATGGTTCTGATGCCATAGCGGATTGGCCGATCCTTAATGCCCTACTGAATACCGCCAGTGGCGCTAGCTGGGTATCATTTCATCACGGAGGTGGAGTTGGTATTGGTTATTCGCTGCATGCGGGCCAGGTTTCGGTCGCCGACGGAACGGCCGAGGCTGCCAGGAGGTTGAATCGCGTATTAACCAACGACCCTGGAATCGGAATCGCGCGCCATGTTGATGCGGGATATTCCGAAGCTGAAGCAACAGCGCGAGAAAAAGGGATAAAGATTCCACTGCTTCCGGATCCTCACTAAGGACGATCTAGCTCCAACAACCCGCAAAACATCTTGCTCAACTTTGCTACCCAAACTGCTCGCGATGCCGGACGAATTCTCGTCGAGCGTCTCGGACGAGCAATCCAGATCTCCAACAAAGGCGATATCGATCTCGTCACCGAAGCAGATCTCGCCGCCGAAAAACTGATCATCGAGAGGATAAGGTCCTACTATCCCCGTCATGCCATTCTGGCTGAGGAGTCAGGTCCGTCAGATGGCGCCATCAGTGTCGCAGGGAAGAGCGAGTGGAGATGGATTGTCGATCCGCTTGATGGGACCACGAATTACGCCCACGGTTACCCCTGCTTTTGCGTATCGATCGCGCTCGAACGAGCGGGTCGAATTGAAATCGGGGTGGTGTACGATCCAACACGCGATGAGATGTTTACCGCTGAGCGCGGGCAGGGGGCCACGCTTAACGATCGCCGCATGCGAGTCTCGGAGATTGAAGACTTGAATCGAGCCATGCTCTGCACCGGATTTCCCTACGACGTGCGCGAACGGCGCGACTTTGCGCGCTACTTCACGAACTTCACGATGAAGGCCCAGGCCGTCCGTCGCGATGGTTCTGCTGCTCTCGATCTCGCGTACGTGGCCTGTGGACGTTTCGACGGCTTCTGGGAAGATGGACTGAATCCATGGGATGTTGCAGCAGGCGTCTTATTGATCGAAGAGGCCGGTGGTCTCGTGTCCGATTTTTCCGGTGGGCCTCTGGACATCTACACGCCGAAAGTTGTGGCCAGTAACGGCCTGATTCACGGAGAGATGTTAGGGGTGATCCAGGAGTTACAAGGCTGAACCGATGATTTCAGCAAGCCTGCCCGTTTCGCGGCGAGCACAAGCACGAACTTCCTCACCGGCGCGTTGTTCGACGAGCATCACTTGATGGTAGACAATTTGAACTTTGCCACGCCGGGGCAGCCAGCGTCCGATGGGCCAGACGCGATTTGCTCCCCGAATCGTCACCGGAAGAATGGGAACTCCGGCTTCCAGCGCCATCCGCACGGCCCCTGCTTTGAAACGGACCATCGTGCCGTCCGGGCGACCCCGACCGCCTTCAGGAAAGATCATTACAGCCCCGCCATTCCGCAGCCATTGCAATGAACGACGAATCGCTGCCGGGTCGCTGCCCTCAAGTTGCAGTGGCCACGCGCCAAGTACTCTCATTAACCTGCCGATGAGCGGCCACCTCAAAGCCACGTTCCAGGCCAAGTAACGGACCGGGCGCTTGATCGGGATCGAAATAAGGAAAGGGTCCAGGTAGGCTTGGTGATTTGAAGCGATAATCAGGCCACCTTCAGCAGGAATATTTTCGCGACCTTCAAAACGCAGATCCCAAAGCAACCGGCTCAGCGAGCGGACTGCCGGCCGAATCGCATCGAGGACCCACTGCGGCAGGACAACGGTATCCGAGCGTTGCTTTGTAGGCGTTTGGGAACGCGAAAAAGTTCGAGTATCGCTCAAATGCGTATTTCCTGGGCCCTCTGGTCTAGTCTTAATGCGCTTAAAGCGGCCATTCCTTATCGATGAATTCGACATGAATTCGGGGTATGCCGTCGGCTCCGGTGCTGGTCGAGCGCACTACCGCATGCACCGTCAACTGATATTGTGAACTGTTCAGGCGAACGAAGCGGCCGACAGGCAGGCTCAGGGAAGTAAAGAGCGTTGCACCTTTGAGGCTGATGTTTTCGGTAACTGTGCTCTCACTGAGCGCCACGTTACCTTTCTCATCCAAGACTTCCAGGAGCATGTCGATAGGAATATTGTGTCGAGTGTGAACGCGCTTGTCACAGCCGGCTTGCTGTTTAACTACCGTGTCTATTTCTTCAATGGTGACCAGAGACTCGGCAGCCGACCCGGCAACTTCGAATCTTCGCGTTGGATCTTCATCGTAGCCTCGCGGCGCGCGCTTGCCGATAAAGGCCACCCCAACAGTAAACAATGGACTCTGGTCGGCTTTGTTGACAGTCGCTCTCAGGTATCTCACCAAGCCCCAAACTCGGTATTGGTCCTCGACGTGATCGAACACCCTTAACTGTCGCGGCATCGGAATCGTCATATGGAGCAATCTGCCCTTTTCGGTGGGACGTTTGAGCGTAAAGCCGGCGCCAAAAGGAGTCACATCCGTGAGACGGGTTATTTCTACCCACTCAAAATCTGCGGTCTCCCGACAAGTGATGCGCACCGGAAGCTTAAGCTCCAATCGTTCACGAATACGCTTCCAATTTCGCAGTTCGCTCATCTTTCTAAGGTGGCTCGACCGCCCCATAATCGGCATCGGAAATGCTGCCGCACGGAGCCATAATTCGGATTCTGTTCAGTAGCTGTGCGTCACGCCGAAGCTATTGATTTTATTGGGCTTTGTGGAGGTTTTCCCGTTTGCAAAAAAGCGGCTCGCCGCTTACAATAACCCGTACTTCAAATAAGATGTTTCGCCTGTCTGGGATTGTCAATAAAGAGCTTGCATCCGCTATCAGGAAAATCGCCAGAAACAACACTTGCTAATCGAGTGTTCGGTTCTTTTTGTGCGTCCTCAAAGTGCGCAAAAGGGCGGATTGTCTCCCTGCTAAGTAACGGGCGGATTGTACTGGAAAGGTCGTGGGATGGAAACAACTTCTGAGCGTAATCACATAAACATCGAAGACGAGATGCGCCGCTCGTATCTCGACTACGCAATGTCGGTCATTATCGGGCGTGCTCTGCCCGATGTACGCGACGGCCTCAAGCCCGTTCATCGCCGGGTCCTCTGGGCGATGCACGAACTCGGCAACACTTACAACAAGCCGTACAAGAAGAGCGCGCGCATCGTCGGTGACGTTATTGGTAAATACCATCCCCATGGCGATACGGCGGTCTATGACACTATTGTCAGACTCGCCCAGAGTTTCTCGATGCGCTATCCCCTGATTGACGGCCAGGGAAATTTTGGCTCAGTTGATGGCGATGCTGCCGCGGCGATGCGCTACACCGAGGTGCGCATGGCCAAGATCGCGAATGAGGTATTGGCAGATATTGAGAAAGAGACTGTCGACACTCAGCCCAACTATGACGAGTCTTTAAGCGAACCCAAGGTCGTTCCGACCCGCATTCCAAATCTTCTCGTCAACGGCTCGGATGGAATTGCGGTGGGAATGGCAACCAAAATCCCGCCCCACAATCTATCGGAAGTTATTGATGCCACGCTGTTGCTGCTGCGCGATCCGGAAGCCCCAATCGAATCACTAACCAAGATTGTTACCGGCCCTGATTTTCCAACCGGCGGCTTCATCTATGGTCGGGAGGAGATTCGTAAGTCGTACCTGGAAGGGCGCGGTGTTTTGCAACTCCGGGCGCGGGCCGGCATCGATCGAATTGGCCGTGGCGCTCAGGAACGCGACGCGATCGTGATCACCGAGATACCGTTTCAAGTAAACAAGGCCCGGCTGATCGAACGGATTGCGGAGCTAACTAATGAGAAAAAGCTGGATGGCATCGCCGATCTGCGAGACGAATCCGATCGCTCAGGCATGCGCATCGTCGTGGAATTGAAACGTGATGCGGTGCCGCAGGTCGTTTTGAACAAGCTCTACAAGCTGACCCCGATGCAGTCTTCTTTCGGCGTGATCAATCTCGCCATCGTTAACGGCCAACCGCGAGTCTTGAATCTGAAGCAGATGCTCGAGTGCTTCATCGACTTTCGCCGCGAGGTCGTGAGGCGGCGCACCGAGTACGATCTTCGCAAAGCTAAAGCTCGCGCACATATCCTGGAAGGCCTCATCAAGGCAATCGATGCACTCGACTATATCGTCACGCTGATCAGGAACTCGCGATCGGTCGACGAAGCACGGCAGTGGTTGACGGGCCAGATGAAGACGATGTCGGAGGTGAAAACCTGGAAGGGCGTGCCATCCGACACGCAGTTAAAGACCTACGTCGGAAAGTTGCAGAAGACTATGGAACGCCTGGCATTGTCTGAACTACAGGCCCAGGCAATTCTGGATCTGCAACTGCGACGTCTCTCTGCGCTCGAACGGCAGAAGATTACGGATGAATACGAAAACATCATCAAGCTGATTGCCGAATTGGAAGAGATCCTCTCCAACGAGAGGTCGCTGCGTCGCGTGATTGCCAAAGAGCTTGAGGAGGTCAAGAAGGATTTCGGCGATGAACGGCGGACCGAGATCATCGACGAGGGCGTTGAGTTTTCAATTGAAGATCTTATCGCCGATGAAGACGTCGCCATCACAGTTACCAACAGCGGCTACATTAAACGGACGCCCATAACCACCTATCAGCGACAGGGCCGCGGTGGCAAGGGCCGGTTTGGCGCGGCCGCAAAAGGCTCTGATTACGTCGAGCATCTGTTTATTGCTTCGACCCATGCTTATCTGATGATCTTCACTGACGACGGCATGGTCTACAAACTTAAGGTCCATCAGGTGCCCGATGCGGCAGCCTCAGCGCGCGGGAAGGCTGTCGTAAACCTGATTAACATCCCTTCGGATCGAAAGCTCGCCGGAGTAGTGCCGGTGCGAGAGTTTTCCGAAGGACGCTACGTTGTGATGGTGACGCGCAAAGGCGTGATCAAAAAGACTTCCCTTGCGGATTTCCAGAACATCCGTTCCAACGGCATCATCGCTATCAATATAGACGACGGCGATCAGTTGCTCGATGTTGTTTTAACAGACGGCAAGAAGCGCATCTTCATTGCTACACACAGCGGGATGGCCATTCGATTCGATGAAAAGAACGTGCGATCGATGGGCAGAGCAACGCGGGGAGTCAGAGGCATCGATCTGCGCCCGGATGATTTTGTAGTCTCGCTGTGCGCGGTTTCGGCCGACGACTCTGAACGGATGCTTTCAGTATCAGAGCAGGGTTACGGCAAGCAGACTTCTATTACAACCTATCGCCTGCAATCACGTGGTGGACGGGGCGTCATCAACATGAAAACGACCGACAAGACCGGCAAGGTAGTAGCCGTCTTCCCGGTCGATGATGAATCGGAGATCATGATCATTACGCAGCAGGGCAAGCTGATCCGGCTCGAAGCGGGACACATCCGCAAAACCGGGCGTAGTGCCCAGGGCGTGCGCTTGATCAAGACCGATTCTGGAGACAAGGTGACAAGCGCCTCGCTTGTGGAAGCGGCGGAAGAGGTAGCGGAGGAGACGCCCGCAGAGTAAATGCGAATTCGCTCCAACTTGGCTTTAAGGCAAAAACATCAGATCCACGAATGACTTTAACGATCCATCGGCCCGTCATCAGCCGCCCACACGCAAAGTTCCTTTCCCCTGGAGCTTCTCCTGATACTCCCGCTTCACCTTTAGATACACTGGCAGCGAACGGCTGAAGGTATTGCGCGTCAGAATGATTCCGCCAATGTTGTTCCCAAGATCGAGCCAGGGATATGCACCCAACGCTCCCGGTGACGAAGCCTCGAGGACCTCTCCCGTGTCGCTGTCATGTTTTTCCAACCATACTCCCAATCCATAACGAGCATTTGGAAGATCCGGATCGAGATGCCCCTTGTCATGAAAAATGGTATACGTTAGCGTTGCGCCGTCGGTCTGGTCCCGGAGCATTTCCGCCACCGCCTCCCGCGAAAGAACTCGCCTTCCCTCGAAGACACCGCGATTCAGCAGCATTTGGAGAAATCTTCCATACTCATCAAGTGAGCTGCGGGCGTCGCCGGCCGGTCGGGGATTCTGCGTGGCGCCGTACGCGTGATAATCCGTCTGCTGCATCCCCAGCGGTCCGGCAATCTTTTCAATGAAGATGTCGTTCCAGGCCTTGCCGGTGGCGACCTCCGCAACCCGTCCGCCTACATGCATCGAAACGCCGCCGTAATGAAAGGTGGCTCCGGGTTCGGCTTGCAGGGGCAAGCGAGCTATCGCTTTGGCGCAATCTTCCAGGCTCGTCGCGCGGTTGTTTCTGCATGACGCTTCAGGCGGGAGTCCGGAGGTATGCGCGAAGAGCTGGCGAATCGTAATCTGCGCCTTCTGCTCCGTAAAGTCGGGCATATACTGCGCGACGGAATCATCCAGCGATAAATTGCCTTCGTCCACCAGTGAGAGTATCAGTGCGCCAGAGAGCCATTTCGTTGCCGAAGCAATTGGGAGCACCTGATCAATCTTTAAATTTCCAAACGCCTTGCGATAGAGAATTCGTTCACTGTCAACAAGTAGGAGTGCCGCCCCGCCACCAAGACTCGGCAAAGCATCTCGTAAAAGCTGGTCCAAAAAGGAAAGGTCCGACTCTGAGAGCGATGAGGCTGGAGTTTCGCCACCGGGTGAGGGGGTGGGAATCGAAACCGTTCTGCTATTTTCCGGTTGACTGCAATTCGTCGCTGCAAAAAGACAAGTTAAGAGTAGTAGACCGGCAACAACTCGTTCCACCTTGTTCGTTCCTTTCACGCTCTGAATGCCTGAGGATCAGCCGGCGCGCCCTCGCCTTCAACCCACACCTCACCGTCCTCGAAGATCTCCTTCTTCCAGATTGGCACCGTGCGTTTCAGTTCGCGAATCGCCCACTCACAAGCTTCGAATGCAGCACGTCGATGCGGAGCACTAACTGCAATGACCACGCTTGTCTCTCCAATCTCCAACCTTCCCGTGCGGTGAACGATGCCAATGTGAGCAATTGCAAAGCGGCGGTGGGCCTCGGCAGCCAACCGCTCGAGTTCGCGCAGCGCCATTGGCGCATAAGCTTCATAGACCAGGTAGAGAGTGCGTCTGCCGCTGGTCCACTCGCGCGCATAACCATCGAGCGTGACTGTTGCTCCACATTCAGGCAAAACCACTCGCCTCGCCACTTCGCCCACATCTATCGGCTCTGTAGTCAAGACGACAAAGTCATTGGTCGGGGCTGTCTCCGCTTCCTCGCCGCCGCTGACTGGTGGAAATATTGCGAGTTCGTCTCCCTCACGCACTTCAAGATCGGCGGCTGCGGCGTACTCCTGATTGACTGCCAACAAAAGTGATTTACCGAAGCGCCGCAAATTGGGAAATGTTGCCAGGATCTGCTCGAACGCCCCGGCTGCTTTGGCTGGAGCAGCCAATGTCAACTCGATCTCGCCTTTTCCGACCGTGTCGCGCGCGGCGCCAAAAAAGAGCACCCGAACGGTG
The DNA here is from genome assembly GCA_035512935.1 of Pyrinomonadaceae bacterium. Lineage (GTDB taxonomy): Bacteria > Acidobacteriota > Blastocatellia > Pyrinomonadales > Pyrinomonadaceae > PSRF01. Next base: position 2,104 of record DATKDA010000083.1, on the reverse strand, counting down.
ATCTGATTCTTTGCTTGTGCTGTTGTCATTCGAGATCAATCTTCTTGCCACTGTGCCCATTGCCACGAGCCAACTCGTGGATGCGAGCGCGTTCTTCATAACTGGCTACTGCTCGCCCGAGCATATCCCGCAACCTTCGCAGCCTTTCGGAGGTTGAGCGCAGTTCGAGAAGTTCTTGTTTTAGCTCCGGCTCGACCTCGAGGGCTGCCGAAACCAGGAAGGAGAGGCGCTGAGGTTCGGTGTCGGATATATCCGGAAGACTGGCCCGCTCATTGTTTATGATCCGCACGGCCCGCGCGATGCGACTGAAGTTCTCGGCAACTTCCTGGGATTTCTTGCGCAATCCTGTCTCGTCTTCGTCTTCGTCTTCAAAAAAGCTCAATCGCGCCAGCAGATAAGGGCTGCCGGATTCGAGGTAACCTTCAACACGGTACCGAATTACCCCGATCGAGAGGATGTTCGAGCGACCGTCAGGCAATAATTGGCTCTCAGAGACTTCGGCGACGCAGCCCACATGGCCCGCCGGCGGCGCATCACCCACAGCCGTGCTGCTGTCAAAATATGAGAGGCCAAAGAGGTTGTTAGTCGCACGAATATCTTCGAGCATCTGCCGATACTTTGGCTCGAAGATATGCAGCGGTAGAGGCACGCCGGGAAAAAGCACAACCGGAAGCGGAAATAACGGCAGCTCTCTCACTCCCCGCACTCTGTCCATTGCTTCACTCATTAGAAAGACGGTCACCATCCGTGAAGAAGATCTTCACGTGTCTCAAAGCCTGAAACACCCAGGCTGAAATTTAGAGGGAACTTCGGTGCGGCCCAATTATCGCAGACAGGCAAAGAGAAGTCAGCTTCCGCAGCGAGTGACTGGGCGGCAATCACCGGCAAACTGTTCAAGGCGTTGACGATTCGGTGCGGCTTGTCACGAAAACAAAAGCCCCCGTCGTCTAGTGCTCAAGGGCAGAAGACAGCGGGGGCAAACTACCGCTCCGGAGAAGGGACGAATGCCGGCGCGGTTTGCAAACGACCGCTTAACCAATCCAGGAGCGGCCGAGAAACCCGATCCCACTAGAGGGATCAGGCCACGTCAAAATGTTGAATGGGCGCCATACGGCGCATCGCCGCCAGTAGTTGTTCAATTTCGAAAGGCTTGTCGAGAAATTCATCGGCGCCCACAGCAAAGCAGGCTTTCTGAGTTTCGGTTGCGTCTTCGGAAGTTATGACGATAATCTTCGCATCGGGAACGTGGGCTTTTATGTATTCAACGAGGCGCAGACCAATCTCAGGAGAATCGAGCAACGGAGGTAGATGCAGATCCAGAATCGAGACGACCGGATTGTAAATGGTGGCTCGCCGGATTGCCGTTTGCAGATCGTTCGCCGTCACCACGTCATAGTCATCACAGAGAGTCCAGAAGAGTTGCTGCGTGATTGCTTCGTCGTCATCGACTACAAGTATTCGGGGCTTCATCTACTCTAGATCTCCTTTATTGCGTGGGCGAGACTAAGCACGCAATGCGCATACCTGCGATTCGGCGGCAACGCCAGCGAAGAAACCTCGCTGCTGGCGCGCGATTCCGCGATGCAAGAGATCTTACGTGTCAACTTGCGAGTACAGATTGATCAGAAATGTGTGCACGTTGGTGGACAGGTTTCGTTAAGGTCGGGTAAGAAGAAAATCTATTCCGGCGGCGCCTTGCGCAACGTCAACGCTGGCGGCAATGGTCAGGCGGGTAAGGTCGATAACCTCGACAGTGCCGGGTTCTGCTCCAACTCCCTCAACTGAGACAAAGGCAAAACGATCGTCCGGGGAAACGACGACGCCATGAAGCACCGTTCTTTTGGTGAGAATTCTTGCTAATTCACGACCGCTCCGAAGCTCAATCACCGAAACGGACTGGTCGCGTTTGTTTGTGGTAATGAGGCGCTTTCCGTCTCGCGTGACGGCAAGATTGTAGACCCCCGGACGGCTCGCTATTCGCCGCTTCATTTTCCAGGTTTCCGAATCGATCTCGACAATCTCGCTGGACTTGTTGCAGGCGACGAAGATCGACGATCCATCAATTGCCGGCTGGGCCCATGTCGGTGAACACGAACCGTCGCCA
>DATKDA010000082.1:0-38280 GCA_035512935.1 Pyrinomonadaceae bacterium | reverse complement strand
CGGCTGCGAGACTTAAAGCCGATCAAGATCACGGATCGTTGTCTACGATACCGACCAGAGGAGGTGAAAAGATTCTGCGATGCCAAAGCAAACAACGGGAATCATAAAGCTGCCGAGCGGTAAATTTCTCGCGCGTTATTTCGATGGATTTGACGCTAAGGGTCGCCGTCTTTACCCCTCAAAGGTTTTTGCTGATCAATCACAGGCCGTACAGTGGCGCGCCGAACAGGTGAGCGCCAAGCATCCGGGCCGTGAGGCGCATAATCTCACTCTCGGGTTATACCTGGACCAGTGGCTCGCTATGCGCAGCGCAAACAAAAAGATCCGGGGCAACAGTCTGCGGACCTATCGGCAGAGCATCGATCTTTACATCAAGCCCGAACTCGGGCGCGTGAGACTCTCACGGTTGAGCGCTCATCATGTTGAGCAGTGGCAGGCGGCCTTACTTGCCAATCTCTCGCCAGCGACAGTTGCCACAGCACGCGCGTTATTGAGTGGCGCGTTAAGGAAGGCAGTTGTGTTGGGGCTAATTCGGAGCAATCCGGTTGCGGGCACTGAAGCCCCTGGCCGACACTCGCCCGAGATGCAGTTCCTGACGCCAGAACAGGCGCTCACGTTCCTTGCGGCTTGCGACGGGGCCAAGCATGGCCTGCTTTTCAAACTCGCCTTGCAGGTGGGTCTAAGGCCCGAAGAGACGCGAGGGTTATGCTGGCGCGATCTCGAGTTGGGCGCGCGCGGCGTGGTGCATGTGCGCAGGGTGGTCCATGAACTGCCAGCCGGCAAATGGATGTGGGAAAAACCAAAGAGCGAAAGCGGAACTCGTTCGATCGTGTTTCCGGGCGAACTCGCCCGCGAACTACAGGAGCGACGGAAACAACAGCTCGAAGACAAGCTGCGCGCCGGGCAGCGCTGGCAGAACCTCGATCTGGTGTTCTGTGATGTAGCGGGGCAGCCATTGCGTCGCCGTTCGCTGGTAATGTGGTTTAAGATAGTGCTGCGGCGCGCCGAACTACCGGAAGCGATCCGGCTGTATGATTTGCGGCATAGTTTTGTGGTGCTCTCAATTCTCGCAGGGGTGGACCTGAAAACTTTAAGCCAGGAGGCGGGCCACAAGTCGGTGGCGTTCACTTTGGACCGTTACGGCCACGTGATCAAAGAGATGCACGAAACGGCAGCCGACAAACGCGCCGAACTGCTTAGAAAGAGAGCGGATGCACAATAGGTGCACAGTAAACCGATGAAAAGCCCCGTTCTAATTGAAGACTTCTCACGTCCCCGCAATTCCTCGATTTGTGGCAAATTTCTCAAACTTCGCCCGCTACCGATTTTCGGCTGTTTATTGTAGTCTGAATCCTGAATTGAACCAATGAACTGAGCGAGACGATCGGGCTGTGCTACGGGCATCTCCGCCGCGATTCGGCGTGTCCCACCCGTAATCTCTGCGTGCCAACCTTGAACGACGCTGCCAACATGAAAGTTCAAAAATCTGCGCTTCATCGAGGCGACAAATAGTGGTTGCCAATGCACTTCCAGGCGCTTCTCAAGCGCTGCACAATAGCCCCTTCATGCGCGCCTGTCGTCGCGAGCCAACTCCCTATACGCCGATCTGGCTGATGCGACAGGCGGGAAGATACATGCCTGAGTATCGCGAGCTCCGTGCGCGAACAAGCTTCCTCGACCTCTGCAAAACTCCTGAACTGGCAACGGAAGTAACGGTATACGCGGCTGAGCGGCTCGGCGTGGACGCTGCCATAATCTTCGCCGATATCCTCTTGATCGTGGAACCGATGGGCATTGGTCTCGAGTTTACGCGGGGTGAAGGACCTGCGCTCGCCAATCCCGTCCGCACTCCTGCGGACGTCGACCGGCTGCTGGAAGTTGAAGATGTGAGTTCACTCGATTATGTCTTCGAAGCAATCCGCCAAACTCGGCGTGCATTGCCATCTAATCTCCCCCTTATCGGCTTTGCAGGAGCGCCTTTCACTCTCGCTTCTTACATCAGCGAAGGTGGTGGTTCGAAAAACTATATTCATACTAAAACTCTGATGTACAACGACAGTGGCGCCTGGGATTCGATGATGTCTCTTATTGCGCGCGCGCTGGTCAAATATTTAAATGCTCAGATCGCAGCAGGCGCTCAGGCAGTTCAACTGTTCGACTCCTGGGTCGGTTGTCTAGGGCCTGATGACTACCGTAAATATGCTCTGCCTTACACTCGATATGTAATTCGAAACGTAACTCCCGGAGTTCCGGTCATTCACTTTGGCACCGGCACGGCAGCATTGCTCGAACTAATGGCTGAGGCTGGTGGCGACGTGATTGGTTTTGATTGGCGAGTGCGGCTGAATGAAGCCTGGAAGCGAATCGGTTTCGAGCGGGCGGTAATGGGCAATCTCGATCCGGTTACTCTGTTTTCAAGTAGCGATCATGTGCGCACACAGGCACAGAGAATTCTGAGTGAAGCGGAAGGTCGTCCCGGTCACATCTTCAATCTGGGTCATGGAATTCTTCCAGAGACACCGGTAGATAATGTTATCGCGCTTGTCGAAACGGTGCACGAACTCAGTCAAAACGTGGCACATAGCAATTCATGAGAGATCTAACCACCCGGCATGACGAGGGAGGCATAGCTTACGAAGCCGTGCTCGTTGTCTCCTTTGGTGGTCCAGAAGGGATGAATGACGTAATGCCGTTTCTGGAGAATATATTAAGAGGCCGAAATGTACCCGCGGAACGAATACGCGACGTGGCCCGTCACTATGAGATGTTTGGCGGCGCCAGTCCAATTAATAGTCAGAACCGGCAACTGATCGCGGCTCTGAAGCGTGAACTCGAGAAAGACGGTCCTCAGCTACCCATATATTTTGGCAACCGCAACTGGCATCCGCTCCTTCCCGAAACGCTGGCCCGGATGAGCGCGGACGGCATAAAACGAGCTTTGGCATTCGTCACTTCGGCTTACAGTTCCTATTCAAGCTGTCGCCAGTATCTCGGGGATATCTCGGACGCTCGCGCTATGGTTGGTGAGAACGCGCCCGAAATACACAAGATCCGCGCTTTCTTTAATCACCCGTTGTTTATTGAAGCAAATGTAGCCCACGCCCGAGCGGCGCTCGATCAGATTCCGAAGCCGCGCCAGTCGGCAACGCAGATCGTTTTCACGGCCCACAGCATTCCGCAAACAATGGCAGACAATTGTGACTACGAAGCCCAACTGCTTGAAGCCAGCCATCTCGTTGCTAATGCTTTGGGCGAGCCTGAGTGGCAGCTCGTCTACCAAAGCCGCAGCGGTTCCCCCGCGCAACCCTGGCTGGGCCCCGATATTTGCGAGCACCTGCAAGCACTTCGTAAGGCGGGCCTTCGCGACGTCGTAGTGTGTCCTATCGGCTTCGTTTCCGACCATATGGAGATCATATATGATCTCGACACCGAGGCACGGCAGCTTTGTCAGGAGATCGGGTTGAATATGGTGCGGGCGGCGACCCCGGGTATTCACCCGGCGTTTATAACAATGGTTCGTGAACTGATTGTTGAAAGGTGCTCGGAAAACTCTGAGCGCCGGTTTATCGGTACGCTTGGACCGCGCTCCGATACTTGTGCCGTCGATTGCTGCCTGCCCGGCTTCTAAATCGACAGGGGCCTGCTGATGTTTAGAGTTGTCATCATCGGTGGTGGGATCACTGGTCTAGCTGCGGCCCATCGACTTGTTGAAGGAGCCCGGGAGCGCGACGCCGCGATCGATCTGAAGCTGCTTGAAGCAGGATCTCGCCTGGGAGGAATCCTACAAACCACCTACCGCGATGACTTCCTTCTGGAACTGGGCCCGGACTCTTTCATATCAGAAAAACCTGAAGCCATCGCACTTGCCAAGCGCATTGGTCTCGAAACAAATTTGATCGAAACAAATCAGGAGAATCGTCGCAGCTTTATCGTCCGGGATTCTCGCCTGCGTCCAGTGCCCGAGGGATTTCAACTGCTCGCGCCAGGGCGTCTCTGGCCTTTTATAAAGAGCGACATCTTTAGTTGGAAGGGCAAAGCCAGAATGGCAATGGACCTGATTCTGCCCCGCCGGAGGGATCTCAACGGCAGTACAGATGAAAGTCTCGCTGCTTTCGTCAAACGCCGGCTAGGGCGGGAAGCCCTCGAGCGCATGGCCCAACCGATGATCGGTGGCATCTATACAGCGGATCCCGAGAAGCTCAGCTTGCGTAGTACTCTTCCACGTTTGCTCGAGTTCGAGCGCTCCGAGCGCAGCCTGATCCTTGCGTTAAAAAACCGAGCCCGGCAACAAAGTGCCGAAGAACTTCGTGGTACAAGCGGTGCGCGCTACAGCCTGTTTCTCTCGTTCGACCAGGGTATGAGGCTGTTGGTGGAAAGGCTTACCTCGCTGATTCCTCAAGGCTCGATACATCTCAACTCGCAAGCCAACTCGCTTACCTTTGATCAGAAAGAGCAATCGTGGGGAATTACACTCGGGTCCGGTTCGCCGCTTCACGCAGATGTCATATGCCTTTGCGTTCCGGCTTACAAGGCAGCCGAACTGCTGCGCACGGTAGACACTTCGCTTGCCGGGGAGCTGGAAGAGATTCCCTATGCCTCGACCGCTACTGTCAACCTCGCCTACCGCCGCAAAGATATTCGGCACCCTCTCAACGGCTTTGGTTTCGTCGTTCCTTTTATTGAGAAGCGTTCGTTGATTGCCTGCACCTTTAGCAGTGTCAAATTTGCCGGCCGAGCGCCCGAGGATCATGTGCTCCTCCGCGCTTTTGTTGGGGGCGATCTTCAACCGGAGATGTTTGCGTTACCAGAGGACGAGATAGTGCGCCGCGTGCAGGCCGACCTGGTGGCGCTGCTGGGTGTTGAACATCAACCCCTCTTCGCTGAGGTAGCAAAATGGCGGCGGTCGATGCCGCAATATCATGTGGGACATCTCGAACGTAAAGCGCGAATCGAGGAGCGTGTTGCCGCGATTGCCGGCCTGGCTCTGGCCGGCAATGCCTACTCAGGCGCGGGCATTCCTGACTGCATTCGCAGCGGCGAAGCCGCCGCCGACCACATTTTTGCCGACGTATATAAAAGATTCCGCAGTCATACAGCGCGTTCAATATAGAGTCCAGATTTCAACGTACGAGAAAGGAGCTATGCCATGTCAGTCGGGCAACCTGCCCCTTCCAAGTTTGAGATCGAGCAGGAACTCAGACAGATGAATGACGAGTGGGTGAAGGCGCTCGTTCGCCGCGACGGGGAATCCCTCGAACGTATCATGTCCGATAACTTCTTCTTTGCGTATCCGCTCGAAGGCGACGATAAGGCCCAGTTCATCAACGATGTGGTTTCAGGCGATCTGATAGTCGAATACCTTACGCGGGAGAATGTGAGCGTGAGAGTCTGGGGAGCAACAGCAGTCCTGACTGCCCGCGACACAGCCAAATGGCACTACAAAGGTCGCGAATTTACCGGACAGTACAAGATCGTTCACGTGTATTCGAATCAGGACGACAGATGGCAACTCGTGGCAGTTCAAGCTTGCCCTATTACCTGAACTCCGATCGTCTTGCCAGCATTTCAATCCAGGTGGAGTTTGTCTCCATCAGCGGTAGGAACGCCTCGCGCGGCACTCTCGTTTCGATATGCATGTTGTTGTCTGTGTTAATCACTGCGCCCGCCACCGCTGGTCCTAATTGCACCTCATCACAAACATACCAGGCACGCACATCCTCTTCGTTGTGGATTCCTACGCGCGCCAGCTCGGCAGCAGTCCGTGGTTCAGCCATGCGAGCCTGCACGCGCTCGAGTGACAATGGGGCCAGACTGCCAAGGAGAATCAGATCCTTGCCTTTTGTTACTCCACCTACCCGAAACACCATCACATGGGGGAAGACACTATTATATGTGGCCAGGACCGAACGCAGACTCTCAGTTGAGAGCTGATATATTTGCAACCACTGGACAAACACCCCCTGTTCGGCAAGTCGCGATCGGCCAAGCTCAAAAAACTCGCGCGTAAAGAGATTGGCAACTCCGGGGACCCAGGGGTGGCTTGGCTCACTGACGATTACGTCATAGCGAGTGGACTTTACGCGCAAGTAGGTGCGTGCATCGTCGATGATCAGACGCAACCGCGGATCATCGAGCGGCCGATTGTTGACGTGTTCAAAGTATCTCGAGGCGTTCACAGTTGCCGGTTCGAGTTCGACACATTCAAGCGACTCCAGCGGAGACTGGAGCATCGCTCCCACACTTACTCCGGAGGCGAAGCCGACAATCAATCCGTTCTTGATATTAGGCGCTACAAGCAAAGGCAACTGCCCCACCATCACCTGAGTGGGCATGTCTTCGCGGTCGGACGCATTAGTGCGGCCATTGATGGCGAGCGAGGTAATGTCCCAGTCTTTACGAACGGAGACAGTGGCCGTCGGCCCCTCTTCATATAGCAGAAGTTTATGTACGCTCGGCCCATTACTTGAGGAAGTTTCAGGACGTACACCTTCCCGTGTTTGGGCGAGCACACGGACCAGGCTGTCGTAGGCCCCGATCGACAGTGCTTCAAAATTCACCGGAAGAGGAAGAAGGAGTATGAGCAATGCCAGTAGCGCAGTTGCACCGGTAGCGAGACTGCGATGGAGGTCGCGGTCGCGCGCTGTCTGGGGTGGCAGGTAAGCGGCGCCGGCAACCACAAGACAAAGTGCAGCCGTCAGAAGAATCGTCCGGCGCGTTGTGATTGCCGGAATCAAGATGAACCCGGCACTGAAGGCTCCCGCGATTGCGCCGATCGTGTTTACCGCATACGTTCGGCCAACCAGACGAACAGCAGCGGCTGTAGGACGGTTGCTGGCCCAGACAAGCACCATCGGCATAACCATCCCCATCAAGAATGCCGGCAAGAGAATGAGCAGCGCCGCCGCGAACACCTGCAAGCCCAGCAGTCCTCCCCAACTCGAGATTTTCAAACTTAACCCCATGTTTATGAGCAGGGTTGGTGTGCGATTAAGGACCACCAGACTTAAGACCAGACTAAGTGCGGTAAGCACTTCGACAATGAGGACCGCACGTCGCAGCCTATTCTGCAAATTCAGATGGCCGGTGACATATGCTCCGGCGGAGAGACCAATTAAAAAGAGCGCCACAACCAGGCTGAAGGCGTAGGTGCTCGAACCGATGATCATCGTGAGCACTCGCGCCCAGGCTACCTGAGTACTGAAGGTGACGAAGCCCGAAACAAAAGCGCAGAAGAACCAGAATTTGGCGCCCTCACTCGCGGCCGGGAGTGGTGAGATATCTCCACTGCCAACGAGAACAGGACTGGCGGTCGCAGGTGAAGGTGCCCGATCGAGAAAGATTGCCACCAATCCAATCAAGAGATTTACAGCGGCAGCCGTGTAAATTGTTCCCCGCATCCCGAGGGTTGGCATGAGGAAAAAGCCGGCGATGACTACGCCACAAATTGCGCCGACGAGGTTGCAGGTATAAAGCCGGGTGATAGAGGTAGCTTTGAAACTTTCGGAGCGCAGGATTGCTGCTGATAGCACCGGCAACGTGGCGCCCATCAACGCCGTCGGCAGTAGCAACAGTGCGGATGATAACGAAAATCGCCAGAGGTTCATTGCAAAGAATCCGGGCTCGAGACTTTGCCAGATAAAGGCGTAGAGGTTATCAACAAGGCTGAAAAGCCACGGCAAGGCGAGCGCATACAAGGCAATCGCAATCTCGATCAGTCCGTATGCGCTGACTGGTCGAGTGAGGCGGGCGCCAAATCTTCCTGCCCAAACACTGCCTAACGCGAGTCCCCCCATGAAGGCTGCCAGCACCGTGCTTACGGCCAGCGTGGTAGCGCCAAACACAAGGCCAAGCATTCGCGCCCAGATGACCTCATAGATCAATCCGGTGGCCCCGGAGAGCACAAAGCAAAGCCCGATCAACCAGACACTCTTGCGCGAGTAGAAGGTCAACACCTCAGGCCGGCGGGTTCGAACGGTGGCTGCCATTCAGATTGATCAGGCGAAATAATGAGAACTAAGAACACCCATAATGTTAAAGGAAAATTACGTGAGATGACCTCCAAACTGCCGCCGGGATCGATCCAGGCGCCGCGAAAGTCAGAACAATGGCGTAGTCATCCTGAAAAATGGAAGCCTCTGGCGCATCGTCTGCTTCGTCGATAAAGACATAGTCCGCTGAGTGATCCTCTTCCGGCTTGACCAGGGCAAGACGGCGCAAACAAGAATAAAGATGCTCCAGTCCGGAACCATGGCCTCCTATCTCTTTCCCGAGTATTAGACGGACCTCTGCTCGCTCGTCAACGAAGTGTTTTAATAACGAGGCTGCCTGACTCACGCCCCGTTCAAAGCGCTCTCCGAAATCCTGCTCATCGCTGTTGGGCCACCGTCTTGTATCCAGCACAATGGTGATCCGGCGTTCGTCTTCTGACGTAAACTCGCGGACTGTCAGACGCCGCGTCCTGGCCGTCGCTTTCCAGTGAATGTGACGCAGGTCGTCCTTTGGTTGATAGTCACGAAGCGAAAATAGATCCTGGCCTGCGCCTCTTCGGATCGAGGGTATGCGCCCACTGTAGGTGGGCAGCAGGTGCAGCTTGTCTCCGATTGCCTCAGGTTTTGGATACACAACAATATCTACATTGCGAGCGCGCAGTCGTCTTCGGCGCCGTACAAACCCAAATGGAAAGCGCGTGGAGAGTTCGAATCCATTGATCAGCACGTGCCCACGCTCGGGAAACAACTGCTCAACCCGTTGCTCCGCAGCCGAGCGACGCGGCACGTAGGTAAAATATGCGAGCAGGCGTTTCTGAAACCTATGGCGCCACTTCTTCTTTTTTTGCACGGCTTCGTGGTAATCAAGATCTATTGGACCTCGTGCTTCAACCAGAACTGAGAAAGAGGGCAGAATCCGTTTCATGTTCCGCAAGTTTACGATTACTGGGGCTGCTTCCCCGGCAAAGATGTGATCGGGAAAGCGCGCTGAAACCACCATGTCGTGCAATGAGGCGCGGGCTGCAACCCACCCAACGAACAACGTCGAGCAAAGGAGTGAGAAGACCAGAAACAGCAGATTGTTCCCCGTGTTCCAAGCTGCAAAGCCGACAACCACGAGTATGACCAGGAAGATACCCCCGCCCGTTGTTACCTCGAACGGCAGATTGAGTTGGGCTACCTCCAGTTTCGCCGAGCGGGCCAAAGGTGGAACAACAAATACTAGAATCAATCCAGCAATGACGAGGGAGAGAACGGCGGCGGCGGTCGCGACTCCTGTCTCGTTTGTGTGGCGAGCGATGATGGTAACAACAGCGGCAGCCAGTCCTGCGATTATGAGTAGCGTTCCGAGAATGGCGTTACGCCAACCTGTGAAGGAGGGACGCGGCGGCGACGCGACGGGACGGGGGGACGGGGAGACCGGGGGACGGGCCGACAGGGCGACGGGGGGACGGGGCGACGGGGGGACAGGGGGACGGGGGGACGGGGCGACGGGGGGGCGCGAGTCAACCCCGCTGTGGTCGTTCAATTCGTCTTGGGAATGGTCGTCTTCACGCCTGCTCATCCATCAAAACCGTACTTCATCTTTCTTCAACAAACCGTCATCTTCTCAAACAAACATACTTCATCTCTTCAAACAGAACATCCTTCATCTCTTCAACAATCTGGCTCCCCGCGTCCCCGCGTCCCCGTGTCTCCGCGTCTCCGCGTCCCCCCGTCTCCCCATCTCCCCGTCTCCAGTCTCCCCGAGAACCTCGCTAACTACAACGGCACACTCACCGTCTTCATAATCTCTGTAAGTACTGCCTCAGCCTCCTCGCTCCGGCGCAATGCTGAAGAGAAACGCGAGCTAACCACGATGCGATGGGAAAAGACCGGAATAACCAACCGCTTGATGTCATCGGGAATGCAGTAGGGACGTTCTTCTGTGAGTGCCAGCGCTTGTGCCGCTCGGAAAAGGGCAAGCGTCGCTCGTGGGCTTACTCCAAGATCGAGCATCTCCGATTCGCGCGTCGCCGAGACAATTCGCATCAGGTAATCAACCAAAGCATCGTCTACTGAAATATTCGATACCGCGCGCTGCAACTCGACTACCTCACGTGCGTTCATCACCGGCTGCAACTCGTCGAGGGGATCGTCGTGCTCGCGATCGCGAAGGATCAGCCGTTCGTCGGCCACAAGGGGATAACCGATTCGCAATTTCAGCATGAACCGATCCAACTGCGATTCAGGGAGCGGATAAGTGCCGTGATGTTCTATCGGATTCTGCGTCGCCAGTACCACAAAAGGGTTGGGCAAAAGATGGGTCACGCCTTCAATGGTAACGTGGCGTTCGGCCATGGCTTCAAGCAATGCCGATTGCGTTTTGGGGGTGGTCCGATTTATCTCGTCAGCAAGGACTACATTGGCAAACACCGGCCCGGGCTTCCATTCAAATATACCGGTATGTTGATTGTAGATGGAGAGTCCGAGAACATCGGAAGGCAGTAGATCAGAAGTGAACTGGATGCGCTGAAAACTACAGTCAAGCGCCCGGGCCAACGCATGAGCGAGTGTGGTCTTGCCGACCCCCGGGACATCTTCGACGAGCAGGTGGCCCCCTGCAATCAAGGTTATGATTGCCAGGCGCACGGCTTCCGGCTTTCCTCTGATTACCGTCTCGACTGCCTGTTGCAGCTTATCAATCTTTTCCAGGGCGTCGGTGGTGATGGTCGGGATCTGCCCGTTAACTGTTTCGAGACGTCTCATGAAGAAGTTCCTATTTGAGCTCCGTGCAACATTCTACATGCTGCATGGCGCTGTCGCACGTTAGAAATGGCCCTTCGGGCTAACATGACCTTGCGACTGTCGTGTAGTAGACTAAGCCCAGCCGATTACCCCGGCCCGATAATCAGATACTGGAACCGCCAGGTGGCCGTCACGTGTAATCAGTCGTGAGGAGAGTTTATGAAGACTGACCGTAATTATCGTCTCGCTGAGCGAGGGTTCTCGCTCATCGAGCTAATGATCGTAATCGCCATTATTGGAATACTGATAGCGGTGGGCGTGACAGGCTGGCGCGCGGCCGTCCGTTCCGCAAATGAAGCCGCCGCGATAAAGACGCTAAGAACCATTGCTGAACAGCAGATGCTCTACTACAACGCGCACCAGCGCAGCTCCTTTGGTACCTTTGAGGAGATGTTAAAGGAGAATCTGCTGGATGAGCGCTTCGGGGGAACGACCCCGGTCGTCGAGGGATACGTCTTCACGATGAAAGTGATACCCAAATCCACTGCGCAGCAGGCCGGCTATACAGTCAATGCCAGTCCTCAAGTCACAGAGGGTGTCGGCGCCACCGGCAAAAACCACTTCTATCTTGATTCTAACAGCAATACGATACACGTGAACGCCACACAACCAGCTACCTCATCCGATCCACCAATCGGGCAATAGCTCTACGTTATCTGGGGTAATCCGTTGGGATGCCGGCATCGCTCTGCCCTGGTTTAGAGCGAGCGACGCTCCTCAGCTTGTTGATTTAACGTCGCTCTGAGTTACGAGCGAATAATTGTGATTGACTCAATCGCTCGGGTCACTATACTGGCACTATCTTGCCAGGGGGCCTCTCTCGAACTCAGCGGTAACGCCGAAAGGCGTTTTGTGTTAATTAACTTGCCGTTAATCAACTCCCCAGAATTAGCGATGAGATACAAAGATCGATGCCAATTTCAGTGTGACGAGTGCGGTCAGCGCTACGAAACAGTCCACGATCCTTTACGCGTGGCGCGTGAGGAGCTCGAGTTTCATGTCGGGGTTTCTAAGTCACAGCGACCGGCAAATTATTGTCGTCCTTGCCTTGCTGACAAGTTACGGCTACTCGCAGACGAAATCTCAGATGAGTGGCCGGACCTCGTGATGTCATAGGACCCATTGGTCTTTGGTCTTTGGCTTTGGGTCTTGGGCCTTTGTCCGCGTCGTTAATCCAACTTCGAAAGTGACAAGACCTTAGAGTTCCAAAAGTCAAAGGCCTAAAGCCAAAGGCCAAGGACCCAGACCCATACCACCTTACATGCGGGTAATCTTGATATAGCGCACAATGTCCGGCAGGTTAACCAGGACACCCGCCACCAGCGCAACTAGTGCGGCGCCACCCAATACTTGCCACAAAGTCTTGTGCGAGTGCACCTCTCGGCAAACCAATCCATGTTCCTGTTTCATTAGTAACCTCCCTCTTGTTGTTAGCAGCAGATTTCTATCAGCTTCAACTAAGCTGCTGCCCGTTGTTCTTGTGAGGCGAAAGGTGATGCGCAGCGATCCAACCCGCTTTTCTCAATTGCCATCATCGCCGTCGCCTTCGTCTCTAAAGCACCAACACATTAGGCCGGGGGCATGTTTGGCATCCTCGGATCGATTGGTTCTTCCTTCCTGGGATTGATGCCGGTGGCGTCCCGGGCAGTTCTCTCGCCCGCCGGTCGCCCTGCGTGAGATTTTCCCTTGTCGTGCCGTCCCTCCTGATTCATGAGTCCCTTTTCTTCACCTTTTCCGGTGCCAGGTGTATGAGTATCTGACATATTCCCTCCTTTGCTCGTTCGCATAGTCGAGTGCCTTACAAGGGGGGCAGTAAAAACGAAAGGGGTATGAATTAAAAGGGGATAAAAAGTTTAGGCCGCCTGTCTCGTCATGTCAATCTATAGGACCTATTCGACCTATAGGTCCTATTTCTCAATCGAGGTTTCACCAAGGTGAAACTTGCTCTCAAGCCGAATGTCCCTCGAAGAGCTCCCAATCAAGATCGTAAATTCTCCCTTCTCCGCTAACCACCCCTTCTTCTTCGGGTCATAGTAGGCAAAGGCACTCCGCTCCAACGGAATCGATACCGTCTGCTTCGCGCCCGGCTTTATAAATACTTTCTGAAACCCCTTCAACTCCTTCGCAGGTCGTGACAAACCTGGCTTGATCTGATGTACATAAAGTTGCGCAACCTCACCACCTTCACGAGTCCCCGTGTTCTCAATCTCAAACTCGGCGAGTGCAACAGGTCCGTTCGGATCACTACCCGGAATCAACTTCAGCGATGAGTATTTAAAGTTCGAATACGAAAGACCGTAACCAAATGGGAATAACGGCTCGATCTGCTTAGTGTCGAACCACCGATAACCAACCAGAATTCCCTCCTTGTACACCACCTGGCCGTCTTTTCCGGGGTAGGCTTGCAGGGCATGGGCGGGTGAGTCTTCGAGTTTCTTCGGAAAAGTGCATGGCAATTTCCCTGAGGGATTAACGTCGCCGAATAGGACCCGTGCCAGTGCATTCCCGCCTTCCATGCCGGGATACCAGGCGAGCAATACAGCCGGCACTCTCGCCAACCATGGCCCCATCTCCATTGGTCCACCACCAAGAAAGACGACGATAGTTCGTTGGTTTGCCTCGACTACACGCTGAATCAACTCATCCTGACCGTAAGGAAGTTTCATATCCTTTCGATCGAAACCCTCGGCGTCAAAGTAGTGCGCGTGATTTAGACCGCCAATTATTATCGCCACGTCTGCCTGGCTGGCAGCGCGAACCGCACGCGTAATCAGGTCCGGATTCGATTCAGCCTGGTAGCCGGTTGAGTAGGTGACGTTCGCTCGTGGGCCCACCCGTCGCACAATCCCCTCCAGTGGCGTGATCTCGTAGAAAGCTTTAATTCGCGAACTGCCACCGCCGTAGGCTTGGAGCTGCACAGCGTTCTCTCCGATGACAGCGATCGATTTGATCTTCGCTTCATCGAGTGGAAGTGCGTTCGCCTCATTCTTTAGTAAGACCATACTCTCTTCCGCGATCCGTCGCGCGCTCTCCTGATGCCCTTTGGTGTTGATCGCCCCGGGACCACGCCCGTCGAGAGCGCCTATTGCAATTATCTGCCGCAGATTGCGCCGGACCTTGTCGTCCAACACGGACATCGGGAATTCGCCCTTGCTCAAACCCTCGCGAAACGGTCCCGATAGATAGAACTGATCGTAGGGTTTTTCGGTGCCCATCTCGAGATCGAGTCCATTCATTACAGCCTCACGCGTGTCATGCGTACCGCCCCAGTCAGACATCACCAGCCCTTTGAATCCCCATTCCTCCTTTAGAATCTTGTTGAGCAGGTAGTCGTTATGGCAGGCATGTTCGCCACGAAATTTGTTGTAGGCGCCCATCACAGTCAGCACTCCTGCCTCCTGCACGGCTGCTTTAAACGCCGGCAAGTAGATCTCGCGCAAAGCGCGCTCATCCATTTCGACGTTAATCGTGCCGCGCTCCCACTCCTGATTATTGGCGGCAAAATGCTTGATGCAGGAAGCAACGCCATGTGACTGCACGGCGAGGATGTAGCTGACTGCCATTCGCGAAGCCAGAAAAGGGTCTTCACCAAAATATTCGAAGTTGCGTCCATTCAACGGAGTGCGCATGATGTTCACACCGGGGCCCAACATGATCTGCTTGTCACGTTTCAGCGCCTCCTGGCCAATTACATCACCGTAAGCGCGAGAGAGTTCCGGATTGAAACTCGAGGAAAGCCCGATCAGTGCAGGCAGCCAGGAAGCAAAATCGTCGGTGCGGCCGGCCGGCTTCCAGGTATCAGGACCGACATCCTCGCGCACGCCGTGTGGTCCATCCGATAGCCAGCGGCGCGGGATCCCCAACCGTGGTATTGCGGCAGTTGTAAACTTCGAATCTGCATGAACGAGAGACAGCTTCTCATCAAGGGTCAGACGTCCAAGCAGATCGTCAACGCGCGCTTCAATGGGTTTATCCGGATTGAGATACAAGGGCTGCTCCTGGGCGTGTTGTGTATCCCCTCCCCCTGCCAGCGCTGCAACCAGAACTGCGGACGCGATCAGAGAACGCAGGCCAATAGTATTGAAAGGTCTCAATGGTTTCTCTTCCTCTCATATGTAATGTCAGACAGATTGAAACATTCCCACCGCCATCAGATGGGCCTCACGGTGATACGCTGATAGCTTTAGTCAACTTGATGTCCGCCGATGAAGACCCGACCATCACTTCAACCTTACCTTTTTCCACTACAAAGGCACCCTTTCGCGTGTCCCAATACGCCAGTCGCTCTCCAGTAATTGGCAACGTGACCGTGATCGTCTGGTTGGGCGCGATCATCACCCGTTTAAAACCCTTCAGTTCTTTCAGCGGCCGGGCTACTGTCGAATTTAAGTGCCTGACGTACATCTGAACCACCTCTTCACCAGCGCGCCTGCCGGTATTCCTTACGTCTACGCTTACATTCACTATGACTTTGCCGGTGAGTGTGTTTGAGCTTACACGCAGTTTTGAATAAGAGAATGTGGTGTAACTCAGACCATAGCCAAACGGATAGAGTGGCTCTCCTTTAAAGTACATGTATGTCCGGCCATTGCGAATGTCGTAATCCATCATCGGCGGCAATTGGTCGAGCGATTTGGGCCAGGTCTGGACCAGCCGGCCAGCCGGATTGTAGTCACCGAATAATACATCGGCCAAGGCATTCCCCTGCTCCTGACTGTTCAACGCCATATGGAGAATCGCAGGGACGTTCTGCTGAGACCAGTTGATCGCATAAGGAAAACTGGAGACGAGCACGACGATGGTTCTGGGGTTCGCCTTATGAACCTCTTTGATCAAATCTTCCTGCTCGAGAGCAATCGACTCTCGATCCACGGCTTCGCGGCCTTCACTCGGCACAGAAACTTTGGCCCATTCGTTATCGAAGCCGCCGTTGGGATGGTTTCCGACACACACCATGGCCACATCTGAATCGCGCGCCAGTTTGACTGCCTCGTCATCAGCCGCTGCCCACCTTATATCGACGCTTGAGCCCACTTTATTCTTAATTCCATCCAGCGCAGAAACGCGATAAGGAGGAGTCCCACTATACCAATCCAGCAGCACTTCATTCGCGCGTGGGCCAATCACGGCTATGGACTTTGTGGTGGTCTTATCCAGCGGGAGAATATTATTCGAGTTCTTCAGCAAGACAATTGATTTCTGCGTCACCAGCTTTGCGAGCGCCTTGTGCTCTGTACTTAACCAGGGATCTTCTGTCTCAGTGCCAATGCTCGAGTAGGGAACGAGTTCCGGCGGGTCAAGCAGGCCAAGCCGGATCATCACGCGAAAGTTCCCCTCGAGAGCTTTATCAATCTCCTTTTCTGTGAGTAGCCCTCGCTTCAGCGCATTAGTGACCGGGCCGCGGTAGTTATCTAAAAATTGACCGATGCCTGCTTTAACTATCACAGCGGCTGCGTGATCAAGGTCCGGAGAATACTTATGATCTGTAGCCAACAGACCCATGCCGCCTCCATCCGTACAGATTATCCCGTCCTGTCCCCACTCCTTGCGGGCGACCTCTTCGAGCATCGGGTGAACGTGCATCGGAATGCCGTTGACTGCATTGTAGGAAGCCATAAACGCGCGCGATCCACCGTCAATAACGCCCATGCGAAAGGGAACGGAGTAGTATTCACGAAATAGTCTTTCGTCAAAGTTTGAAGACGAACTGCTACGCCCATTCTCGTTGCTGTTCGCCAAAAAGTGTTTCATAAGGGCGGCTGACAACCAGTACTTTGGATGGTCGCCTTGCAGACCTTTGACGAAAGCCACGGTCATAGTGCCGTTGAAAAAGGCGTCTTCTCCGTAACACTCTTCAGTCCGTCCCCAGCGCGGATCACGACCGAGGTCCGAGTTCGGGGCCCTAATGACAATCCCGCCCTGTTGATACTTCTTGCTTTGAAAAACGTACCTGGCCTCGAGGCCTTCAACCGCAGCAGCCCGGCTCACTATCTCGGGATCCCAGGTTTCACCGAGGCCAATGCCTTGAGGAAACGTAGTTGAAGGAATCGTCTTTGGCCGGCCCCATTTCCCTGGCCCACCCTGCGTTAAGCCATGAATGCCTTCGACGTGACCACTGCCTTTGATGCCCAAGCGCGGCACGCTCGGATTGGTACCGAGGCACAAAATCTTCTCCTCGATAGTAAGAAGAGAAAGAATGTTTGCGACTCTGACTTCGACAGGTAGGTCGGGATTTTGAAATGGATACTGAAATTGAGTTTGCGAGTCCGATAGCGAGAGAGGCTGCGACTTGGCAGTTAACCGGGTCACCGGAAGTAGCGCCGCCAAAAGAAGCAGCAACCCAAAAGAGATCATGACTAATCCATTATTCATTGGTCCTCGCCTATTGCAACTCTTTGGAGAGCGCCAGCCCGGTGGCGCTTTGGTATTTTCGCTCGTGTGCTATGTACGTTTAGCGGAGCGACGCGCCAAGGTTTTTCTTGTCTCTAAAGCTTCAAGTGAGCTAATTTGAGCCGTTCGTTTTCCAGACTGACGGCACGACTTGAGATCAAGCCCTGGTGACTGGCAGCTTTTCCCCGCTAAGTCACTGCTCCCGCCGAAGGGAAAACCCGGATGCGCTTAACAAGCCTCGACATTATAGTGCTCATTGTTTACTTCGCGGGAATGATCTCTGTTGGCTTTTACGTAAAACGACGCGCCTCAAAAAATCTAGACTCCTACTTTCTCGGCGGCAAAAAGCTCCCGTGGTGGTTACTGGGAATCTCAAATGCCTCAGCCATGTGGGACATCACGGGAACGATGTGGTTTGTCTACATCCTTTATGCTTACGGAATGAAGGCTGTCTTTCTGCCATGGGTATGGCCCATCTTCAATCAGATCTTTGACGCTGTCTATCTATCGAAATGGATCCGGCGTTCAAATGCTCGCACCGGTGCCGAGTGGATCACGACGCGCTTTGGGGATAAAGGGGGAGAGCTTTCGCGAGCGGTGATTGTTCTGTTCGCCCTTATCAGTGTCGTCAGTTTTATTGGTTATGAATTTCAAGGTATCGGCAAGTTTTGCAAAGTGTTTCTGCCGTGGGACCTTTCACCCAACACTTACGCATTGCTCTTGATGGGAATCACGGCCACTTATGTTGTTCTGGGGGGCATGGTCAGTGTTGTAATCACCGACTTCATTCAATTCATCCTGATGGCTGTGTCGGCCGTGGTCATAGGTGCGATAGCGATGATGGCTGTAGCGCCGGGAACGCTCGATCAGGTAACGCCCGCGGGCTGGAGAGAGATCTCTTTCGGATGGGACATTACCCTCGACTGGAGCGCCATCCTCCCGGCAATGACCAATCGGATCGCTGCCGAGGGTATCGCCTCGATGTTTGGCCTCTTCTTCGTAGTGATGGTCGCCAAAGGCGTGCTCGTAAGCATGGCCGGAGCGGCGCCAAACTACGATATGCAACGAATTCTTGCAGCCCGGAGCCCGCGAGAGGCGAGCCTGATGAGCGCTATCGTTTCCATCTGTCTCGTCCCCCGGTGGATCCTGATCGGAGGGATAACGTTACTCGGACTGGTTTACGTTACTCCTGAGTTTCGGAACATGGGTGAGAACATAGATTTTGAGTTGGTCCTGCCATATGTCATTGACCGATTCCTGCCGGCGGGATTGATCGGGATATTGTTGGCAGGGCTGCTCGCATCATTTATGGCCACTTTTAGCGCCACCGTAAACGCCGGCGCCGCCTATTTGGTAAACGATGTATACAAGCGCTACTTGAACCCCAATGCGGATAATCGCACGCTGGTCCAGTTCAGTTATCTGGCCTCTGTACTGATTCTCGCGGCAGGCATGGGCATCGGGATGTTCATCTCGTCGATAACGGCGATCACACAGTGGATCGTTGCCGGCCTCTATGGAGGTTACACTGCTGCGAATGTATTGAAGTGGTATTGGTGGCGTCTGAACGGCCATGGTTACTTTGCCGGAATGTTGGTTGGCCTTGGGTCAGCCCTGGTGGTACCCCGAGTCCTGCCGATTTTCGCTTCAGATTTTCATGACCCAACTTATTCGTTCCCGTTTATTCTTTTGCTCTCGGCGATTGCCTCGGTGGCAGGCAGTTTGTTGACGAAGCCCGTAGACGAGGAGACGCTTAAGAACTTCTACCGCAATGTGCGACCCTGGGGATTCTGGAAGCCGGTTCACGCGATGGTTCTCAAGGACGATCCGACCATCGAGCCAAATCGAGACGCCGCCCGCGATCTGCTCAACTGCGGCGTGGGCATCTGCTGGCAACTGATGCTTGTGGCCGCTCCCCTTTACATCATTTTTCGTGATTTATGGGGCACTGTAATCTCACTAACCATTCTGGTTGTGACTACGGTTTTTTTGAAGAAGTTTTGGTATGACCGGCTGGATCGCGACGAGACTCCAAGTTGCGAGCTTGATACCGTACCGGTCCCGTCACCCGCCGCCGAGTTGGCCCGGTAGTTCGATCCTGGAATGCTTAGGGGTGAGAAGCTGAGAGAAACTAGTAAGGAGAACTTTCGAACCATGCGACTGCTGACGGCAGTCCTGGCCCTACTACTTATTGCAACAACCGCCGCCGCACAGAACGATATGGAGCACTTCATTACTCGGTCCGGCGACAAGCTGATGGAAGGCCGGCAAGAATACCGTTTCATATCATTTAATATCCCGAACCTGCACATCGTAGAGGACAACATGCCGTTCGACGCGACGAATGAATGGCGCTTTCCGAACGAGTTTGAGATCGCCGATGCCTTGTTGACGGTCAAACAGATGGGCGGACGAGTCGCGCGACTTTATGTGCTTTCAATCTGCAAAAAGGATGGTCCTAATCCGATTCCCTGTCACGTCAAGAGGCCGGGTGGATTCAACGAAGAAGCTTTTCGCGCGCTCGACAAAGTTTTAGAGATCGCCAACCGCATCGGTGTCCGCGTGATCATCCCTTTTGTCGATAATTGGAAGTGGTGGGGTGGCATCGAGCAATATGCAGAGTACCGCGGCAAATCTGCCGCTGAGTTCTGGACCGATCGCGGCGTCATTGAAGATTTCAAAAAGACTGTTCATTTCACTATCAGACGACGCAATACTTTTACCGGCACACTCTACAAGGATGACACAGCCATCCTGGCATGGGAGACCGGCAACGAACTGTACAGCCCTTATCAATGGACCAAAGAGATTGCTGAGCTAATCAAGTCTCTCGATTCGAATCATCTAGTTCTCGATGGTTATTACCTGGGCAACAAGGAGATTCAAACCGACGCTCTCGACGATCCCAACATCGATATAGTTTCCAGCCACCATTATCCCGGCCCAAACAAAGGCGCCGCCGAGATGGCCGCAGACATACTTCGGTTCCGTCAACAGACCGGCGGAAAGAAGGTGTACATCGTGGGGGAAGTGGGTTTCATTCCAATCGCCGGCATGGAGCAGGTCCTGAACACGGTGATTCGCAACGGCGTGGCAGGCGCCCTTGGGTGGAGTTTGCGATTTCACAACCGGGACGGCGGGTTTTACTGGCACTCGGAACCTGCGGGCGGCGGCTTGTACAAGGCGTATCACTTTCCTGGCTTTGCAACAGGCGATGCATATGAAGAGCGCGCTTTGCTTAAATTGATGCGTTACAAAGCGTTTGAGATCCGAGCCTTACCAGAACCGCCGCACGAAGCAGTAAAGCCGCCGAAGCTCCTGGCAATCACGAACGTGGCCGCAATTTCATGGCAGGGATCCGTCGGCGCTTCAAGCTACGACATCGAACGCGCTGTCTCGCCTGCTGGCCCATGGACCCTGGTAGGGATGGATATCGACGATACGTGGGTCCAATACCAAAGTCTCTTTGCCGATGCGTACGCTGAGCCGGGCAATAGTTACTATTACCGAGTACGTGCCAAAAACTCCGTCGGCACGTCGGATCCGTCAAATGTCGTCGGTCCAGTCTCTGTTAAGGACCACACCATCGTCGACGAGTTAGTCGATTTCACCCGTGTCTTTGCACGTGGTGGCAGTCTTCTCCTGGCCACAGCGAATGCTCGAGAATTCAAAGAAGACACGCACCGTCTAAAAGGAAGCGAGGAAAGCTGGATTATCTATCGAACCCTTCAGCCGTTGAAAAACGCTTTGTTGTGGGCGTTCATGGAAGACGAAGACGCGCCGAAGGACTTTGAGTTTCATGTATCGGCTGATGGCGTCAGTTTCGTTAGAGTGGAGCCGTCAGTAACCCGCTTTCCAACCGAGGTGAATCCTTACGGCTACAAGCTGCCGATTCAGTATGAGCTCGCCGGCATTTCATCCGGGAACCACTTTCTGAAGATCGTATTTAAAGGAGCGGCGCAGATTAGTCGAGTGGAGCTCCGACACGGTAGGTAGATCGTATCGTGTACGGCTCATCCGATACGCGCATGCATGTAGCAACAAGCGGTATCGAACGGTTACTCGACTACGTAGAGAATACACCCGCCGACCCTATGCGCTCATTCGCGTGCGTTGAGCAGAGACGCGAATTGATCGTAAGGAATTTGAAGATCCTGGGGCAGACAGGCAATAACCACTGATCCGAGGTGTCCATGTATAAGACCTTAATGTTTCTGGTGATTCTCTTTTGTTTCCCCACCGCTAATGCTCAGAAGTTCGATAGGTTAGCGCTCACCCCGCCGATGGGTTGGAACAGTTGGAACAAGTTTGGCTGTGACGTCGACGAGAAGCTGATCAGGGAGACCGCTGATGCGATGGTAGCGAGTGGCATGAAGGCCGCCGGCTATCAGTACATCGTAATCGATGACTGCTGGCATGGTACGCGCGACAAGCTTGGTTTCATTCAACCCGATCCCGCTCGATTCCCTTCCGGCATGAAAGCCCTCGCCGATTATGTGCACGCAAAAGGTCTCAAGTTCGGCATCTATTCGGACGCCGGCGCCAAAACATGTGGCGGTCGACCCGGAAGCCGGGGCCGCGAATATCAGGATGCGCTCACGTATGCGCAGTGGGGCGTCGATTATCTTAAATACGATTGGTGCAACACTGAAGGACTGAATGCGGAAGGCGCATACACGACGATGCGAGATGCGTTGTTTGCTACTGGTCGCCCGATCGTCTTCAGCCTCTGTGAATGGGGCAACAATAAGCCCTGGCTATGGGCAAAAAACGTGGGCCATCTGTGGCGCACCACGGGTGACATCTACAACTGCTTTGACTGCGTTAAGGATCATGGCGCCTGGAAGTCCTGGGGAGTGCTGCAAATTTTGGACATGCAGGAGGGGCTGCGCACTTATGCCGGGCCGGATCATTGGAATGATCCGGACATGATGGAAGTGGGAAACGGAATGAGTGTCAATGAAGACCGCGCGCACTTCTCACTTTGGGCCATGTTGGCGGCGCCGTTGATGGCCGGGAACGACTTGAGAAATATGAGCAAGGAGACCTTGGCAATCCTTACCAATGAAGAAGTCATTGCGGTAAATCAGGACTCGCTGGGTATTCAGGGATTCAAATACGCAACGCGCGAGAACGTCGAGATTTGGTTTAAGCCTTTGCAGGGTCAAGATTGGGCCCTCTGCTTTCTGAACAGAGGAAAGCAGCCTCAAAAGATTGAGTTCGATTGGAGGACTGAACGGATCAATGACGACTTTGCAAAACGAGAACTGAACACTACGACCAGCGCGTATGAGATTCTAGACCTGTGGACGAAAAAGAAGGCGGGCACAACCAATGAGACTTTCGGCGCTACCATCCCGTCTCATGATGTAGTAATGCTGCGTCTACGTGCCTTGCGTTAAGACTTCGGGCAATCGGCAATCGACGATCGACAATCCCTTTTTGGTGATCACAATGCAATCACTTTTCGCCGTCCTTCTCACCTTACTCTCAATCTTTCCATTGGCGCTTATGGCCCAGCAGCGTGAACCGGCCTTTCTCTTGAATGATCAAGAGTATTTCCAAATCACGCCCGGAACCAATGTCATGGCCTTCCAGGACATATACCCGGAAGGGCATCAGAGCGGCGTGAGTATCATCCAAAATGGGGTTCGCGTGGCTACCAATGGTGACTTGCGACTGGATCCGACCCCGGGCCAATGGCAGCCTGTGCCAAAGCAGGACAAACGAGTGGTAAATAGACCAGGAAATGAGATCACTACGCGGCTCTTTTATCCGGACCCTACCCGGAACCGTACTGGTTTCAACCCTATTGAATATCCCGATCTGAATTTGTCGTACCAGGTTCGGGTGCGGGGCGAAGGCAAAAGCGTTCGCATCGTAGTGGATCTGGATCGGCCTGTACCCGCCGATTTCGTTGGCCGAGTTGGCTTTAACTTAGAGCTCTATCCCACCTCGCTTTTCGGCAAGAGCTGGTACCTCGGATCGCAATCGGGAATTTTTCCGCGTCAGGCTAATGGGCCAGAGATAATTGATAAGAATGGTGAGGTTCAGCCAGCTCCCTTTGCCGCGGGCCGCCGCCTTTCCGTCGCTCCTGAAGAGAATGCCCAGCGATTGCTTATTGAGAGCCTAACAGGCGATCTCGAGTTATTGGATGGCCGCAATAAACACAATAACGGCTGGTTTATCGCCCGTTCGTTAGTCCCCGCGGGAGCCACTGCAAGGGCAATCGAATGGATAGTAACACCACATGCTATTCCCGGATGGATGTACCAGCCTGTGGTCCATCTTTCTCAGGTTGGCTACCACTCAAAGCAGAAGAAGATGGCCATTATCGAATTGGACCCCGCTGACGAGGCGCCAGACTCTTTCCACCTCAAGCGCGTGTCGGAGGCCGGCGGATTCGAACAGGTACTTTCCGGAAAACCAAAAACCTGGGGAAAGTTTCTTCGCTATCAATATCGGCTTTTTGATTTCAGCCAGGTCACTAAGCCGGGAATGTATGTCGCCGAATACCGAAACTACCGGACACATCCATTTCAGATCTCCGCGGATGTTTACAAGCGAGGGGTTTGGCAGCCAGTGCTCGAATACTTTCTGCCCGTGCAAATGTGCCATATGCGAGTCGAGGAACAATATCGTGTTTGGCATGGCGCCTGTCATCTCGACGATGCGCGAATGGCCCCGACCAGTTACAACCATTTTGATGGTTACCTGCAAGGGCCATCGACGCTCACCCGATGGAAGCCGGGTCAGACGGTTCCGGGCCTAAACGTTGGCGGCTGGCACGATGCCGCCGACGATGATCTGCGCATCGAATCCCAGGGTGATGAGGTCTCGATCCTGGCCAACGCTTACGAAGCCTTTGGCTTGAACTACGATGATACAACGATCGACCAGGGCAGGCGGCTGGCGAAGATTCATCAGCCGGACGGCAAGGCTGATGTATTGCAGCAGGTCGAGCACGGAGCGTTATCCGTACTCGGGGGCTACAAAGGCCTGGGTCGATTGTACCGAGGAATCATCGTTCCCACGTTAGAGCAATATGTACTTCTAGGCGACCTGGCGAACTCCACCGACAACCTGTTTTATGACAGTTCGCTCGAGGAACATCAGCGGACCGCCACACATTCATCAGCGGCAGACGATCGACTGGTATTCACCGAGCAAAATCCCGCTCACGAGTACAAAGGAATTACGGCGCTGGCGATGGCGGCCCGCGTGCTCAAGGAGATGAATCCATCCCTTGCTAAAGAATGCCTCGAAGCAGCGGAACTCCTTTGGAATGAGAAGCGCGATCCTAAACGTGGTTTCAATGAGCGAATAGTGGCCGCGGTCGAGTTGTGGTTAACCACGAACAGGCCTGAGTACGGTAGAGTTCTGCTCGACAACCGCAAAGAGATTCTGGCTAACATCGATTCTGTGGGATGGTCCATCGGTAAAGTGTTGGGCCGGCTCAACGATCGAACTTTTTTAGATGAGATACACAGGGCCGTGGCGCAGAGTTTTGCGAAGATGGGAGCGATGCAGAAGGAAACGCCCTTCGGTGTGCCTTATAAGCCACACATCTGGGGGGCCGGTTGGAACATCCAGCGCTTCGGCGTGGAGCAGTATTTTCTTCATCGTGCGTTCCCGGATATTGTCAGCCCGGAGTATATGCTCAATGCGCTCAATTTTGTTTTGGGAGTTCACCCCGGTGAAAACACAGCGTCGTTTGCTTCGGGTGTAGGCGCTCGATCAATGACTACTGCATATGGATTCAACCGCGCTGACTGGTCCTACATACCTGGAGGGGTTGTATCGGGAACAGCTTTGATCCGACCCGATCTTCCGGAACTAAAGGATTTTCCTTACCTTTGGCAACAGGCGGAGTATGTGATGGGTGGAGGCTCGTCCAACTACATGTTTCTAGTGTTGGCAGCCGATCAAGTGCTCAATAGTGACGCATGTAGTCCAGATTGCATTGGTCCATAGCCCTAGGATTTGCCAGTGAACCTTTGACCAACTGATGAGATGAACCTTTTAGCTACCTGATAATGCGCGCCCGGGGGAGGGATCGGTTATCGCAAATACACAAGCTGGACAGCAGCGCCTCGTAGCAACTCACTTGCCCGCGCGAGACAAAATCTCTTTCTGGTTCGCGAGGATGCGTTCCTGATTGGAAACTATCTGATCAAGCTTCGCTTGATTTGACATGATAGTTTCCTGATTCGAGATAATCGTCGCTTGGTTTGACAGGGTCTGATCCAGTTTTGTCTGATTAGCTTCGATCCGTTTTTGGTTAGCGATTATCGTCTCCTGGTTTGCCAGGATTGTCTGCTGATTAGACAGTACATCGTCGTTAGACATTTTGAACCTCATGCGGATTGTGTGTCAGAGCACCCTCATTATAACCGCAAAAGAATGCAATGCTCGTGTGCTTCCTCATTCGTTTAGTAACATTCTTCACCGCAACAGGGGTAACCCCGACAGGGGGTGCGATGTTCAGATCCTTCGGGGTTAAATAAGCTCCGCGCAGTTCGTAGTGCGGAATCATATTTGAAGAGTACCAAACAATTTCTGCTCCGGACTTCCGAACGGCGCAACGACGATTTAGGACTGGCGCCGTGCCATAAAGGTTCAAGGTGTGGCAACCTGGGACGCCAGTCCCCCAAAAACTACGAAAATCAAAACTCCTACTTTGCCGGGCTAAGATGAGTCGAAATCTGAGTCCAGCGGTCTCCAACTCTTCTCAATACGGTAGTCGCACCATAGGCTCCGCTTATATCCTGCCCGTTGTTGCTAGCCTTGATCGTAGCCCGAGACGTGACGATCGCCGTGTCATTTCCGAACTTCCGCCACATTCTGTCGTCGGCAACGACGGAAGTATACTTAAGGTTGCCGGAACGAATGGCAGCGATGAACTGGTCCTTATTAAGCCGTGAGCCGTCGGTGCCTACTCGAATGTATTGCGCGTCCAGAAACGGCTCGGCCAGGTCGGCGGAGTTTTTCATCAGAGCCGCCAGGTAGTCATCCATAAACTTATTCAGTGTTTTGTCGTCAGCTGCGGCTGATTGATTCGCGGCGGGGTTGGCCGCGCCAGTCTGACTCGCGCCGGGACTGGTTGCGGTTTGATTTGCTCCATTATCGGTCAGTTGCGACGAGGCAACCTGCCAGCGTCCACCGGTCTTGACCAGCATCACCATCGCTTGAGAATTAACATCCTGCTCACCCGCCCGAGTGATTGTTTTGCCCGTCACGCGATAGTTCGCCACCGCCGAATCACCGTATTGACGAATCTTCAAATTGTCCACAACCAGCGCTTCATATCTCAAATCTCCGGACTTCAACGCGCCGAGTCGTTCCGCCTTGGTTGTTGTGCTACCGTCCGCAAGCACGATCTGATAATCGTCGGAGTAAATGCGCCCCGCAGTATCAAGGTCGTTCTTATTCAATGCGGTTATCAGTTCGTTTACCGTTTGTCGTATCGCTTGTTCCTCGTTCGCCTGACTGCAACCAAACGTTGTTGTGGCGACTACCATTACCATTACTAACAAGAAGTTTTTCATACTAGTTCTCCATGCAAAGTTAAGCCGGACGAGACCGGCTGGGTTAAAAATCGTGCGTTGCTTCCAACATAGCTTCGGGCCAACGATGAATTTGAGTTAAATCTCATCAGGCAACCGACATTTCGCGGCCGCGAGACACCTCGGGCCGAGGTCACACCACCCGTTGCCAGAAAGCTTTAAGTTCCGCTTGAAAGTGATTCCTACTTCTTTCAGGATGGAAACTGCGCGTAGTGCAGAAAATGCAAACCGTGGGCTCAGCTTTAACCCTTTGGTCATAAAGCCAGCGTCTCTGGACTGTCGCGCGCCTTTGATTTGATCCGCGACAAGCCGCGGGCCTTTGTTTGCTAACGTGCGCGGATAATAGCACACAAAGCATCCCCAATGGGCCCTTTTAACAAGCATGGGTAGATTGGTTAAGATGCCCGCAATCGCACCGAGATTCGTAGGTAAATTAGCCAGGAATAGTATGAGAGCCCAAACACCAAAGAATATTGATGAATATATCGCGGGCTTCCCAACTGACGTGCAAAAGATTCTGGAAAAGGTCAGGACGACGATTAAAAAAGCAGCGCCGGATGCGGAAGAAATGATTAGTTATCAAATACCGACGTTCAATCTGAAGGGTCGTTATTTGATCTATTTTGCTGCCTACAAGAAACACATTGGGCTTTACCCTGCACCAAGGGGAGTTGAAAAATTCAAAAAGGAGCTGTCCCTTTATGAAGGAGGAAAAGGGACGGTGAGGTTTCCATTAGATAAACCAATTCCTTTCGGCCTGATAAGAAGGATCGTGCAGTTTAGAATTAAGGAGAATCTGGAACAACAAAAACAAAAGGAAAGAAAAAGGTGAGCGAATAGATGGTGAGCCGTTTTGCTATAGTGAAACGGTGTGTTGACAATTCTACTTGGACCAGGCGAAGGCGCACTTAATGCATCTTGAACGGACCACCGTGCGGCTCCGGTTTTAAATCAGGGCGACTGGAATCCTGGACCACCTCATGCATCTCCAAAACGTTCGACTGTGAAAATGCTTCTTTCGGAAGAGTGCCAGACTGCGCGTGTCCCTTCACAAACGCATCAGAGCGCACCCAGTTGAGGAAGTCCTGACGGCTATTCCAGATAGTAAAAACCACATAAGGATCGCCTTCGTTAACCGGGCGAAGGATCTGATTTGAGATAAAACCTGGCATTTGGTCCACCAGCCCGGCACGCTCACGAAACCTCTGCTCGAAAGCCTCGGCATATTCCTGCGTTACGTAGATCCGATTTGCGACTGTTATCACTGTGCGGCTCCCCCTTTATTTTTTCCTTGATCTCATGATAGCACCTCGCGCTGCTCATTCATCCGGGGAGGGCTTAGAGCGCAATCGCTTAATTTGTGAACGCCGCGCTTTCTCTTCAAGCGTGCGGTTCTTGGCTCTACGCGGAACGCGGGTGGGTACGCGCTTCGCGGGACGATGGTTCAACTGCTCGACCTTCTTACGAAGCCTTTGTAGGCAGAGCGCCTTATTCCGGTGCTGACTACGTTCCTGCCGTGAAGTGACTACGAGCCCCGAAGGCAAGTGCCTCAGCCGAACCGCGCTTTCCGTCTTGTTGACATGCTGCCCTCCGGGTCCACTCGAACGGAAGGTTTCGACCTCGCAGTCACGCAGCAAGTCTTCGTCTGAATCAGGCAGTATAATCATCCGGTCTCAATGTTTGCGCTGGGGGCTTCGACTTTCATGATACCCCACCGGCATTGGTCGTAAAGAGTGTGCGAAATGAGAGCACCGCTTCCCATCGTCGAAGGCGTCGGTCCGAGTTGCCAATGGCTTCCCGCGGGCCCATGGAAGACTGTCTTAGACTTTTTCATTGAGAAATATCCTCACGTGGACGCCAAGACTTGGAAGGCACGGATGGCAAAAGGTCTGGTGATGGATGAAACCGGACGCCGCGTTGATCCAGAGACTGCTTTTCGAGTTGGCGCCTGCATTTTTTATTACCGCGAGCTGGAAAATGAAAAGAGGATACCCTTTGTGGAGGAGGTGCTCTTTCAGGATGAACACATTCTGGTGGCAGATAAACCGCATTTCCTCCCAGTGATTCCCTCGGGAAGGTTTCTCCATGAAACGCTTCTTGTCAGACTGCGAAAACAACGCGCTACGGAAGCCCTGGCGCCTATCCATCGTCTCGATCGGGAGACTGCCGGAGTCGTTCTGTTTTCCCTCAACCCGAAAACAAGGGGCCACTACACATCGCTCTTTCGAAATCGAAAGGTTAAAAAGGTATACGAGGCCCTGGCGCCAACTCTGGAAGAGTCGATCTTTCCATGTACTCGTCGGAGCCGCATCGTGCGGGGGGAACCATTCTTTCGCATGATGGAAGTTCCGGGCGAGGCAAACTCCGAGACGCACATCAGCCACCTCAGCAATCTGGGACGCATCAGTCTGTATCAGTTGGTTCCGCTCACCGGCAGGAAACACCAGCTCCGTCTTCATCTGGCTGCCTTAGGAATTCCTGTTATCAATGACAGACTCTATCCCTCGATGACTCCTTCAGATGACGATTTTTCCAGACCATTGAAGCTCCTGGCAAAATCTATTTCGTTTCAGGATCCATTGACCGGGCGACAAAACTATTTTGAAAGTCGAACAAGACTAATTCCCTTGTACACTACGGATTATGAACTGGCAAAAGAACATCATCACGAGCGCTGAGCAAATCCGTGAGCTACTCTCGGCCACGAAAACCATTGCCGTGCTTGGGATCAAAACCGAGGCGCAAGCAAATCAGCCTGCCTTCTATGTTCCCAGTTATCTTGAGTCGGCCGGCTTCCAAATCATTCCGGTTCCGGTTTTCTACCCGCAGGTGACCCATATTCTTGGGCAGAAGGTCTACCGGAAGCTGATCGAGATACCGGTCGAGGTAGATCTGGTGAACGTCTTTCGTCGTTCCCAGGATGTTTCCGCTCATCTGGACGACATACTCGCGAAAAAACCGAAAGCGGTGTGGCTGCAATCAGGCATCCGGGACGATTCAGTTGCTGAGACGCTGGCGAAAGCAGGCATCAAGGTGGTCCAGGACCGATGCCTGATGGTTGATCATCGCAACGTGGGAAGGTATGCCTAAGCCGGGGAATTACTTGAAAGGGATAGTCTTCAATGGCTTCAGGTTAAGTTACACCTAAAGGATTACTCCCACTTACGCCGTTTGTTGGATTCGCCTGCCTGATCTCGCTCTTTTACCGCAAGTTTTTCGGCTGTACGAGAATAGTACGCCGGGATTTCCACCTGAACATCTCCGGTACGTCCGCAGCCTCTCGACTTTCGCGTTCATTTTGTGATTTTGTCCAATGATGACGCGGTTTTTGCACGTTGGCACAGTTAACGCATAGCCCACCCAGTATTAGCCCCCTTCGATTTTAGGAGCCTAGTGGGTTTTATGCGCAACTCAAAGCACCACTCTCTAACTCCTCTCGTAGCTTTGGGTTTAGTGTTTCTAGCTTTCAGTATAGTTTTCCCAGTACCTGCATTTGCACAAAAATCAGAGCGTGACAAGCCTGGGAAGGAGCCGGCAAGACCCATCATCTGGAGGAACCCGGAAAATATCTCCGCGCGAGATCTGCGCTATGGTCCCGGTTCGCCTGACACAGCTCCTTTAGCGCCATTTACTTTTATCGAAGAAGACAAGGGAGGCGAGTCTCCCAAATTTATTGTGCGCGACGGAAGTGGTCAGTTATGGAGTGTCAAGCTTGGACCAGAAGCACAGGCCGAAACCGTCTCCACGAGGCTCGTATGGGCAGTAGGATACTTCGCAGAAGAGGCGTACTACTTCGATGAAGTTCGGGTCAAAAATCTCCCGAGGCTTTCACGCGGGATGGAGTATGTCATGGGCGATGTTGCTCGCGGCGTTAGGTTTGAGCCAAGGCGAGCGAGCATGAAGCGCGGCACGACCTGGGACTGGCAAAAGAACCCTTTCGAAAACACACGCGAGTTAAGCGGGCTCAAAGTATTGATGATCCTGCTTAACAATTTTGATGCACGCGCCGGAAACAATCGAATCATATACACGGATGCCCCTGGAGGCGGACGAGAAGCACGTTACTACGTTACGGATCTGGGGGCGACGCTGGGCCGTGCCGGCGGTCTTGGCGGCACACGAACGAAGAATGATCTTGCGGATTTCCTTTCGACAGAGTTTGTACGAGGCGTTGACGCACGGGATGGCGTGGTTGAGTTTGACTACGATACGAGACCCCGCGGATTGGGCCACCTGTCTGTACTTCATCCTTTTTATTACCGCAATGAGGTGAAGAAAGAGAAGGCGATGCGCGGCATTCCCGTAGCGCACGCGCGCTGGATTGGGTCATTGCTAGCTCGCCTCTCAGATGAACAACTCCACGATGCCTTCCGCGCGGCGAATTATGCAGACCAGACGAGGGAGAGTTATGTGAATGCGTTTCGCGAACGCATCAATCAGCTTACCCGACTCTAAGCGCAGCCTACGAAACGCAGTTCCGAAGGCTTCGGCGGGAAGTTACGTCGGGTAAATTCCAAGGCGCTCAATAAGACAAAACCGACCTTAACAAAATTGCGCGCAACAGTTGAAAGGAGGAGATGAAATGGCCAAGAGTGAGAGTGGAAGTAGTAGCGCAGGCATAGTGGCCGTAGTCGTGATATTTCTAATCATTGTACTAGTGGGTCTGTTCATGTTCGGGGGTCGGCTCTTCGGCGAGAAAAATTCGGTCGACGTCAATGTCACCGCGCCGGCCAAATAATCCCCTCAGGCACTAGGTGCGGTTCTAAATCCACGAGACGGAGGAAGGGGATATGAGCTTTCGGTGTAATTTAGTAAGTTGGAAAACCTGGTCAGAAAAATGGGGTAGTTGGAACACGTGGTTTCAGCCTGGGCTTGAAAAAGGACTTAAAGGATCGAACGACAGGCATCCGCGGTTCCGACTCGGCTCGTTAGTTGGTGATCCGAGACCTTCCCGTCAGATCCCAAAGCGACGTTCTTTTCTTCCACAGTCAGTAATTCATGACCACCGTGCGGCAGACAGAAATTACAAGGGACGAAATAGTACGACGGCGCGCATCTCACCGCATTAACGCGCCACGGGTGAAAACCCGATTGAGCAGCAATGAAGTTGCGAGATCTGAAAGTTGGATAAGCACCTCGCGTCGTGCGTCGAGGGCGGAACGCATATCCGCGAGCTTCCCAGCGGAACGGGATGTCTGGGCTTTATGGAAGCGCTCACCCGACACGAGCAGCCGGTCGAATGGCTCGCGATGATTCCAGTAAAGTTGGTTAACGGCCCACGCCGAGATGGAAGGCTTGGCGAGCGCCTTCACGAGAAGGGCCTCGTCGCCGCGCCCACTCTTCTTCAGCCGCGCCGCCAGTGCGTTCCGTGCGCCAGTGAACTCTGCCAACGGGAGCCTGAACAAAGCATTGACTTCATCCTCGCGATCGTTCTTCATCTCATCACGCAGAGTTGTTACAAGATAATCTCCCAATCTGTGGTTCACTAAAG
Organism: Pyrinomonadaceae bacterium; assembly: GCA_035512935.1. Classification (GTDB taxonomy): domain Bacteria; phylum Acidobacteriota; class Blastocatellia; order Pyrinomonadales; family Pyrinomonadaceae; genus PSRF01. The sequence continues at coordinate 6,058 of DATKDA010000082.1, read as the reverse complement.
CCGCTGTTAGGTCAAACCTGAAAATCGCAGGCTGACGCGAGGATATATTGGATTTTTGTGACAGGGTTCGTGATTTCGTGGATGCTGGCTTTCGTTTGGTTAAGAAATGATCCACCAATCACACTAAACAACACGAATAGCAATCATACAACTTGAGGATTCACGGTCTTTCACAGCTTCTATCGCGTGGTGGTCTAATTCTCCCACGACGTCAAGGCGCTTTTGTTCATTAGCTCTCCGAATACGCCGCTGTTGTCTTCAACTCACCGGGGCTTGCGATGGTTGCCCTCGGCGAACGAACTAAGAAACTTCAAAAGCGCTTCCACATCCAGCGGTTTTGTCAGGTGGCCAATAAACCCCTCGCTGCGGGCCTGTTCGATGTCTTCCTGGCGGCCAAAACCCGTCAGAGCTACCACCCGCACATTCTCTTTATCGGGCAATGAACGCAGGCGTCGCACAAATTCAAAACCGTCCATTCCCGGCATCGAAATGTCTGAAACAACGATGTCGAAATCTACATCCTTCGCAAGCTCCAATGCTTCCGCTCCACTGTTGGCCGTGATTACCTGCCCACCACTCATCTCCAGTAAGGTTTGCAACAGCGACGTGGTATCTTCATCGTCATCCACCGCCAGTACGGTCAGTCGGTTCAGGTCATTGTGAGCGAGGGCCGACTTACGGGCAGTCTTCACCCCCCCCGGCGTCTTCACAGGCAATCGCACGGTGAAAGTTGCTCCTTTGCCAACGCCTTCCGAATAGGCTGTCACCGAACCGTTGTGCAACTTGACCAACTGGTGGACCAAAGCCAGCCCAATGCCCAGGCCGGTGTGTTCTCTGCTGGCGCGTGCATCTCCCTGTCGAAACATTTCAAACACGTTTGGCAGAAACGCAGGGTCGATACCTTGTCCGTTGTCCTCAATCACTACAACCACGTCGTCGTCGTCTCGACTCAGCCGAACGTCAACCCTGCCACTTTGTGCTGTGAACTTCACTGCATTACTTAACAAGTTCCACACTATCTGCTCGAGCCGAAGCAGATCACCCGTAACAAACAGCGGTTCTTCGGGCGCCGCTACATCAATCGAAATCTGTTTGGCCTGAGCATCGGCCCGAACAGTCTCTAGAGCATTGTTTATAGCAGTAAGGATTGAGACCGTTTCCGAATTCAGTGACAACTTACCACTGCGCAAGCGCGAAAGCTCGAGGAGATCGCGAATTAAATAAGACTGTGCGAGCGCATTGCGCCGCAATGCTTCACTCATAGGCAGAAGCCGCGGTGACGCTTTTACTTCATCCATTCGCAACAGCAACTCTGAGTACCCAAGGATTACGTTTAGCGGATTGCGTAACTCGTGAGACAGCGTAGCCAAAAATTCGTCTTTCAAGCGATTCGCTTCGTCGGCCACTCGCCGCAGTTCGCGTTCCCGGGCCAAAAGTGAACGAAGTTGTTCTCCGCTCTTTCTTAGCTCTTCCTGGTTTCGTATCTGCTCCTCGAAAAGGTCACGCACTTGATACTGGCGTCGTCGTGAACGCAATGCGACGTTGACGGCTCGCAGTAACGTATTAGTACTAATCGGTCGCTCGAGCAACGTCACGCTTCCCGCAGCTTGAGCGGCAAGGTCCAGGAGTTGAGCCAATCGTGACGCTCCACCACTTGTAAGAATGATTACCGGGAGCTCCGACCATGGTGGTTGGCGTATGAGAGCATCAAGAAGGCTTTCTGCCTGCGTGAACTCGAGGACCTCCTCAGTCATCACGAGTGCGCCCGCATGTCTGATTTCCGTGGCAGTCTGGTCCGGATCTTCAGAAATGACTACTTCAAAGCTGTTCGCAACAAGCAGGTCGGCAATGGCCCGAGCGTCCTGTCCCAAAGGGGCCATTACGATAACCTTTTCATCCTTTCCTCCCACACCGGACTTGCCGAGCGGCGGGTCTTCCGCCGCTAATGAATCGGCAGGATCAGCCGGCGAAACTGAGGTTAACTTAGCGGAAGCTTCCATCGATCAGTTCACTACTTGTGCATTATTCTGACTTGGTTTCCATCATATTGTGGCGCACCGGTGAGAATGCCCTGAAACGCTCTTAACGGCTCACCGATGAAAATGCCCTTGCCATGGCGGCCGAGTGCAAACTCACGAATTGAACGCTCGTGATCCCCGCTACGTTTCTTTATAACCGCTATCGCTTGCTTAACTTCACCGGCAGCTTCAAAGAAACGCATGTTGATCACGGTATCGCAGAGGTAGCTAAGATCTATTGGACTTTCTAATGCGGTGATCATTCCGTGCTGGGCCATAACCAAAATCGTGATGACTCCCTGTTGATTCAAGTACGAAGTCAGTTCATGAAGTTGATTGCTCAGATAGTTTTCGCCGGGCATCGCGTTCAGATAACCGTTAAGACTATCGATTACCATTAACCTGCGGCCCGCATCCACGCTCTTTCGAACCGTCCAGGCAAACTCACCTGGTGAAATCTCGGCCGGATCAATCTGCCTCGCGTGCACTTTGCCGTTCGCCAGATACTTCTTGAGAGGAAGACCCAATGCCTCGGCCCGAGCCGTCATGATTCCAAGAGTTTCGTCAAAGGAAAAGAAAGCCGCTGACTCATCATTAACGGCCATTTGGATAGCGTACTGGATGGACAAAGTAGATTTGCCGCTGCCCGCTGAACCAACGATCAAGGTCGTCGTCCCACGGTCCAATCCCCCGCCCAGCAACTGATCCAGTTCAGGAACGCCACTCGATATGACTTCACGCCGAAAGTCATGATGATGTTCGGCCGCAACAAGGCGAGGGAAGATCTGCAAACCGCCTCTGATGATTGAGTAGTCGTGGTATCCTTCTCTGTAAGACACCCCGCGCATCTTCGTAATGTGCATCCTCCGGCGCGTCCGTCCATAATCCGGCGAAAGTTGTTCCAGCTCAATGACACCATGTGTGAGACTTAACACGTGAGGGTCGCGGTGGATTTCCATACCGCTCATTTTGTCGTCGAGTAAAAGGACAGTACTGCCATACTTCGTGAATTCTTGCTTTAGACTCAACAAATGTCGCCGATAGCGAAGCGGGGTCTCGGCTATTAGACGGAATTCCGACAGCGAGTCGAAGACCACTCTTGAAGGTTGCAACTTCTGGAGCTGTTCTAACAGCAGATTTGTGATCTTGGTTAATTCGACCTCGGATGGGTGAAACACCGTCGTCTGTGATTCAGGCTTGAGGAGAGACTCAATGGCCGACAACTCCAGTAGAGGAATCGAATCCAGAGACCACCCGTGCGAATTGGCAACCTTTAATAGTTCGGCCTCTGTTTCTGAAAGCGTGATATAGAAAACACTCTCGCCCTCACGTACGCCTTCAAGTAAGAATTGAAGAGCAAGCGTAGTCTTGCCCGCACCGGGATCCCCTTGCACGAGGTATACGCAATCGCGTGGTAGGCCGCCATTAAGGATATTATCGAGACCTGAGATGCCGCTGGTACAGCGCTGGTCGTTGGATACACTTAATTTGTTCTCATCAGGCATACAGGCTTTTCATCTCCTGTTGTCGACAGTCTCAACTACTGGATCCAGTCGATGGTCTGACACTGAAGGGGAAAAATTCTCTAAACAAGAAAGGGGTAAATGAGTACGACTGAAACCTTATATCAAACTCCAGCATTCCGCAAAGGTTTTTAAGGCATCGGGGCGTGGCAAATGTGGTCGCGACGCTTTCAACAGTTTAAGGTCGCATCCAGTGAGTGAAGAATCTTCGAGCCTCCTCCGCGAATGAAAGGTAACGAGCCTGGTGATGGCCGAGAACCCCCTTTCTTCTTGCACCAATAGGCGCACTGGCGTAAAAAGGCACCAGTGGCAGAACTTCCCCCCGGAACCACACTTGCCCGCTATCGCATCGTCTCCAAAATCGGTGCAGGTGGAATGGGCGAAGTGTATCGAGCCCAGGACACTGAGCTGGGCCGGCCCGTGGCTTTGAAATTTCTGCCAGGTGAAGTCGCCGCTCATCAAAGCCGGGTCAGGCGCTTCATTCAGGAAGCAAAAGCCGCATCGGCACTCAATCATCCAAACATTCTCACCGTCTATGAGATTGGCCGCACGGATGAAACGACCTTTATTGCTACCGAGTTCGTCGATGGTCTAACACTGCGTCAGCGCATGTACCAGCGGCTGAGGCTCGGATGTTTTGAAGACAAGGAGAGTCGTATCTACCGGCAAATGGAACGAGTGATTCTCCAGGTGCATTGGAAGTGTCAATCGTACATGTACGATCAGAATGTCGATCTTCGGGATTTCTGTGAATTGCTTGATCGGAAATGTTGGCTGGTGGCTGAGGAGCTCGATGGCGACGATACAGAGATCTTAAAAGACATGCAGAAACATTGTCGAAAGGTCTTAAAGGAACTACAGAAGGCAGTGATCCTCAGCGGTTTTAGTGGTAGCGCCTATCAGTATTCGAATGGGGTCTCGGTATTCTTTCCGTGGTCACGCGAGGCGTATGAAGTATCGCGTAAGAACTACGAGAGCCTGTGGTTTGCCAAGGACGTGAAGCGAATACAACTATCGTGGGCAGACTTTCTAAGGAGGTATCTCTACGAGGTGACTCTTCGTAAATTTGAGCCGCCGGCAGCTCAGGTCGCTCCGGGATCCAGATACCGTTATTCAGGCGTCAGGTTTGACGACCTGTTCAGCTCTCTAGTATCTGGTGGCGGCAACGGAAGACAAGCTAGCAAGATCGCTGGCCAGGAAGGGACCAAGATCGCTGGTCAAGAAGGTACCAAGATCGCCGGCCAGGAAGGGACTAAGATCGCCGGCCAGGAAGGGACCAAGATCGCCGGCCAGGAAGGAACGAAGATCGCCGGTCAAGAAGGGACCAAGATTGCTGGTCAGGAAGGAACGAAGATCGCCGGTCAAGAAGGTACGAAGATCGCAGGCCAGGAGGGGACCAAGATCTCTGGTCAAGAAGGCACTAAGTTGGCTGGCGGCGGCTCAAGCGCGTTTTTCAACAGCTTGCGGCTCTTTAAGAATATCGAAACTCGTTGGAACATCTCTGGTTTTACGAGGAAACCGGACTGACGGTCGCACTGACGCACCGATCAAGAGATTGCTGATACAGCCGCCTGTTGTGAGCTCGAATTCAATCCGTTTTTTGAAGAGTAATTAGTGGCTCGAGTAACGAACCGAGAGTTGACTCCGGGACTTCTCATCTCCTTGACGATCCTCGAATAAATGACTCGAGCTCTTTGGATGCCTTTTTGACTGTGCGCTCGGCGTCTGCCATTTCTTTCGCCGCTTCTTCCACCTCGACTGCAACGCTGCGCGCGCGTAGGGCCGCATCCTCCGACGCAGCTCTTGCTTTCTCAAAGCGCTCCTCCGCTTCGCGCCTGTGCTTCTCGGCTTTCTTCGCGTCAGCGAGGGCCTTTTTCTGCGCGGCCTCCAAACTCTTTGCCCTGGCTCGGGCTTTGGTCAGAGATCTCTTGGCTTCCTGTAGTGAAACTTTCGCGGCAGCTATTTTTGCCTTAAGTGTCTCTTCAAGCTGACGTACGTTGGTATCCGGGGCCACCTTTCGCCGCGTTTTCGTGCCACCACTGGTGGACTTGGGTGAAGGCGTAAATCGAACCGGTCTCTTTGTTGACTCCTTCGTGCCGGCGCCGGGAATGAATGAGGCGAGTGACTCGAACCCCGGCGGATCGACATCGTGGGTTAGGCGCCCGGGACGTGGAGCATCAGAACGCGATGCGTAGACGGACAATGCCTCGAGAGTAGTTGTGATGCGCCGGATTGTGTCCAGCGTCGGATTGTGACCTGCATCTTGCAGCAATGAAGTTGCGAGATCTGAGAGTTGGGTAAGGGCCTCACGTCGTGCGTCGAGGGCGGAACGCATATCCCCGAGCTTCCCGGCAGAACGAGATGTCTGGGCTTGGTGGAAGCGTTCACCCGAGGCGAGCAGCCGCTCGAATGCCTCGCGATGATTCCAGTAGAGTTGGTTGACGGCCCACGCCGAGATGGAAGGCTTTGCGAGCGCCTTCACGAGAAGGGCCTCGTCGCTGCGCCCACTCTTCTTCA
>DATKDA010000081.1:0-4457 GCA_035512935.1 Pyrinomonadaceae bacterium | reverse complement strand
TGCGACTAAAACACCAGCGGATCAGCAGCAATACCAAACTGACGCGGGTCCTGCGCAATTACTCCGAGCGCTAACACCTTGAGCACAAAATTGTAGGCCTCGGAGTTTATGCCACCACGCTCGTGCAGAAACCAGACGTTGCGCTGCGTCAGTGGATTCTTCACCAATCGTCTGATGACTGCTAACAAAGGGTGGGAGCGCCGCTCAGCTTTTCCTACCCGCGAGGCGGCGATCAGGATGAGACTACTATCCGAATCGTTGGTACCAAAGATGGCCCGGAGACGTAACAACTCGGGCATAACCGCGCGCGCGTTTGCGACCGGGTCGCCAGTCTGCCCCCCATCGGTGTTGGCAAGCGCCACATAGATTACCAGTCCTCCCTCGATGCCTTCACGCCTGGCCTCCGTGGCGATGGATTGGCTGGCGCGTTGCATAGAAGCGAGACTAGCGGCAAAGCCAGGACGTGTTTGGTACTCTCGCACCTTCTGCTCAATATCGCGGAGCGACTTTTCGGAAAAACCGTAGGTCTTATCATCACTGCTGATACGCCTCATTACCTGGGTTGCGGCCTTTTCTACATGTTCCAGCGAAGCGGACCCCGGAACCTCAACATTGGTGTTTCCAATTTCAGTTTCTATTTGCGTTTCGAGCGGGGTTTCGAATGGCTCAACATTCGTCAGTGTCTGGGAGTTACTGTTCGTCGTCGTTCGACTCGGCCGATCTTCAGACCCGATCCCCAAGATGAGGATCAGTAATCCCGCAAAAACCAGGATCACGACAACACTGCCCGCAGCTATCACGGGAGCACTCAACCATGACGGCCCCGACTCTGAAGGCTGCTGATGGGATGCAGGAGGGGAAACTGGAGCCGGAGTCGCGGCGGGCGTCGGAAAGGCAGCTTGTACTGGCGCCGATGGACCGGGACTTACGCCACCATTGGAACCAATTTGGATCATCAACTCGCAGGTATCGCCCAGCGTGATGACGTCACCGTCGTGCAGCACCACCCCGCCGATTACCGGATCGCTATTGACTCTGGTCCCATTTTGAGAACCACAATCCGAAATCTGGATTACGCCACTGAAGTTTTCAATGACGGCATGACGGCGAGACAGACTCGAATCTTGAATCGAAAGATCGTTGTCGGGATTGCGACCAATGGTGAAGCGTCGCGATTGAACGGGGATCCGGCTTCCCTTACCGGCCCCATCGCTGATTGTCAGGATAACTTCAGGTTGCATTGCGTCAACTGCCGGACGGCATTACTGACTAATCTCTACCGCCTGCTTCGCCTTTAACTTCGGTATATGTCGACAGCGGCTGCATCTGAATTCCAAAGACCCAGGGATTTTCTCCGACAATTGCTGCGCCAAAAAACTTTGGCACATACTTGATATTTTCGCCCTGGAAGTAGTGATCGAGTTTGTTCGAGTTAGCAACCAGCGTCCAGAAACTGCGCTCCCGATTTTCGCTATTCAGCACGTCGCTCAAATCGCGGCGGACAGAGTCAGGACTCCGATTGTAGCCGGCAATCGCAAGCGCAACACTCATCGAGTCCGGACCAAACTCCCCAATACGATCCGCCATATAGGCTGCGGCTGCCGGCGCCATCTTCGCCACGTTCGTTCTTTCAGAAGGATCAACGCCATAGCCACGAGCCGTGGGAGCAATGAACTGAAACAGCCCCGCCGCCCCGGCAAAGTTTTCACTCTTAATGTTGTTGTATTCAGTTTCCACCACTACCAGATAGATGCCGACCACGGGTGGAACGCCCCGACCATTAAAGGCCCTGATTATGTGAGGTACATACTGTTCCCGCGCGCGGGCAAACATGAAACGTAAGTCTTCGCCCCATAACCTGGTTGAGTTGTTCCCCACACGCCGTGCATAACTGTCGACGTATTGTTTGATGTACCGCAAGACATCATCATTAAAGGTATAAGGACGATTCCCCATCATCAACGAAACATGGCGCGCCTGGGCCTCGATAAACTCCATCTGTTCCTGCGGCGTCATCTGGAGGTAGAGCTTCCGCGCAACGACGGTTGTCTCGGGAGTGGGATCGCTCGTCGTGTCATTTGTAACGGTTGAGTGCTCGGTGGCCCAGGGCGATGGCTCTGGCGTCTCTTCGAACGAGGGAACAGGCGTCGGGAGAGTGTTCTCATTCACAGAACTGATCTCTTCGCCGGCCTTCTTTTCTCCATTCGCAATAAAAGCATATGAAACGAGCGCAACTGCCGCTACCAGGACAATCAGCCCGGCAGATATCGCGGCGATCTTGGGAGTGGAAAGTGGTTCTGAAGTAGATCTCGCGGGAGCAGGTGCAGGCGTAGCCATCACTTCAGCTGGGACCTCGTAACTCGAACTCACAATTTCAGGCATGAACGACACAACGATCGTTGTCTCGTTGCCGACGGAAATCTCGTCACCGTCGTTGAGCGGCGTACCGACGCCCGGAACAGGAGCGCCATTCACGAAGGTGCCGTTTGTAGAACCTTCGTCGAGCACCCAGACGCGATCGCCATCACGATGAATGCTGGCGTGAACGCGTGACAATCCATCATCGTTTAAGACCAGAGAAGCCGCGTCCCCACGACCAAGCGTAAGCCGTACGCCCTCAAAAGGGACCTGGCGCGTGTCACTTCCGCTATAGATGTTGAGAGTGACTTGCATTTCTCAGAACATCGAGGAGAACGGTTGCTCAGAACTGAGACCGAACGGCTGAGGATTTTCGGTCACGATGCCCGCCGCAAAGAACCTGACCACACGGTCGACTTGATCTCCCTTAACGACACCAGATTTTACCACTCTCATAAAATCCCGGCGAGCAATCGGGTCTGGCGTCGTCGTTGCGAGCTGCGTGCGCACCTGCCCTGCCTGGCTCAAAGGCAATCCGAAACACGCCACTACGTACATGAAGTCGTCAGTGGACTCAAAGGTAGAGATCAGTGCCTTGGTATAAGCGGCTGCCACTTCGGCTGACCTTTTGGGATCCCGAAGAGCAGCTTCGGTCTCGCCGGCCGTAAGAAAACCCTGCGCCTGGACCAGATTATATGGCAATTGCCAGACACCGATTCCTTCACCAGTGGCATTCTCGTTGAACTTACTGCGACTCATCGCCAGTATGTATCCCAGCAAAGGGTCCAGCCCCTGATCGCGAAAAGCTTTGTTGATCTCCCGTCGGTACCGCCGCGCCCGGTCGGTGTAACCAGTGACTCGATATTCGTTCGCGCGAAGCCTGATCAACTCCGAAAACTCGCGATCAAAAACGTACCCTGATTTTCGCGTGATCTGAACCGCCAGTCTGTCAGAAAGAGCCGTTACATCCAACGTGCCCGAAGATTGCGTGATGGGAATGCTGGAAGTGCCCGGATCGTCAGGCAGGTTCAGTTCCGGTGTCGCCGTAGCCTCGGTCGTGGTCGCCGTGCCAAAGGCGAGCAGAATTGTCTCTTGCTGGACCTTCTTCTCACCGTCCTCATCTTCAACCACGATCGATAGAATATGATTGCCTGGCGCGAGTCCTTGTATGCGATTGGGATCGAGAATGATATCGTACGGCGGCGTCTCGGCACTGGCTACTTCGACGCCATCAAGTTGATAGACCACTCGGTCAATGCACTTCTCATCTTCAACTTCCAACCGAATCGGAACTGGACCGCGGACTGTCGTTCCGCTTTGTGGACTGACGATGCGGGCGCTTGCACCGCAACCACCGCTAACGCTGGTGATGATCACAACCGCAACAATTCCGGTTAACAACAAGCCGCCAGCAACAGCTCCTATAATAATGAGAGGTGAAAGTCCGCCTGCGGCTGGCGACGCAACTGTCGAAGGTGAAACAGCAGAAATCGGAGTAGCATCAAGAGGCGGAACGTCCGGTGTCGCAGGGGAGAATGACTGAGGGGCCGACTCAACCGGCGCCTCCTCAATCGGCTCAGGCTCAGCATATTGTACCGCTGCTTCCTGCCTTAGTTGCGGTCGAGCGCCAAGGTGAAATTCAATTACAGTTGAACCACCTATACTAATCAGATCCCCATCACGTAGTTGCGATTCGAATTCCACAGGAAAATCGTTGACGGTAGTTCCGTTGCTGCTCCCCAGATCGACGATCCAGAAAGAGTCGCCTCGCTGCTCGATTTCGGCATGATACCGGGAAACATTCGCGTCATCCTCGAGACATACCTGATTATCCAGGGCTCGCCCAATCGCAATCACTGCGGAATCGACGTCCATCTCCCAGGATTCATGTCCCGGCTCGATAATGTTTAGAAATGCTTCCGGCATGGGGATTCAGTAACGGCAGTCTGGCTCGTTGTCAGTCCGCAGACAATTGTACAACAAATGCTAAGAGGGCAATTCGCTGGGTCTTCATAACCAGCAAATTACCCTCCTGGCGCCGATCACTTCGACGACCTTGTCGAACGATGTCACTGTCCTTTGTTGAGGATCAGTGTTTC
>DATKDA010000080.1:0-12034 GCA_035512935.1 Pyrinomonadaceae bacterium | reverse complement strand
ATCGCTCTTCGGATCGCTCGGATTGATGAGGTAGAGATCCACATCGCGTCCGGTACGACGAGTTGAACCATAAACCGCGAGGTTGCCTGAGTTGGACCACCGCCATCCGGTGTTGCGAGATTTTCCGTCGGTGAGCAGCGTTACCCGACCATCCTTCAGGTCGTAACGCCAGTACTGAAAAAATTCATTGCCGCCGATATCTCTGCTGAAGACAAAGAACTCGCCTGTCTTTGGCCGGTACGATCCTCCACCAGCGCGATCTGAGAAGAAGGTCAACTGAGTCCGCGCGCCACCGGGCATCTTAACGTGGTGTACCTGATTGGTGTCGCCAAAGCGTGTGCTAATAAGCATTTCACGCTTTATCGGGTGCCAACTCGAGAGTCCTGCGCCACGAAATTCGGTGTAGCGATTTACTTCTTCGGCTAGTGCTACCGGAATCGTGGGGACGCCTTCGACTACAAGGTTGTCGCCGGGAAGGACGGCGCCGCTCTGTGCGAGGTTGTTGATAGGGACTACCACGGCAAGAAGCAGGCTGAGTACAAACGCGGGGACAAACCTTTTCATAGTCATCTCCTTTCGGAATTGTGCGTGGAAAAATTTATGGAAAGCCGTAATATAGCGCGATCGGAGAACGGCGGACAAACCTATCCGACGAACTTCACAGTTTGTCGTGTATGTAGCGCCGGATCTTCGGAGGCAACTTGGTTCTCAACCGGTTTTTCCTCAAGAAGCATCGTCCTTTCAACTCGTGGCAGGACGAGGCGTGATTCAAATCCACTTTTGGTAATGCAAAACGACAAACTGAAGTTCGTCGGACAAGGAAAACTGTTACGCGTGCTGGGGGTCGGGTTTGGTCTCGCCGTGATCATCGGGAACACGATTGGCGCAGGTATCTTTCGGGCCCCTGGCGAAATTGCCGGACACTTACCGCACGCGTGGTTGTTTCTCTCTGTCTGGATAGTTGGCGGTCTCTACGCCTTACTTGGCTCCGTGTCTATTGCTGAGTTGGGCGCGATGCTCCCGCGATCAGGGGGTCAGTATGTCTTCTCGCGTTACGCATTGGGTGAATACGCGGGCTTTATTGTTGGCTGGAGCGATTGGATCTCAACCTGCGGCAGCACTGCGGCGGTCGCGCTCGTGATCGGAGAGTTTTCCGGCGCGCTCTTCCCTGCGTTTCAGGGCAGAGCGGTGGCCGTCGCGGCATTTATCGTCATCCTCTTTGCAGTTTCGCAGTGGCGCGGCATTGTTTGGGGCAGCAATATACAGAATGTCACCAGCCTGCTGAAGGCGCTCGCATTCGTTATTCTCATTATCGCCGCCTTCCTGCTAGGCGGCGCCCAGCCGTCAGCCCCGGCCACCCAAGCAGCGGTAAACTTAGAGTTACCATTGCTTGCGGCATTCATACTGGCGCTACAGTCGGTGATCTACACTTACGATGGCTGGACTGGAGTTGTCTATTTTTCCGAAGAGGTGGAAAGGCCGGGCCGCGACATTCCGCGGGCGCTTTTTGGCGGCGTCATCGCAATCATCGCAATCTATTTGCTGGTAAATCTCTCGCTACTCTATGTGTTGCCGGTGGACAAGATTGCCGGTCAGGAGTTTGCCGTCGGGGCCGCTGCCCAGGTAATTTTTGGCCCTTACGGCGATCCAATCTTTCGTTCGCTAACAATCGTTTCAATGCTCAGCACAATCAATGCTCTCCATCTGATGGGGCCGAGGGTACTGCTGGCGATGAGTCGTGATGGTCTGTTTTCGAGGCGGGCAGCTTACGTCAACAGTGGCGGCACACCGGCAACAGCTCTTTTCATCAGCACAATCGTGGTGGTGTTGTTCATTCTTTGGGGCCGGACCTTTGGTCAGGTCATCACGATTCTGGCCTTCTTCTTTGTCGCGAACTATGCGCTCTCTTTTATTTCACTATTTGTATTACGACGGCGGGAACCCAATAAGGAGCGACCATATCGCGCCTGGGGCTATCCATGGACCACTGCGCTGGCGTTGTTGGGTTCTATTATCTTTTTAATGGGCGCAGTCGCAAGTGACACGAGAAATAGTGTCTACGCTTTACTGCTTCTCGGCGCCAGCTATCCGGTATTCCGCGTAACGCGATTGCTTGCCAGATAGCCGGACCGTTTGGGGTATTTTACCGAGTGCTCCCGGAGACCGGGTTGGGATGAGCTTGCCGACCTGCCGCGCGCAAGACTCGCGTCTGACAACCATCGTTGTCAACATCAAGCCGTCGCACAACTGTCGGCACCGACCGTCTGTGAAAGCAATCTGCTATCCGCTGTCCTATCTCATCAAAATTCTCGTTCGCAATCGCCAGTACACTTGGTCCCCCGCCGCTGAGCGCAAGACCCAACAAACCCGGGATTCTTGGCAGAGCCAGCGCCTCAGCGAGACCGGGAACCAGCGTCTGCCGCTTCGCCTGGTGCAATCGATCCTTCATTGCTTCCCAGAAAAGATCGGGACGGTTTTCGGAAAGAGCCGCGTTGAAGAGCGCCGTCCGCTGAAGATTATGAACGGCATCTGCATGGCTTACCAGCCGCGGAAGCGCCAACCGTGCGAGCTTTGTCTCTAGCTGCATCGCTGGAGAGACAACTACAATCTTCAGCTCTAAAGGCCAGCTTCTTCTTAATGCAATCACCTTTTCCAACGTGGTGCAGGTAACTACAAACCCACCAAGCAACGTCGCCGCAACGTTGTCCGGATGGCCTTCAAACTCGGTGGCGTAGCGAAGAATCTGGTCATCTGTCAGACGGCGATCATGCAGCAATCCGAAGGCGTTTATGCCTCCCACAATCGCAGCCGCGCTGCCTCCCAGCCCGCGCGTGATCGGAATCTCGTTATGCACGGCTAACCGTATCGGAGGAAGAGTTACGCCTTCCCGTTTCGCAGTGTAGGCCATGGCGCGATAAATGAGATTTTCGGCTGCGCGCGGGAGTGTCGCATTTTCTTCGCCGCTAATCGTTCGTACTCGGCAAGCAGCCCGCGAGGATGGCAGCACTGTTGCCCGAATGGTTATGTAAAGCTTTAGAGCAAGACCAAAACAGTCAAACCCGGCGCCGAGATTGGAAGTGGAAGCTGGAAGGCGAATTTCAACCGCAGTCGAGTTGGTCCGGTTGTTGTGGTCGGGCGCTGCTCTCTTCATCATGATCCCCTTGTATCTCGCTACTGAGCTGAACAACTCTTGATTGCTTCGAGCACATCATTCTTATTTGCACTTACACGCAAAGGTTGATTGGCAAAAGTACCGCTGAGTGGGCGCTCGAGCGGGTCCACTAATGTCCCACTGTGATAGCTTGTAACATAGTCAGTATCCTTAAGAAGATGACCGGTCAGCACCGCTACCACCCTCTCTGTCGCTTTAATGTTTCCGGCAGCAACCAAATGTCTGATCCCAGCGACGGTAGTCGCTGAGGCAGGTTCACAACCGATGCCATCCCGGCCGATAATTGCTTTCGCATCCGCAATCTCCTGCTCGCTAACGGCCAACACCCATCCCTTACTCTGAACAACTGCGCGCCAGGCTTTCTGCCATGAGATTGGGGCTCCTATCCTGATTGCCGAAGCCAGCGTTTGCGGCTGGTCTACCATTTCAATAACAACCGGCTTGTCATCATCGAGAGAATTATCATCGTATCGCGCAAATAGTCGAGAAAAAGGGGCCGCTCCTTCTGCCTGCACCACCGAGAGCCGCGGAACCTTTTCGATAATCCCGAGATTGAACAACTCCTGGAACCCCTTGCCAAATGCTGAGCTGTTGCCCAGATTACCTCCCGGCACAATCACGTGATCGGGGACTTCCCATGATAATTGTTCCAGCAGTTCAGCCGCGACTGTTTTCTGACCTTCTATGCGAAAGGGATTGATCGAATTTACGAGATAAATAGATTCATCCTCGCTCAGCTCACGAATCACGCGCATCGAATCGTCAAAGTTGCCCTCAAGCTCCAGCACAATTGCTCCGTAATCCAGACTCTGGGCCAGTTTGGCCCGACTTACCTGTCCCCGAGGTACCACAATCGCACAAAGCATGTCAGCCCGCGCCGCATAAGCAGCCAGACTGGCAGCAGTGTTTCCGGTACTGGCGCAAACCAGTAATCTGGCGTTAAGTATGCGCGCCTGAGTGACCGCAGTCGTCATCCCAGTGTCCTTGAATGAGCCAGTAGGATTACAGCCCTGATGCTTCAGGTTGAGCGCGTCCAGCCCGCAATAACTGGCAGACCGGGGGGCATCGTAAAGCGGAGTATTCCCTTCGGCGAGCGAGATGAAGGGCGCGTCCTCAGTAAAGGGCAGTAGCTCACGATACCGCCAGACGCCACTCCGGTCTCTGGTTTCACTTGAAATGCGACGCGCCCACCAGGTTTCGCGCAGCTTGAGCGGATCACGGCGAGGCTCTACTGGCAATTCCACGGCGAGCAAACCACCACAGCGTGAGCAGGTGTACACTCGCTCATCAAGCTTATAGGTTGCGTTGCAGGAACCTTCGATGCAACGTTGAATGGCATTGTGCCTGGTGGTTTGGGTTTGTAGTAAGACGCTCACGTCACATCCGGTCTGGTTAGTAAACCTCGTTCCAACATCTCGCTTGCGGCTTGCGCATGTTGGGGAAGCGATTATAACGTTATGTCCACCATGAAACACTCAATATTCGTGCTGATCGCGCTAGCCCTATTGCCTTTGGCCGCTCGGGAGCAAGAGAACTCTGCGGGTGACTTTGCCGATCGTCCGCCCCCGCCGGTTTCTGCTGAAGCAAAGAATGAAATGCAAAAGAACCTCGCTGCGGCCCGGGCGAAGTTTGAGTCGAATCCGAATGATCCGGAGGCCTTCATCTGGCTGGGCCGGCGTTTAGCCTATCTCGGTCAGTTTCGCGATTCCATTGATCTTTACACAAAAGGAATTGATAAGTTTCCCAACGATCCGAGATTCTACCGTCATCGTGGACACCGTCACATCACCATTCGCAGATTTGACCAGGCCATAACAGACTTCGAGCAAGCCGCCAAACTGATTAGAGACAAGCCGGACCAGGTCGAACCCGACGGCCAACCAAATCCACGCAACATTCCAACAAGTACGTTGCAGTTCAATATCTGGTACCACCTGGGACTCGCCTACTACCTGACCGGAGACTACGAGAAGGCTTTAAAGAGTTATCGCGAATGTCTCAAGGTCTCGAAGAATCCAGACGCCCTTGCTGCCACGAGTCACTGGCTCTACATGACACTGCGGAGGCTCAATCGAAACGCCGAGGCTGCCCAGGTCCTCAATCCCATTCACGATAAGATGGATATTATTGAGAATGATGGTTACCACCGGCTGTTACTCATGTACAAGGGAGTAATCTCGCGCGAGGAGCTACAGACTGAAACTCTTAAGCAGGCTGCGTCGCCAGGTTCGCACAGCGTGCTTTACGGGCTTGGTAGTTGGTATCTCTACAACGGGCGGCACACTGAAGCTGCGGAAATTCTGCGGAAGATAACGGAGAGCGAGCAATGGACCAGCTTTGGATATATCGCGGCCGAAGCAGACCTGAAGCGACTAAATCAATCCTCCTCTTAGTCAACTACCGCTTGATAAACCAGTGCCCGCAGCTTGCCATGATCGTCTACATTCCTCGCCGGTATAAGCTGCGTGAAATAAACAACCACAAGTTGCTCCTTTGGATCTACCCAGTATGCCGAGTGATAAGCGCCGCCCCAGCCATACTCACCTACTGAACCCGGAGCCCCACGGACGCCCAAATCCTTTACCACAGAAAACCCGAGGCCAAATCCATGGCCTTCACGAAATAACTTCTCGCCTGTGTGATCCACCGTCATTAGCTCAACTGACTTCCGGCTAAGGATTCGTTTTCCATCAAGTTCTCCCCCGTTTAGAAGCATCTGCAAGAAACGTGCATAGTCAGAGGCGGTTGAAAGCAGTCCGGCTCCACCGGAAAAGCTCTTTCGCGGACCATTTACGTAAGCTCCCTGGCCCACCATTCCACCAGGTTCCGGAGCTCGCTCGAGACCTCCCCCCTCCCTGGAAGAGTAGACCACCGTAAAGCGATCGCGTTTGGAGGCTGGTAAGTAGAAATGCGTATCTTTCATTCCCAACGGCGTCAGGATACGAGCACGGAGGAAGTCATCAAGCGACTGACCGCTCACGCGCTCAGTAAGTGCACCAAGAATATCGGTGGCATAACCGTAGACCCATTGCTCGCCCGGCTGGGCATCAAAAGGGAGCGTGGCCAGCCGCGCAATCGTAGCGCCGATTGGCTCGTCTCGATCTGCAAAATACCACCCTGTTATTCCCGCGGCCTCCCAGCGATCCTTTGCAACCCCACCACCGTAGCCGATGCCTGCCGTATGAGTGAGAAGATCTCGGATAGTAATCGGGCGCTTAGCTTTCACGACTTCGTATCCACCATCCTTTTTGGGCACAGCAACGGTAGTCCGGCTAAATTCACTGAGATGTTCACTTACCGGATCCGAAAGCAGTAGACGGCCGTCTTCCTGAAGAATCATGACACCCACACTTACGAGGGCTTTGGTCTGAGACGCGATCCGAAAGATGGCGTCCTCGCGCATCGGGGATCCACTCTCGCGATCTCTCAGCCCTACAGCCTCGAGGTATGCCACCTTCCCGCGTCTGGCCACCAGCGCAACGGCGCCAGGCAGTTGATCATTCTTAACGTATGCATGTAGCGCAGCCGTTAAGCGTTGCAGTCGTTCCTTTGACAGTCCGACTTGCTCGGGATTCACGCGCTCAAGCGATTGGGCCTGACTCGCCGGCGCAAAAACTAAAAGCGTCAAGAGCAGAGCGGCTGTCAACCTGATGCTAACCGCAGAAATTACTGTTCGAGTGAATTCAGTTTTCATCTTAATAACCTGTTCGCGTCATAAGTTGCATGAAACATTTCATCCATTAGCTCTGGGGCATATGGGGCTTCGTTATCAACCCACCACTTAAGCAGTGCAAAGAGAGCGCCAGCCAGAGCTTGAGCCAGCACGGGCGGCGGCGCCATCCCTATGTCAGAACGTCTCGAGGCAATGCGGCGTTCAATCAGCCGGCTCAGATGGCTGACACGCCCGTGATGCTGATGGTCCATAATGCGTGACCGCACCAATGCCTGGTGAAAACTTTTGAATTGCCAAACATGCGCAAAGAGTTCCCGCACAGGCGCTACACGATGGGTTGGCCCTTCCCTATCCATATGCCCATCGAGCATTGTAAGCATATGTTCAAAACTCTTCTGTAAGAGGTCGTCTTTTCCCCGATAGTGCGTGTAAAAGGTGGACCGACCGACATCTGCTCGTTTAAGCAGGTCATTGATCGTGAAGTAGTCGTAGCCTTTCTCCTGGACCAGCGTCACAAAAGCTCGCAACAGCGCCTGCTGCGTGCGCTGTACACGGCGATCGTTTCGCGAGCCTCCGGGTTCGCTTTGCGAGGGTTGCCGAACAGTGTGAGCCTTTTTGTTCATTAACGTACTATTTGGCTTGATTGGTTGTTGACCTGACGCGCTCGCAGTCGTAACTAGTCTAGCCTATGAAACGAGATGTCGTAAGCGGAACCCTGCTCATCG
Source organism: Pyrinomonadaceae bacterium (assembly GCA_035512935.1). Lineage (GTDB taxonomy): Bacteria > Acidobacteriota > Blastocatellia > Pyrinomonadales > Pyrinomonadaceae > PSRF01. The sequence continues at coordinate 4,464 of DATKDA010000080.1, read as the reverse complement.
CCAGTTCAGTGGTTTCTATGATCGTCATGAGCCTGCATCCCACCGCACATGGCCTCATGAACCGGGAGACCTTTTTACAAACCGCTCGGTTAAGCCTCATGATCCATGCACTGGCAATAGCCGCGACCCCTGTAATGTTTTTGGGCCTGCTTGGTGTCATCCGGCGTCTCCGGGCGTCCGATTTGTCAATTGCGGCGCTGGTCGCCTTCGGCTTTGGCGGGACAGCGGTCATATCTGCCGCTCTGGCAAGTGGCTTTATCTTTCCCGGCGTCATTAGCAGAATCGTTGCTGCCGAAGGTTCGGATTTGACCCGTGCGTTTCTTGTTTACACGGGTCTCTGGAATCGTGCGTTCGCCAGTGTGTATGTAATCGCGTTCGCAGTAGGCATTATTCTCTTGTCAGCCACAATAATACGGCAGCGTACTCAGATCACATTCGGACTGGTTACAGGAGTGGCTGGCCTCATAGCCGGCAGTGCAATCCTGATAGCTTTCCTTTCCGGCGTCATTCACCTCGATGTTCATGGAGCCCGAATCCTATGGTTCGTGCAATCAGGCTGGACACTCTGGCTGGGCATCATTATGTGTCTTAAGCCCACGCGCACCGATCTTGACGTCGTTTAAAACGTAAAGAGCTTACCAACCGCGGACGGTATTACCATGTGTTCGCCGAAGGTGTTTACAAGTTCGGTAACCGCACGCCAGCCAGTACAATGCGCGGGTACTATGATCTTCAAGCCAAAGGATTTCAAGTCTCTCACAGTCTCAGAAATGATCTTCTCCGGACCGGCGCCTGACAGGTGCAGCCCGCCCATCACCGCATAAAGCGGGGTATTGGGAAAGACTGCGGACGCATGCTCCAGCACATTTACGACTCCAGCGTGGGAACAAGCAGTAAACACAACTACGCCCTTTTCCCGCACCTTGACTGCGAGGAATCGCTCGTCCGGAATCAATGGATCCGGCTCCCACGCCAATTCGTCTTCGGTCCTGCGCATATGACCAGGCAGCCCCTTCTCATAAGTCGTGACCCTGAAAATCTCGCCACTAATGTAAAAGGTATCTTCAAGGAGCAACTGGGCGTCGCGGGTACAAACGACTTCGGCGCCTTTCAAGGTTAAGGCTTCAATACCGGGGATATCTTTGTTAGGAATTACGTTGCCATCAGGTAACTGATCACCGCGAGGGCGAAACATTTCCGGGTGTACCCACAAAGGCACGTTGTGGCCGCGATTGCTCTGGATTAGTTGTAACGCTCTAGGCAGGCCCGCAGCATGATCAAAATGGCCGTGCGAGAGAACAACACTCTCAAAGGCGCCAAAGTCTACTCCCAGTAGTCTGGCATTGCGTTCCAGAACCTCCCCTTCTGGGCCGCCATCGAAGAGCACCGTATGCGGCTTCCCGTCGATTTGAGTTGTAATTGAGAGTGATAGACCAAAATGAGGACAGCAGATCGTGTCGCCGCCCAATGCCGTCATACCGGCTTGCAGAAGGCAGTCATATTCAGAAAGCACGCCGTCCGGGTTGGTAGACAACTGATCACTGACGTTGTCAATCAGCACCAGAACTCTTACCTGATCCACCGCTCTTAAAGGAGTCGGTTCCTGAGAGAGATTCCCGAAAGAGGACATTTATTACTTTCCACAAACAGGTCAGCCCGTTTGACCTCCTTTAAAGCCAACAAAAGTGTGTACGCAACGAGTCGCTCACAAGTTGAGTGACGTAGTGAACTCATCCGCTACACTGAAGCTGCCATCTCCACTCCAGCATCTGGCTCTCCAAGCTTTCCCAATTCGAAAAGGTTCCGGTTGCTCCCATAACAGATCTGAGAGCGGCAAGCCAGGCCTCTGACATACGATTTAGTGCCAAAGCTGCACCATTGGGGATAAGCCGTTTGCCTTTAACTACCTGCCTCTTCCGAAAAATCTCTCCAACCACATGGGTTCCGTCGCTCCCCTTAATGGTCCATGCCCGGGTATGGATCTTGCACAAGTGCCACGACAGTAAGGGTCAACAAGTTTAAGCCCCGAGCCTTGGTGAAGCGTCAATCGCGGGCTTAAGTCTGCGCCAACGCGCTTCTTTGATCGGCTCTCCGCGGCGCGTTTGACGCTCCCGCCCCTGGACTAAGTGCCTTCCGAATTGAAAAGGAGCGTGATCATGATTGCAACCCGACCAGCCTACACCATCATTCTTACTCTCTTTTTGCTCTTCTCTCTAGCGACAAGCGTTGCCGCGGAAGATGAACCCGAAGATGATTATGACGTCAAAGCTCGGGTCGTCCGGATCAGCTTGCTCACTGGCGAAGTTACTCTGAAACGCAATGATGCCGACGAGTGGGACGAGGCCCGCCTGAACTCACCAATGGTCGAGGGGGATATCCTGAAAACCGGCAGCGATGGCCAAGCGGAAATACAGTTCGACTCAAAGAACTTTGTTCGGCTTGGCGCCAACTCGGAGCTCCAGATCGTAACCCTACGTGAGGAGGGAATTGCTCTGAGCCTAAGCGAAGGGACAGCGTCACTGCGCCTGGCTCGATTTGATAGCGAGAAAGAATCCTTCGAACTCGACGCTCCCGGCTCGACCATCGCCGCCGAACGGACGGGCCTCTATCGCTTGGATGTGGCACTCGGAAACCTCGTCCGCATCACCATCAGAGATGGTGGACGGGCTCGCATTTACTCCGCAAACTCAGGCTTTGTACTACGTGACGGTCGCTCAGCACAACTCAACTACGAAGCCGAGGATGCGGAGTGGGAATTTTTGGTCGCAAGCGCGCGTGATTCGTGGGACGAATGGGTTGAGCGCCGCGAACAGCAGCTCGCACAAACCTTTCGTTACGACAGCCCCTATTACGACAACCAGATATGGGGCGCCGAAGATCTGGACAACTACGGCACCTGGAACTACGCAAATGATTATGGTTGGATCTGGCGCCCCCATATCACTGTAATCAATAACTACCACAACTGGGCGCCGTATCGGCATGGTCAATGGATCTGGTTTTCACCTTATGGCTGGACCTGGGTGGGGCACGAGCCCTGGGGCTGGGCGCCCTATCACTATGGTCGCTGGGTCTACCACAATAACTACTGGGCCTGGTGTCCGCGAAGCTACTATCACCGGCATCGAAGCTGGTGGCGTCCAGCGTTGGTTGCATTTGTCTCTGTCAATCATTCTTTTGGACCACAGATATACTGGTATCCACTATCGTATCGACAGCGCGATCCATATTCGCGACATTACCGTGGCGGAAGGTGGGGCCAGGTCCATCCTGCGTATCTGCGAGCGGTCACCGGCCTGAGACCGGATGAATTTGGCCGTCGCGGCGCCAGGTTGCGCTTCGCTGACGAAACGGCAGCGCGCCGTATTTTCGGAAACAATCCTCTGCGGAATCTCCCGTTTCGGCCTACTTACACACGTAGGGGCGGAGATAACAGGAGGGGCGAAGCGCGTTGGCGTCGTACGGGGGCAGGCGAGCGAACTCGTGGCGTTCCGCTCAATGATCAACTGCGCCGCTCCCGAGTCTGGAATGGCCGTGAACCAGGAAATAACAGGCCGGGCTCCGGAGGCACCGGAGTGGTAAACAGAAACCGGGGAAATCGTGGCGGCGGAAACAATTCCGGCCAGAGCGGCTTAAATCGAGAGGGTCTGCCGGGCAAGGTAAGAATGATGCCGGAAGGGTCATCGCCATCGCCACCGCCCGTTGTAGAAGAGAGATCGAACCCGGTGGTGCGACGACCGATCGGCAGGCCGAATAAGGCCGGTGAAGTTCCGCCTACCACATCTAATCGACCTGGAACCAGTACGACAGGCTCGGCGCCTACTTCATCCCCTCGACCAGAATCGCGTCCCGAGCGACAGGATAAAGTCCGGACGGCGCCTCCCAGTACAGAAACGCCGGCGCGCACATACAAACCACCAACACCGCGTTCCGAACCAGCGCCTCGCGAGGTTAAACCCGCTCCGCGAACAGCGCCCCCGGTACGCTCCAATCCACCCGCCAGTCAGCCTCCGCCACGTTCTCATCCTCCACCACAACGCTCCGCGCCGGCGCCGCGCTCTGATCCTCCACCACAACGCTCCGCGCCGGCGCCACGTTCTGATCCTCCAGCAAAGCGCTCAGAGCCGGTTAGAGAAAGTCGGCCCGAGCGACCAGCAAAGGATCGACCGTCCCGTCCAGAACTGAAGCAGGACGGTTAGGTTTCACATGTGGTGTTGTTGCCTGAGGTTTATGTTGTAAGTTTTGATTTTTGAATTGAGAGTTGTGGCGTTCATTCCCAGTAACCGCGCAGCTCGCGACTGATGGCCGCCGGTCTGGTCCAATGCCCGGCGAATCAGATCGATCTCAAATCGGCGCACCTCGTCATAGAAGTTAACCCCGCGTCCAATGTCGTGGACGGCGCCGGTACTGGCGCCGTCGGTTGAAGTGTTGGCGACTGACTTCGGATCACTGATTTCAGGACGC
>DATKDA010000079.1:0-26691 GCA_035512935.1 Pyrinomonadaceae bacterium | reverse complement strand
AGGACGACCAGCGCCGGCGGCCAGCCCAGCTCGACCAGCAATATGGACAGGATGACGCCGAGCAGCGCAAAGGCCGATCCAACCGACAGATCAATTCCCCCAGTGATGATCACGATGCCGAGACCTATACTGAAGATCCCGTAGGCCCCGATCAGGCGCGCCATATTCTGAAGATTGGCAGGTGAAAGGAAGCGCGGATTTAGAATCGCAACGACGACACACAGGAGTACGAGCAATAGGAAAGTACCAAGTTCTTTCTTCAATGTCTCAGCTCCCTTTGACGATTAATTTATAAATAGTCGTCTGCGTGTACTTCTCGTTCGGCTTTAACACAGTTGACGGAAAAGCAGGCTGATTAGGGGAGTCGGGGAAGTGTTGAGCTTCCAGGCAGAAGCCATCGCGAAAGTTGTAAAGCCTGCCGGCCTTGCCACGTACGCCAGTTAGAAAGTTGCCCGTATAAAACTGCATCCCTGGTTCGGTGGTCCACATCTCGAGGCCCCGCCCACTTTTTGGATCAAATACCTCGGCTGCGAGAGATAATTCCTTTCCCTGATTATTCAACACGTAGTTGTGGTCGTATCCTCGTCCCAGCAGCAATTGTGGGTGCCGTTCATAAATTCTTTTTCCAATTGGTGTCATCTGCGTGAAATCAAACGGTGTTCCTGCCACTGATTGCAGCTGACCGGTTGGAATCAAGTCCTTGTCTACCGGTGTAAACCTGTCTGCGTTGATCTTAACTTCATGACTGAGAATACTTCCGGTCCCATGGCCCGAAAGGTTGAAGTAAGAGTGGTGGGTCAGATTGATTATCGTGGGCTTATCAGTGGTGGCTTCATAATCGAGACGCAATTCATCTGCATTAGTCAGAGAGTAAACGACCGTCACTGAGAGATTGCCAGGATAGTTCTCTTCGCCATCTTTGCTCAAATACGTGAGCTCCAAAGCGACACCGTCCGGGTGATCTATTGGCTTTGCCTGCCAGATCGCTTTGTCGAAACCACGTACGCCGCCATGAAGATGGTTTACACCATTGTTCTGCGCAAGTTGATACTCCTGACCCTCAAGCGTGAATTTGCCTCCGGCGATGCGATTTGCGAAACGTCCTATTAGCGCCCCGAAGTAGGACGTATCGTTCACATAACCGCGAGGGTTATCGTAGCCAAGCACAATGTCTGCCATGCGTCCGCGTTGATCTGGGGTTCTGAGCGTTACCAGCACGCCACCGTAGGTGCTGATTTGAGCCTGGAGGCCATTCTTATTCGTCAAGGTGTAGAGATCGACTGTGCGCCCGTCGGCAAGTTTGCCAAACACGCGCTTCTGAATCCGCGGTTTACGTTGAGTCGCATCGGCCAGTGAACCAGCAAAAGAGATGCATAAACCGACGATGATGAGAAGAGGACTGATGCGTTTCCAGGGTGTTGTCAATCGAATGGACTTTGTCATAGTTTTGATCCGTTTAGGCCGCCTGCTGGCCTACGGCAAGGCTCATAATGCTTTCTTCAGTGCATTCGGAGCGCTCGAGGATTCCAGCCAGCTTCCCTTCATGCATTACCGCTACGCGATCACTGATATGTAATATCTCTTCCATATCGCTGGATATCATCATGATTGCTACCCCGCTTTCAGCTAGTTCTCTCATCAGCGCGTAGATTTCCGCCTTGGCTCCTACGTCAACGCCCCGGGTCGGCTCGTCGAAGATCAAAACGTTGGGATCTAAAGACAGCCACTTCGCCAGCACTACTTTTTGCTGGTTTCCCCCGCTGAGGTTGATGACGCGCTCCTCGACTGAAGGGGCTTTGACATTGAGTTTGCGGCACATCTCACCGGCGATTGCGCGCTCGCGCTCAAAAATGATGAAGCCTGCCTGCGCGCAACGTTCTAGTCCCGGTAACGTGACGTTCTCACGGATGCCGTTTTCGATGATCAGCCCGGCGAGGCGTCGATCTTCAGGAATGAGATAAATGCCATAGCGGATGGCGTCTTTTGGTGAATGGATTTTGAGCGGTCGCTTATTCAGTCTGACCGTTACATTGACGCCTTGATCAAGACCGAAGATTGCCTCGGCGATTTCTGTTCGACCTGCCCCAACCAGGCCCGCAAGTCCTATGATCTCTCCTCTGCCGATTTCCAGCGAGACATACTCGTCAGGGTATCGGCTGGTGCAAAGCTTGTCGATCTCAAAATAGCCGGGGACTCTCTCGGCCTCTGAGTGTTGATAGAACTTATCCAGGTCGCGTCCGACCATCAGTTTCACCATCCGGTCATGCGTGATCTCTTCCCGCGCTAGTGTCCCTGCATTTGCACCGTCGCGAAGGACGACTACGCGGTCCGCGATCTCTTCAATCTCACCCAGACGGTGGGAGATGTAGATTATCGCCACGCCCTGCTTCTTCAAATCTTGAACAAGCTCCAGTAAACGCGCTGTCTCTGTCAGTGTCAGACTTGAGGTAGGCTCGTCCATGATCAGGATGCGCGCATTGAGTGAAAGGGCCTTGGCAATCTCGACCATCTGTTGCTGCGCGATTGAAAGCCGCGACACCAGGGTCGTTGTTTGCACTTGCAGACCAAGGCGGTCGAGGTAGGTTCGCGCTTCTTTATGCATGCGGGCGCTGTCCACCAACCGAAGAAAGCCGCCTCGTACCGGTTCGCGACCGAGAAAAACATTTGAGGCAATGTCAAGATTGTCAAGAACATTGAGCTCCTGATGGATGAAGCTGATACCGTATCTGGTCGCTTCGGAAACGGATCTCACCGTCACGCGCTCGCCGTTGATAATGATCTCGCCGGCGTCGGGTTGATACACGCCACCGAGAATCTTCATCAAGGTTGACTTGCCGGCGCCGTTCTCTCCGGCAAGGCCGACCACTTCGCCGGAATGAATCTCGAAATCGACTCCCCGCAACGCGTGCACGCCGCCGAAGCGCTTCTCGACTCCGCGCATCTGTAAGATAGGAGTAGCCATAAGATTTGCTTACGTTCGGCCGCGGAGTTGATTTATCCGCTGCGTAAACTCCTCGGCGTTGTCACGTCTGATTACCAGCGTGGGTACGAATACCTGTTTGTTTTCCCGCGTTGCGGCGTCTCCGCCGCGGAGATGTTTCTGCATCAGCACGATGGCCTGATAGCCAAACTCGTAAGGTTGTTGCACCACGGTAGCGAAGATTGAACCATCTCTCACACCCGCCAGCGTCTCGTCTTCCTCGTCAAAAGCGATAATCTTGACTTGGCCCACCTTGTTGGCTTCGCGCACCGCGTTAACGATGGCCGGACCGTTGTAACTCCACAATCCAACGAGCGCCGCTATATCCGGATATCTAACGAGGGTATCCGAAACGTTCGATTTCGCACGCACGCGATCGGTGTCGTCCGTCCGAATGTCTATGATCTCGATATTGGAACCTTGCAGTACCTCTCGGATTCCTTGCGTTCGTTCCTGGGCATTGCGCGCGTCAAGCTTTCCGACAAAGAGCATGATCTTTCCGCCCTCAGGCAAAGCTTCTTTAATTAACTCACCTGCCTGGCGTCCAGCGGCGACGTTGTCGGTTCCCACGTAGAAGGCGCGATCACTATTCGGCGCGTCCGAATCCTGGGTCACAACAAGCGCCTGCTTCGCGACGTCGTTGATCATCTGCGTCTGATTATCAGGATCGACAGGACTAATCGCGATGCCGTCCACACCCTTCGCCAGCAGGTCGTCAATGATTCGTTTTTGCTCTCCGGCGGTCCCGTCCGAAGGAATCCTGAACTCAACCTCTACATCAGGGAGTTCCTCATCGGCTTTCTCGGTGCCGCGACGGGCAATAGTCCAGAAGTCGGAAGCGTTATTCGTGACGAAGGCCACTCGCAGGGTCGATGTGCCCGTCCCCGTTCCCGTGCCGGGGTTACAAGCAGTAACAGAGAACAGCAGCGCACCGATAGTTGTTAATAGAAATAGTCTCTTCATCTTAACCTCCATGGAAGGATATCAATCCCTGGGATAGCCATGCGGATGCCGCGAGTGCCACTCCCAGGCAGAACCGATAATCGTTGTAAGATCGGGTTGGCGCGGCTGCCAGCCGAGCACCTCGTGAGCTCGTGAAGCATCGGCGACCAGGTGAGAAGGATCTCCGGCCCGCCGGCCCTCGACTATGACCTTGATCTCTTTGTTAGTAACCTGCCGGGCCGCTTCAATAACTTCGAGCACAGAGTATCCGTGCCCATTACCCAAATTGATCGCGTCGGAGCCGCCACCTGAGCGCAGGTGATCGAGGGCAAGTACATGCGCCTCTGCCAGGTCGCTGACGTGAATATAATCACGAACGCACGTTCCATCAGGCGTGGGGTAGTCGTCACCAAAAACGTTAACGTGCGGCAACTCTCCCTGGGCAGCCTTCAGCACGAGCGGGATCAGGTGCGTTTCCGGACCGTGGTCTTCTCCAAGTCTCGCTGTTGCACCCGCCGCGTTGAAGTAGCGCAAGGCAACAAACTTCAGGTTATAGGCTCGATCGTAATCAAACATGATACGCTCCATGAAGAGCTTAGACCAGCCGTACGGATTAGTTGGAGACTGTGGATGATCTTCTCTGAGCGGCATTTTCTGTGGTTCACCATAAGTCGCGCAAGTAGAAGAGAAGACTAAACGCGACGCTCCCGCGGCGATCAGGGCGCCGAGCAATCTGATGCCTTGTTCGACGTTGTTCTCAAAGTAAAGTGCAGGTTGGGTTACTGACTCGCCGACGTAGGCTAATGCGGCGAAGTGCACGCAGGATTCGATCCTATGTTCCTTAACAATGCGAGTGACCAGCTCCCGATCGCCGATGTTCCCCTGGTAGAAACGAAAGTCAGGCGAGACGGCTGCGCGTCTACCGCGTGAAAGGTTATCGAGCACTACAACTTCTTGCCCGCGTTCATGGAGCAGTTCCGCGGTAACGCTACCGATGTACCCTGCTCCTCCTGTAACCAAAACTGCCATAAGATTTCCTTTTGGAGTACTTTTGGGGGCGCGCGGCCCCGGCGTTGGACGAAAGACCCCGTCGCGACCGAAGCGGCGCCGGACCGCCGCAGCAGAAATTAGATTCGCCGTGCTCTTAGGTATCCAAACTTTGCGCTGCCGGGAGAGGAGCCTCTAAAGACATAAGGACTATACCCGGTCTCTTCTGCATAACGTTGCGCCACTTCGATAATTGCATTGTCTGCGTCTTGTTGGCCCAGCACGGCAACCGTGCCGCCGCTGCCCCCGCCTGTTGTTTTTGCCCCCAGGAGCCCTCGACCGGCGCCAACTTCTCTGACGAGACTTACAATAGTTTCCGTTCCGGAGGAACCAAGTCCACATGCTGAATAGCTCTGGTGCGACTGATACATCAGTTCGCCGAGCAACTCGTTCCTCCGTTGTCGAGCGCCGTCGCTCGCGGAACGCAACAACTCTGCGAAGGCACGCACTCGAAAGTTCTCGTAGACAGCATGCGCTGCGGGGATACGGACAGCATAGCTGCGCTCAGGATCAATTCGAGTTACCGGGTCAGTCGTCCCGCAATAGCGCTCAAGGAAGGCTGCTCCCTCGATCTTCAGCGGCAGGTGCGGAGCGAAACGCCCTTCAAATTCTGAAGGAGTCAGGTTTGCCAGGTACCCGCGCCAATGCGGATCCTCAACTCTTAAAGAGCCGTTCGTTTTTTCAGCTTTCAGACCTGCAAGATCGGCAATAATACGATAACCCATGAACGCGCCCACTCGTACTGAGCCGTAATCCGCCCCACTAACTGAATGTCGCACTTCTGAGTCCAGGCCCCACACGGCTAGACCGTTCGGGAGCGAGATGGTTCCTAAGAGTTCCGCCGGCTGGCACAGCAACGCCAGAAGCTGGTTCGCTTCACCACAAGCGGAGGTCATCTGGTCCATTACGCCGCAGGGAGCCCCTACCACCAGGTTCTCTACTTGCTGGCAGAGCAAAGCTAACTCTCGCGGTTCCAGGTCAATACTGTACGCGGCAGCTACCGCGCTCATCGTTGCTACTTCAAGCGCGGCGGATGAACTCACGCCCTTGCCCTCGGGTACGCCTGATGAGATTAGCAGTCGCGCACCACCATCGAACTGGAAATTCCGCTCGCGCCTGAGTACCAGAAATACGCCGGCTACGTAAGCGGCCCAGTGTCGAGCAGAGTGGGCACTGAAATAACGTTGCGCTGCGCTGTACTCAAGTGGCGCACCATTCTGCTCGAGATCAGACAGTTGCATCTCGAACGAGACGTCGCGCGTTTTATCAGCGGCCAGACTGACGATGCGTAGCTTCGCCTCATCGTCTTTTTGAAGAGCAACAAAGGTTGCTTCGGCGATTGGCAACTCGAGTACGAGGGAGCCCGAATAATCGGCGATTCCTCCCATTACGTCGAGCCTGCCGGGTGCACGTGTAATCACCAGTTCGGCGTTTGCTTCAAAGAGCGAGTTGGCGTCTGCCGTGCTGTTCGTGTCGAGACTGTTCAGCGTGTCGATAAACGCCTTAACGTCGGGCAAATCGCACGTATCGCCGCTTACTATTTGATAAACAGTCTGCGGCTTTGCATGCATCGCGTTTCAGTTCGCCCGGCTACCAGGAATCAATCCGCGCCGGCTTAATGCCTCGCGCAGATGCGGCTCGATCTCTCGGCGAATTGCATCGTTTGCGTAGCCAATCCAGGCGATGTCGGCCTCAATCTTGAAAGGAGTGCGCAGCGGTTCGCCAAACTCGTCCGTTACAATTACGCCCATCTCTCGCGCAATCAGCTCGGTGCACATATCGTAAGGGTGACAGCAGATGCCAAGCGTCAAGCCGCGGCGATTCAATACCGTTTCGATCAATGGACGCAAGTCCGCGACAAAGCGGTCGTGCCCCATCATCAATTCGTAAAGCTGGCCACCCGATGCCAGATATTGATCTTCAAAACAGTGTGCCTTGCCTGGTTCGACGGGACCCAGAGCAGCGCGCACGATCTCTTCGTCGATCGCTGCCAATTCATCGCGCGCGCCTGGGAAGAAGCGTGCGATCATAGCAAAGCCGTGCCGGATGGTCACGGCACGCGAAGGTCGCAGTGGAAGCACCTGACGCTCGAGGGTTAGCCGGTTGAATCTCTCTGCTTGCGCTCCCATCCCCTTTCTAGCCCACAGCGTATCCGAAAGATGTTGCTTGACTAACGGAATCTCCGTTTGCACAGCCAATTCAATATCTTGCAGACTGGTTTCTTCGCCACGATTCGGAGCAACCCCCGTCAGGACCCAGGCGCTTCTTTTCTGATACATCAATCCTCGAGTGCCATCAATCGGATCGACAAGCACGCGCCAGACCGCGTCGGCTTCTGAGGCATCATGCGGCAGGACCACTTGGCCGCCGGAGATCCCTTCCGCAATCAACACCACCGGTGTTCGCTGTGCTACCTCGCTCTCAAAGAGCTGGACAAGCAACTCTTCACTGACGCGATCGACTGCATATATGGTATCGCCGGCGGACTCGTCGTCAGCTACTGCGGCAAGTTCCTCGACAGCCGCTCGTTCGCACTCCGCGACCACAGCATCGCGTACGTGTTCGTGGATTCGACGGATGGAAGCGAGCAACTCGCCGGTATCTGGTGCAGTGCTCATTGCCGCTCCGGTTGTAGGTGCTTATAGTGGACTTCCGCCTGCGCCCGCAATTCGGCGGCCTTCTCCTCCGGCGCCGTGTCTGAGAGAAAGTTGCCTCCCCCAATTTCTGGCCCCGCAAGATACTTGAGGAGATTCGGTCTGCGAAGGGGCGGATGAAACTCGAAATGGAAATGAAAGCCGCGGTAATCACCACCGTCGGTCGGGGCCTGGTGTAGTGGCATAACGTAAGGGAAAGGCATCTGCCAGAGATTGTCGAACTTGACGAGCACTTGCTTGAGCACCGCCGCGAAGTCCTGTATTTCTGCTCCTGACAGCGCGGCGATACTTGGATGTGTCGCCTTTGGAGCAACGAATACCTCGTAAGCATACCGCGCGAAGTAGGGAATGAAAGCGATGGCTGACTCGTTCTCACAGATCACCCGCCGCCCGTCTTCGCATTCTGCCTGAAGCACGTCCTGAAAGAGAATTCGCCCTGTATCGCGAAGGTGACGTTCGCTTGCCCGCGCTTCTGTTTCGATCGTCTTGAAGACGAAGTTGGTCGCGTAGATCTGGCAATGCGGGTGGGGATTCGAAACGCCAACGGCTTCACCTTTATTCTCAAATATCAGCACGTGCTTAATATCCGGTTTTTCACCCAGTTCCAGATACTGTTCCTGCCAAACACCGAGCAGATTCTCAATCTCGTCTGGTTCGAGTTCGGCTAGCGCCAGACTGTGATTTGGACTGTAACAAACCACGCGGGCGATACCTGTAGCGGGCTGATTCCGATATATCCCCGCTGGATGTTGCAGAACCGTTGGAGCATTGCCGCCTACACAAGGGTGATCGTTATCGAAGACGAAAGTACCCGTGTACTGATCGTTGCGTGCGCCGCTAACGCGCAGGTTCCCCGGACATAGATAACAGTCTGGGAGATAATCGGGCAGCGTCTCTTCAGCGTGCTCAATCGTTTCGCCACTCCAGGGGCGATTCTGTCTGTGCGCGGCGATGATAACCCATTCCTCGCGCAGCGGGTGCCAACGCTCTTCCCAGTACATGGTTATCGAATAGACCTGCGAAAGTAAGCCGAAGCCCTTTCTTCTTCTCTCAAACAAGCGCCAATTGCAAACGCGTTACCGAAGCGGGCGGAAAGCGAAACAACATCGTTCCGCCGTTGACTGTGGCGGTCTCGTCGCGCGGTTCCACGGCACGTGGGTTATCAAAGGTGTTGTGGGCGTTTGCTTCAGAGGCTGACAGTACACGCGCTCGGGCCGAATTGATGCGCGCACCGCGGACCACAATCTCCGCTTCCCTTGGTTCCTTAAGATGGGGATTCGTTACTGTCACGGTTAACATCTTGTCATTGATCGAAGCGGACCCACCGAGACCCCAGAAATGAGCCTGCTGGTTATTACGGTTGTACTGGATCTGTGGGGCGCTGAAAACAGTGCGCACCGCCTTTGCTCCCATGTGCGGCGTGAACATCTCGAAGACATGGAAAGTCGGCGTAAGGAGGAACTTGTCCTCGTAAGCCAGGAACAATGCGTGCAGACAGTTAATGAGTTGCGCGACGTTCCCCATCGCAACTTTGTCAGCGTGGCGTTGAAAGATGTCGAGTGTCAAAGCTGCGAGCAGCGCATCACGCATTGTTGACTGTTGGCCAAGGAGATGTGTCGGATGAACCTCCGAGCCCGGACTGTACCATGCTCCCCATTCATCAACAGCCAACTTGACTCGATGCTGGCGGTCGTATTCGCCCATCACCGTCCAATGACGCTCGATCAGCTCTTCCATTCGATCGCCTTCCCGCAGCAGTTCGTAATACTCTGGTTCGTCGAATTTGACCGCGTCGCGTTTGCCGGCAAACCAGTTTGCTGTCTTGCCCAACGAGAGATTCCAGGCGTAGTGATGCAATCCCCAGCCGTAAATTTGGTTGAAAAGACCGCTGCCTTTTTCGGCCGTCCGGGCAAAGAAGCCACGCGTCCAGTTCAGATCCTCACCATTGGAGCCGGAAGCGATGTACTTTAGGTTGACTCCATACCGAGGAGCGGCAGCAGTGAAGCGCCGAAACTCCGCAGAGTATTCTTCCGGCGTGAAGTTTCCGCCACAGCCCCACGATTCATTGCCCACGCCCCAGAACTGGACCTTGAACGGTTCGCGACTCGGTGTCTCGCTGTTGGCTCGCAGTTCAGCCAGTGTTGTCGAACCTGCGGGGGAATTGCAGTATTCGATCCACTCGAAGAAATTTTGCGCTGTCATCCCACGCAGGTTGGCCGCGAGATAGCCTTGGGCGCCGGTGAGTTGGCAGAACCGGAGAAACTCGTTGGTGCCGAAATGGTTCGTGTCGTACTTCCAGGGCCCATCTGGGGCATTCTTCGGCCACTCCGGCGCATCAGCCCAGAAGTTCGTGCGGCGAGGGCGCCTGCCTCTTGGGCCAGTGCCGTCGCGCCAATCATAGCTATCCGCGAAGCAGCCGCCGGGCCAGCGGATCACAGGCGGCTTGATGCGCTTCAAAGCATCGACAAGAGCCGAGCGGATGCCGCCGATATTCGGAACGCGTGACTTTTCACCTACCCAGATTCCATCGTAGACCACTCCGCCAAGGTGTTCGGCGAAATGACCGTAGATGTCAGGATTGATTGTGGCGATCTCTTCAGCGAGTAGTACTTCGATACGCGAATCAGTAGCGGGCGGTGTTTGCGCAAAGATGCCGGCGCGCGCGGCCACGACTCCAGCGCTCACCATCATTGCATTGCGTAAGAATTCACGTCTCTTAACCTTCATCACTCTCCTTGTCGATATCATTTTCATCACGTTACTGCTTTAAGGTTTGCACGGCGATTGAATCCCAGTTGTTCTCTGAAGTGCCAAAGCCGTAGAGCATAACTTTGAAGTTGGTTGACATACCGCGGATTGTGCTTTCCAGTCCGATTTCACGGTTCAACATGAAATAGATCTTCTCGCCGCGTCGTGCAATCCCGAGTCGTGGGGTCTTCTCTTTCGTAGCGAGTTTGCCGTTATCGATGCGGATCATCCTGCCGTCCAGGCTGTGCCACGCTTCAAAGAGACCGTCACTACGTAACAACCACTCGACGCGATTGGCCGGGTTTCCGTCAAATAGTACTGTCAGGATTGCGAACCCTGGTGGAAAGGCCTGTTCACCCGGTTGGGGAGTGCGCATGCCCACTTTTGCTAGCGAAGCTTCCACGTAGAAGCGGTCTCCCTGTAAGGTTTTTCGACTACGCACCCCGGAACGTGAGGCGCCGGCTCCACGCATCCGCAGTTCCTTGTCCTTCACCTCTATTTTTAGGCCGCCGCCCTCGAAGGTGTACAGTTCCCACTTTGTCTCGTCCAGCTTGTCACCATCGAAGTTGTCAGACCATTCATCGACAGCAGGTTGCGCCGGGGCCTGGGTTGACGGACTTGGATCCTGCGGTGCTGCGCTAACAAACGTGACTAGCAGGGTGAAGACGAGAGCAAATGAAAGAACAGTCTTCTCACTACTTCCTGACATAAAACCTCCTCAGGCTATTAGAATAGAACTGTGCTAAGCCGTTTGGTGACCTCCTGCAACTCCGTTCTTTCCCGCTCCTTCTGAGTCTCGCTCAGTCTTTTGAAGGTCGCCAGCGCCTCTTGCGCCTTCTCGGGTTGCTTCAGCCGAACGTAGACCCGCCCAAGCTGGTAATACGTTTCGGCTACCTCGGCATCGATCTTTATAATAGTTTCTAATTCGCTCAGTGCTTGGGTCCACCGCGCACCGCGCATATAGAGTTTGGCTAGTGACAGACGTGCCAGGACCAATGTAGCGTCAAGGGCGACGGCGCGCTTCAGGTGGGTTTCGATCCTGGTAGAGTCGGCTTCCGTCTGTTTAAGCAATGCCTCGGCGATGAGGTAGTGGATCACCCCTAGCTTGGGGTCAACCTGTAAGGCTTTACTATAAAGCGAAATGCCCTCGTCGTATGCCCCAACCTCAATTCGCGTCACCCCCAGATATGCAAACGCCGCAGCGAACTTCGGATCTAGTTCGCTCGCGCGCTTGAAGGCCAACGCCGCATCGGCATTCTTACTGTGTTTGAAGTGGGCCAGACCAAGCGCGAACCACAAGCGCGAAGACTCAGGAAAGGATTTGAGCGCTTCCTCAAGCCGAATGACGGCGGCGGCTGGCGCATAGGCGTTCGTCAAAAGGATGCCGTAAGCGAAGCGGTACTTTTCCGACTGCGGGTCACGTTGAATCGCCAAACGCATTGCTGGGATCGCGTTTTCGAGATGGCCACTCTTTTCGTAGACCTCAGCCAGCAAGGCGTAAACCGGAGCCTCATCGATCCCGCGCGCGACCGCCCCTTCGAGTGTCCTACCGGCCCCAGGTAGATCGTTGCGCGCGAGATAAACGCGCGCCAGACGCAAGACCGGTTGCGAGTTTGCGGGATCCAGACTAACAGCGGCTGCAAGTTCTAGCTCGGCTTCGGTTAACAGGCCGGCCTCAAGCAATGCTGTTCCAAGTTCGGCGCGGGCAGTGGCCTCATGCGCCGTCGTACCGCTCTCTTGATTAATGCGACTCGAGTATTCCCGATAATGAGAAGCTGCGGCTTTAGAATCCTGGCGACGCAGCGAGATGACAGTCAAGGCTCGGGCAATCTCGACATCCGGTTGTATCGAGTAAGCTTGGGTGAATAACTCCAACGCAGCGCTCAGATCGTCAGGCGCACCAGACGCGAAGCGTATTTGGCCGAGGTTGATCAGAGCGTTCGACTGATTGCGATCGAGCTTAAGAGAGGCTTCGAATTGCGCAGCGGCGAGATCCATTTGCCCCGTCCGCATCAGTATTGCTCCGTAGTTGTTCCGCGCTGAAGCGAGCGAAGGAGAGCTCTTAACTGCGGCGGCGAAGTATCGTTCGGCTTCCTTAAGGTCCCCCTGGCCATCGGCGATCAGTCCGAGGTAGGTTAGGGCGATCACCTTATTAGGGTTCAGGCTTAATACCTTTTGGAAGGAGTTACGCGCCGTTGCTATATCCCCGCACTCGAAAGCGGCCAGCGCCTCATCGAGAAGCTTTTCCGTCTGTGCTGGAGACGATAGGGTGCTCCTTGCCGTGATTGCGGTGGGTTGCCCCTGGCCGACGGACCAACCAGCCATCGCAATAAGAATCGCGATCAGAGGCTGGCGTAGTTTCTGCCGTGGGACCACCATTTGGGCTTTGGAAGCTGAAAGAAAGCTGAACAGGGGCGCAGCGTCCCAGACTCTTGCTGCGCCCCCGCCATCGTTTTGCCGGACTTAGAAAACAAACCGGCCGCCGACTTGAATTCGCCGGGGTTGGAATATGTCGCCGTTGCGACCTGAGATGCCAAAGTTTATGTCGTCAAAGTTCAGAATGGGCACACCAAATCGTCCCCGGTTTAGCAGATTGAAGAATTCCACGCGAATCTCGAAATAAGTAGTTTCGGTGACGCGTGTCTTCTTCATTATGCTGAAATCTTCAGTGTAGAACGGTTGAGCTCGGAGACCTCCATAAGTGGGTGCTGCATCTCCAAAGAACCGGCTGGGATCACTGTAGAAAGCCGAGTAAGCCGGGTTGACCGTGGTCCCGTCAAGGGAGAAGGGCGGAGCGTTCCGAAAGTCGAGCGGTCTCGAAAATGCTCCGGGGTTTAAATAACGATAGGTAACACCACCTGCCGGGATGTCGGTGTAAAAAGGCTGTCCCGTGACGTTGGGGCGGAGGTTGCCTAGGTAGCCGACACGTTGGAGGAATTCCCTCTGGCCGCCGGCGATGAACGGAGTTAGAGCAGGGCCGCTTCGGTAACGATGAATGCCAGTGATCTGAAAGCCACCAACAAGCCGATCAATTAGCCCACCCTGATTAAGGAAGGGCCTGCCTTTGCCAAAGGGAAGCTCAAAGATGTAGTTGAAGACCAGTGAATGCGGCGGAATACTCGGTGAGACTGATCGCAGGGATTTGCGATCGAATGGGTTCTGTATGACGCCGTTTAAAGGAGAATTCCCGAAGATGTCTTCACCGGCATCAGTAATCAATTTAGCGAAGGTGTAGGAAACACCAAACTGAAAACCTTGCGCGAAGCGTCGTTGAACATCTGCCTTAAAGGCATTGTAAAAACTCTGCCCCTGGCTCTCGAGCCGGTTGTTTATTATCCCGTATTGAGGGAATGGTTTAAGCGACTGTGCTACCGTGCTGGCGAACGCGCCCCCCTGGTTGTTAAAGCCGGGGTAGACGGCATCGGGATTGGGCGCCAGCGTTATCCCTACGCTGGACGCATATGCTCGTTCAAGCGGTGTCACATCGGCCAGGCGTTTACTTAGCAGTGGCAGCCCCAGTTTAAGAGCCTCGAAAGGTATTTTGTTGATTGGATCAAAGTTGGAACGAAGACGTGTCCCCTTGCTCCCGGTATAACCGACTTGAAGTGCGAGGTTAAAGGGGAGCTGCCGTTGAAGGTCCAAGCTGTACTGTACCGTACGTCCTGTCTTGAAGTTCTTGTCAAAGAAATCAATATCGTTTCGATCGAGTTGTCCGACGGCCTGATCTGAAGGATTGGCCGCTGGAAGAGAAGGATAGTTTTCCAGCGTGATGAACGAATCAAGCCCGAAGTTAATGTTGACGGCACCCGGGCTGTATCCGAGGACGCCGGTATTTCCGAAGTCGTTGTAGACCACCGGCGCGTAATAGATTCCATAACCGCCGCGCACGACCGTCTTATCGTTCAGCGAGTATGCAAAACCGATGCGCGGCCCAAAGTTGGAGCGGTCCGGTTTGACGAGTCCGAAGTGCTCTGCCTGCAGACCTCCTTGCCCTGTCGCCCCCACGATTGCGCCCCGTCGCCCGCCCGCGGCGGGATTTGCCGTATCTGGATCGAAGCCACGCAAAAAGCCGCGCGCCTCCTCGCGCGGGCGGCCATAGTCGTAACGCACGCCGATGTTCAGGGTCAGGCGCGGCGTGACCTTGACGTCATCCTGAAAGAAGAAGGCATTGGAAAAGAAGCGTAGCGCCGGGTCGATCGTCTGGTTGCTGTTGAATGAGAACTCCGGCCTGCCGGTGATCAGGCTGGCGATGGGCCAACCTTGATTAAAGTCATTCGTATTCCCTGTCTGGTTGCTGCGGAAATTGAAGTTCCCTCCTATGTCGAAGTGGGCCGCGTTGTTCAATTGTTGAATGCGCACTTCACCTCCGAACTTCATTGTGTGGCGGCCGCGGATTAAGGTAGCAAAGTCGCTCAAATGAACCGAGTTGTCGCCCACTCGATTATCAAAGAAGGTCGAACCCCCCGCCTGGTATGCGCGCGGGTCAATTCCGATCACCGGATCGCCGTAACCCGGAAACCCGACCAGCGGCAGACCGAAGTTCTGCGTCGCAGTCGGGCTCAAGCCGAGCGTACTTGCCGGAATGCCGCTCGTGAAATTTCTATTCTGAACGTCTGAGCGCGAGAAACCGGCATTAAAGTGATTGAGCAATGATGGCGTTATCGTCCAGTCATGTTGCAGGCGCGCGTAGTAGGACTTGAACTCCTGCCGCCAAACCCCCTGCGCTACAAACGGCTCGGGAAAACGTGGGAAGCCGCCTTTGACGCTTGGGAGCTTGCGAAACGTGTAACTGAAGTTGAGCAACTGCCGATCTGTGAGGTTATGCGTTATCTTCGTTACATAGTAGTTCGTCCTCGCCGTTGCGTTGGTTGAAGCCCGATAATTGTGGAAGGCTGTCGAGCCCAGCGGCCCAGTCTGGTTCGGCAGTGGAAATAGATTCACCATGTTGCGCCCAATGGCGCTGATTCTGGCGCCGCCCTGATAAAGATCGAGCCGGTTGCCGGGAATCGCCGTACGCTGGCCCACCGGTTCATTCGGATCAAAGATCTGCACAGGACCGCCAAAGAACTGAAGAATATAAGGATCAGTAAGCAGTTCGGAGAAATCGCCCTGGCGCATCCGCAAACTCGGGACGGTAATGTCAACCGATTCGGATTGGGAGGTGCGATAGCCGCCGTAGTTGAAGAAAAAGAAGGTCTTGTTTTTGCCGCTCCACACAACTGGACCACCCTCGCCGAAGCGAGGCAGGTATACCGGGCCCCCGACGCTGAACCCGTAGTCGAACTGCCGGTCCAGTGGTTTATCAATTCCTAAGATTCGATTGCGGTCAATGTTGGCGTTTAGCGCATCATTGATGTGAAAGAGATATGCTTCACCGTGGAAGTCGTTACTGCCTGTTTTGATCGTGAAGTTCACGACGCCACCCGAAGAGTTTCCGAACTCAGCCGAGTAACTGCTGGTGCTGACAGTAAACTCCTGAAAAGCATTCGGGCCTGGAGCGACCTCTGAGAAGAAGGTGCCATTCTCGCCACGTCGCGTCTGCGCCCCATCAATTAGGATATCGGCGCCCAGTCCCTGCCCGCCGTTGATCCTGAAATTGGTGGCGTTGGTGCCTGTACTACCTGAGGTAGCGCCCGTCCCGGTCCGGTCGTTAGATACTATGCTGCTGTCAAGAAAGATGAATGAAAGTGGTGAGCGTCCTCCGCTTTCTGCCGCCACCAGCAGGGGCAGTTCTCTCACTTGCCGTTCGCTGACGTTAAGCTGCTGAACCGGCGCTTCAGTTTGTAGAATCGGTGTTGCATCTGATGAAATCGTTACAATCTCACCAACTTCACCAATCTCGAGTCTGACGTCCACGGTACGAGTAATCTGCACAGCCACTCTGAGGTCATCTATTGAAGCGGTTTTAAAGCCTGGCGCTTCCACCGTCAGCCTGTAAACTGCGGCTTGTAGCTGGGGCAAGGTAAAATTTCCCTCATCACTTGTCGTCGCACCGCGTGCTTCCTGAGTTTCGAGGTTTGTTGCCGTCACCTTAGCTCCTACCACTACTGCCCCAGTTGGGTCCGTCACTCTTCCAGTGATGGAGCCACGGTCAGTTTGAGCAAAGATCGGCAAGGCGCATGCGAGTACAAACGCGAGCACGGCAGTTAAGTCACGGGCTTTCATGGTAACCTCCCAGAAAAGAGACAAAGTAAGACACTTCTACTTCGACGAATTAAAAAATGAAATAACGAGCATCCACAGCAGCAGGATCTTTAGGGCGCCTGCTCGCGCTGAGGAAAGCACAGGCTCAATTTGGAACGGGATAGCGAAACCCTTGAAGTTCATAGACGCTTCACTCGGTGTCCGCACCAAACACGGGGGATAGATTTTGTTCCGAAAAACTGCACAAACCTTTTTGAATCGTTTATGATTTATGTTCGTTTACACCACAAATGAGCACGAAGTCAAGCATAATCTTACAAACACGTTAACTTCTCGGTCCCTATTTTCGGTAAGGACGTCATGCGCCGTAATCAATTTCTTCTCTTCAAATTTATCTTTCTTCTGATCGCATACGTTACAGGCCTGGCTCAAACGCAGCCTCCAGCGAACTTTTCTGATCTTCGCGGAGATATCCGCCAGGTTCACGATCCGACCGTCATAAAGGATGGCGACGTTTATTACTTGTTCTCCACGCGCGCAGGGATTGCCATCCGCTGCTCCAAAGATCTGCTTGACTGGCGGTTATGCGGGGACGTCTTCGCCCATCTCCCACAGTGGGCCGTTGAAGATGTTCAGGGACTCCGGGGTCTCTGGGCGCCGGACATATCTTTCTTCAATCGTAAGTATCATCTCTATTATTCGGTATCCACTTTCGGCAGCAATCGTTCGAGTATTGGGTTGACGATAAACGAGACCCTCGATCCTACAAACAGTCGCTACCGGTGGGTGGACCAGGGAAAGATCATCAGTTCCTATGCGACGGATGACTGGAATGCTATTGATCCGAACTTAGTGTTGGACGAAGCGGGAGTGCCATGGCTTTCGTTTGGCAGTTTCTGGGGCGGCATCAAGATGCGACGGATCGATCCAGCCACAGGAAAGCTCTCTGCCCGGGACAACACTTTGTACTCGCTCGCGAGCCGCCCACGCGGACCTGATTTGCACGGGGCAATTGAAGCCCCCGCGATTATCAGAAAAAACGGGCATTATTACCTCTTTGTCTCGTTCGACTTTTGTTGCCGCGGCGTTAACAGTACGTACAACATTCGGGTTGGTCGTTCGCTGCGGGTCACCGGGCCGTACATCGACCAAGGTGGTAAACCTATGGTGGAAGGTGGAGGTACACTGCTGTTAACGGGCGGAGATCGCTGGCGGGGGCCAGGGCACTGTGCCATTTTGCAGGACAAAGATGGCGAGAAGCTGGTCTATCACGCCTACGATGCGAATGCTCGCGGCGCCTCGACGCTGCAAATCAAACGCCTGAGCTGGGATGCTGATGGGTGGCCAAAATTAGCCGAGTAACTCTTTGGAGTGCGCTGGCCCGGCAGCGCTTGTGGTCTGTTGGTTGATTTCAGGCCCGGCGGACTTCGATGCCTTTAGCGATAAAAGGCGCAATATCATCATCGCTGGCGCCGCGATCCGTGATCAGAATGTCGATATCATCGGCGGGCCAAATCAACGCCGTTCCCACCTCGCCTATCTTGCGATTATCCGCTACTACGATTCGCTGGCGAGCCTGACGCATCATTGCCCGGTGGACCGTGGCTTGGTCGGGATAGTTGGTTGTCAGGCCATGTTCGCTATGAATGCCGTCGACGCCAATGAATACCTTGTCAACGAACATCTCATTCGCGCTTTGAATCGCTGTTGGGCCAACCAGCGCAAACCAGTCACCACTCAGCAAACCACCTGTGACGAACACCTTCAAGTCGCTGCGGTGGCTGAGTTCCATAGCGACATTGACCGCATTCGTCAATACCGTGATTCCTTTGTGAAGGCAGACACTGCGAGCAACCTGGGTAGCTGTCGTGCCTGCACCGATGGCGAGAATATCGCCGTCGTTCACGAGTTCAGCGGCCACCAGTCCAATCCGGCGTTTCTCGGCGCCACGTTGCCGCTCCTGCTCGTGAAAGTAGGAGATGTGCCGGAACGGTTCGTAAAGCAGGGGCGAAACTGGAACAGCACCGCCGTGGCTGCGCCGCAATAACCCTCGCTGCTCGAGTTCAGTCAGATCCCGGCGAATTGTTGTCGGAGAGACTTTGAGTCGCTTGGCCAGGCTCGCTACAGAAATCTTTCCGGTGCGCAGGAGTTGTTGAAGAATTAACTGGGCGCGTCGATCAGTTTGAGAGAGCTCTTCCACAATAGGTTTCCAGGCGGGGCCTGTGCTGGATGTCAATTCTCGGGTGGTTCGATCAATTTGAGGATAACACTTTCTTGAGTTCGTTGCTCACTCCGCAATTCTTCAGCGCGCGCAAACGACTTCTTTGCCTTGTCTCTTTCACCCAGTTTCGAGTAGACCAATCCGAGTTGATAATTTGCGCGCAAGTCGTTCGGGTCAAGTTCGACAGCCCTTTCGAGCACTCTCATGGCTGCCGGATAATCGCCCGTTTCTCTGTATTGAACCCCGAGAGCTGCAAGAGCGTGGGCATGATCAGGTCGTGCGCTGACGACGGCCTTAAAGGTCTCGATTGCCAGTTTGCGATTGCCCTGACTCTCGTAGGTGACGCCCACCAGGTATTCGACATCTGCGTTGGGCCTTAGAGTGATACTGGCTTTCAACGCATCTCGCGCCTCGTCAAATTGGTTCAGACGGAGAAGTGCCGCTCCCAGTAGATGAAAACCCGCGGCATCCTGAGGCTTTAACGCAACATATTCTCTCATTAGGCGCGCGGCCTCGATGGGTTCTCCTTTTCTCCAACGCGCAGCAGCGAGTCCAAAAAGGTACGCGGTATTGTTTGGGTACGAGCTCCGCAATTGCTCAAAGACCGGCAAGGCATCAAGAAGCAGATCCATTTTTAGCGCCGTGACGGCGAAATCATAAAGCAGCGCTGGTGACTTCGGAGCAAGCTTGCGCGCCTCTATGAGGTGGGCCAGCGATTTTTCCAGCTTACCGGTGGCCCGAGCTACATTCGCCAGGGCCCGCAGTGTCGTAACGTCATTGGGCTGCGTGTTCAGCGCGGCGGTCAGAAACGTCTCGGCTTCATCGAAGCGCTTTAAGCCGGCATGAATGACTCCGAGCGCGTAAAGTACAGGGAATGAGTGAGGAGTTTTCTGTTGGGCGTCGAGTAGTAAGCGAGAGGCGTCATCGGTGAAGCCACTCTTTGCGAGAATGAGCGCAAATTCAGCAGCCGTTTCGGGTCTACTATTCAGCGTTGCAAACTCCCGCAAGAGAGTGTGCACTTCATCCCGCCTGTTAAGACCAATAAGAGTTTTGAGCAGCAGCGTAAAGTAGTCTTCGGTAGCAGTTGCTCGAGGGATCAGTTTCAAATGGGAGAGGGCCTGCTGAAAGTTGCCCGTATCTGCGAAGAGAGTCGCCAGGTTGAAGTTGATGTCAGAGCGTTCTGGGGCCAGTTTGTGAGCCGATACCAGGACTGTTAGAGCTTCGGTTGTGCGACTCAGCTCAAGCAACAATCCGCTGAGATTTATGTGGGCGCCGATATGCTGTGGGCTGGCCGCCAGCGCGAGTTTAAACAGTCGTTCTGCCTCCGCCGATCTATTTTGCTGAGCTCGAATGACTCCGAGTAGGTTTAGGGCATCGGGCTCCTCAGAGACTGTCGCAGGGAGAGAGTTGAGGAGCGCCTCCGCTCTTGCAATGTCGCCATGGGCGATCAAATTAGCAACCTCAACCAGACGGTGGAGTTGCGTTTCGGTTGTTTGTGCACCCGCAACAACACTCAAGAGGAGAATTAACGCTAGGGCTCTACCACGATAGTTCATAACCTCACTTAAGCTCGTCGAGTTTTGCCCTTGCCTCGAGGATCAACGCTCGCACCTTCGCCAATTCATCAAGCGACAAAAAGATTGTCAGTCTCTCGAAGTCTCCGGCGGACACCGCAGACGCAATGCCACCGCTTGTTTGTCTAAACACACGCACTTCGAGTCCGCCTCTTGTATGGTAGCTGGCCTCGAACCGGGTGTGTTTTGTAATCGTCGAATCGGCGCGTGCAACAAGATCGAGACTCTTAATCAAAGGAGCAATATCCTCGTAATCAACCAAAGCCCGACGTTCAAGAGTAGGTTGAACCGAAGTGTCTCGCAAGGTGATAACGACACCGAGAGCAACGGAGTTATTACCGACGTCACGAAGCTCGAGTGCCTGAATGCGAATGGAACTAAGGCCCTCGATCGGTCCCACAGTAGTCCAGCCGCGGATCAGAACGGTCTCGATGCGTCGCTCGAACTCTTCGAGTCTGGTTCTTGGTTCTTCGAAGTCGAAATCAACAGTTCGCCTGGGTCTGGGTCCTGGTCTTTGGGCGTGCGCAAGTTCAACAAGAGGTACGGTAAGAAGAACGAGGGCGAGAGCAGTTAAGTGAAGGGGTCTCATAGTAATTCTCCAAGGTATAGCTAGGCGTCATTCGAATATTCATCAAACAGACAGCGCGAGGAGGAGAGCACTCAGCTTTTAAGCCAGATTTCAGAGAGAGTCAATTGCGGATGCCCCGTTCTGTAGGGGCGGGCCGTCTCTGGCCGCCCCTTCTTCAACGGGTCTATCACAGGTAAAAGTGGGGCGGCCAGAGACGGCCCGCCCCTTCTTCAACGGGTCTATCACAGGTAATAAAGGGGGCGGCCAGAGACGGCCCGCCCCTACAAGCTTTAGCTAGATCTCAATCTGCGAACCCATTTCGACAACTCGGTCAGGTGGGAGGCAAAAATAGGCGGTAGCGCTGGTGGCATTTCGCGACATGAGAGCGAAGATCTTTTCACGCCATAAAGCCATCCCGGGGCGTTTACTCGCAATGATTGTTTCGACGCCGAGGAAATAGGTCATTTCATCCGGATTGAAAACAAGACCCGGCAAGCTCAAACTCTCAAGCACCTTGGGAATGTCCGGATCTTCCATGTAGCCAAAAAAAACTCTCAGGCGGTAAACCCCGTTTCCGATTGACTCTGCTTCGACACGCTCTTCCAGGTCAACGTACGGCACCTGTTTTGTCTTAACCGTAATGAAGAGCACCCTTTCGTGCAGCACTTTGTTGTGCTCGAGATTATTAATCAACGCGGGAGGCGTTCTGGTTGCGGTGCCATTCATGAAGACCGCTGTGCCCGGCACTCTTGCTGGTGGACGCCGCGCAACCTCCTCGAGGAAGTCATCAAGTGGTTGCGCCTCTGATTGGATTCTTTCGTTAAGAATACGCCGCCCTCTCTTCCAGGTGGTCATGACAGTTAGAACCAAAGCTGCCAGAGCCAAAGGAAACCACCCACCGTGAGCAACTTTAATGATGTTTGTCCCAAAGAAAGAGAGGTCAATAACAAGGAAAGATGCGGTCAGCAAACCCGCTGTGAGAAAGCTCCACCGCCAACGTTGACGAGCGACAACATAGAAGAGCAGCGTGGTTATCACCATGGTCGAAGTGACTGCAACGCCATAAGCGGATGCGAGATTGCTCGAACTGCGAAATCCAATCACGATCGCGATGCACCCGAACATCAGCGCCCAGTTAACTGCCGGTATGTAAATCTGCCCGAATTCTCTGCTCGATGTATGAAGAATCCTTAAGCGGGGACTTAAACCGAGTTGCACTGCCTGCATGGTTAAAGAAAATGCTCCTGTAATAATCGCTTGCGAAGCGATGATCGCGGCAGATGTGGCGAGCATGACGAGTGGATACAGCGCCCAGGAGGGTGCGAGCCGGTAGAATGGATTTTCGGCTGTCAGAGGATCTTCCAGCAAGAGTGCGCCCTGGCCAAAGTAGTTAAGCAGCAAAGCCGGAAGCACTATTGCAAACCAAGCCAGGCGAATCGGACGCATCCCGAAGTGGCCCATATCTGCGTAGAGCGCTTCGCCCCCAGTAACAACCAGAAAGACGGATCCCAGAATCAGAAAACCATGCCAACCGTTACGAAGAAAGAAATCCAAGCCGTGCACCGGGCCTATCGCTGACAATACTTCGGGATAGTGCGCTATCTGCACGATACCCAGCAGAGCCAGCGCCGCGAACCAGACCAACGTGACTGGGCCAAAGACCTTTCCCACCCTCGCGGTTCCTCGACTTTGAAAGAGAAATAGACCAACCAGAATCGCAATGGTCGCGGGAACTACATACGGACTCAGTTGTGGTGTCGCGACACTTAAACCTTCCATCGCCCCCAGTACTGAGATTGCCGGCGTAATAATGCCATCGCCATAGAGCAGGGCAGCGCCAAAGATGCCCATGACAATCAGGAACCAACGCTCGTTTTTTCCGGAAGGGGAGATCGTGGTCGCCAGCGCTGTTAGCGAAAGGATGCCACCCTCGCCACGGTTGTCGGCGTGTAGCACAAAGACCAGATACTTAATGGAGATAACTATGATAAGGGACCAGAATATTAGGGACAGCACCCCGAGGATGTTCGCAGGTGTAACCCCAATCGAGTGTGGTCCATGAAAACACTCGCGCAAGGCATAGAGCGGACTGGTTCCAATGTCACCGTAGACAACGCCCAAGGCCGTGAGGGAGAGAACAGCGAGATACCGGCCGGTGGGTTTGGTGTGCGGGAGATGTGTTCCAGTTGAAGTAGTGTGAATCTCCGCTGAGACCTTGGCTGTCATGAGATTTGCTTGCTTAGCGTCGGCTGTCCAAAAAAGATGTGCGTCCAGGCGATGGCCTGGAGCGCACAATCTGGGAGCCAAAATGTTGCCCCGGGACAATCCAACGCGCCTAGTTTGGCACAAAAGTTATAAGGATTTCGTAAAGAGTTAGGTCAGCCCTAAAGGATATCTGTTCGAATGGATCTTACCCCTCCGGGTTGAAGCGGTAACCGATCCAAGGTTCGGTGAGGATATACCGTGGTTCGGCCGGATCTTTCTCTATCTTCTTTCGCAGTTGGCCCACGAAGACGCGCAAATACTCGCCCTGCTCAGTGTAGTTACCGCCCCAAATCGCGCCTAGCAGTGTACGGTGTGTCAACACTTTTCCTGCATGTCGCATAAAGTACACCAGCAGATCATACTCCTTGGGTGTCAAGTGCACCTTCTTATTCAGAACCACGACCGTTCGGGCTTCCAGATCGATGCAGAAATCTCCGCTTGTCATCGGGGCGGGGACTTTCCCATCGTTTGCGGGCATTGTTGCACGTCGTAACGTGGCGCGGACGCGGGCCAGCAATTCAGCAATTCCAAAAGGCTTCGTTACATAGTCATCGGCGCCGGCATCGAGCGCTTCAACCTTTGTTCCTTCTTCACCTCTGACCGATAGTACGATAATCGGAACTTGCGATGTGGCACGGAGGCGGCGACACAGCTCGAGGCCATCCATATTTGGCATAGCAAGATCGGTGACTACCAGGTCTGGGCGCCACTCGCAAAATGTGCTTAGGGCCGAGAGGCCGTCTGCCGCAGCGCGAATTTCATAACCATGGCCTTTTAGACCAGTACGAAGGACGCGCGTAATCTGCGGCTCATCATCGACTATCAGAATGCGCTGCCTTTGTTTCATCTCACTTGACCTGCATTCCTTGAGCCTGATTCACCTCTAAAATCTTAGAAATCTGCTTGTCTTCACCAATTGGGAGTGTTACCACAAACTTTGTCCCAGTGGTGTTTGTTGCATCTTCGACCCATATCTGGCCGCCATGGGCTTCAACAATTCCTTTTGCGATTGACAGTCCCATGCCCGTACCCGGGGAACGCATAACGGAGGCGTCTCCGTTCCGCGTTGCGCGGAAGAACTTGTCGAAAACGCGTTCTCGCAGTTCCGGAGGAATCCCTGGGCCTTCATCCTGAATCGTCAACCGAAGCTGTTCATTTCCGGCAGGTTGAGCAGTTACAGTAATTCTGCACCCGGCCGGCGAGAACTTTGTCGCGTTGTCGATCAGGTTGTAGATAACCTCGCTGACCGCCTTTGGATCAACGCAGACCACGGGTAATCCGTTATCAATTTTGATTTCGATGAGATGCTTACGTGTTAGTGGTTTTGCCCGGGCCAGTGCCGTCGCGATGATCTCGTCCATTGCGCCCCAGCGGAGCCGGAGTTGCAGATCACCAGCTTCTATTTTTGCCAGTTCGACCAGATCTTCTACGAAACGATTAAGGCGATCACTCTCCTCGTCGATCACTTCCAACATCTCCAGGCGGGAAGCAGCGTCGAGCACCATCATCTCTTCATCTTCCGCGGAGCGGTTGGTTTCAAGCAAGGTAGTGACGGAAGCTTTGATTGCTGTGAGCGGTGTGCGAATGTCGTGAGTTACGGCATCGAGGAGAGCTGATTTTAGTCGTTCACTCTGTTTTAGAGCTTCGGCGTGGCTGGCGCGCTCGAAAGCGGTTTGAAGCTCTTCATATAACCGCCTGATCTCTTGTCTTCCCGTTTCAGCCTCTTCGGCGCGCTTTTTGGCGCGGGCGGACAGCTGACCGGCAGTCAGGGCAGTGATCAAGAAGGCTGCAAGCGCCACCCAGTTGTGCGGGTCCTCAATCGTCCATGTATGAAGCGGTGGTAGGAAGAAGAAATTGAAGCTCAACATCCCCAGGACCGATGCCAGAACCGCAGGACCGCTTCCCCAGAGCGTGGCGGAAAAGAGAACCACAACAAGCAGCGCCAGGGCAACGGTGGTCGAGTTCACCTGATGTGTGATAGGCCCCAGGACGATCGTGACCCCGGCTATACAGAGTGCTGCCAGGGCAAAATTGGTGATCTTTTTCGACAGGATGGTCAAACGCAAAAACCTCAGCTATAAGGATACATCACCTCCCGCTTAGGAGTGGACTTGACGTCATTCACTTGACGTAAGTTCGAGAGTCAGGTAATCAAGGCTGTTAAATCCCTCGGCGGCTTTTGTTCCCGGCGAAATACGAGCCTTATCCAACGCGCAAGTGCTCGATGTGATTCGGGAGGGTTAGTCAAATGCGCCATGAACCAGTCCGTTACCTCGGAGTCGATTATGAACCGGGGAGTTGGCTACAGGAAGAACCTCTTCTCTCGCGTGAGGAACGTGTGTTTGCCTACGCTCACCGCGCCCGAGTGAAGCCTGATGTATGGGATCAGAGCCGGCTCCTTGAATTGCTTGGGCTGATAAATTACAGGGTTCTTACAGGCAATAAAGTCTATATTCAAGTGGGCGGCAGTGTTTTCAGGACTCTGTACGGGGGGTACTGGCGCAGTGTCTTTACCGGGACCGAGCACTATCTGCTAAGGTGCGAGGAGATCAAGAACTCGATCTGGAGCGAAGAATCCGGCAGTTCAGCAGTCGATTTGCCGATTGTCTATTCAAACGACGGCTGGACCATAGGAGGTCATTCAGTATCGTTCATGTTGTCCCTCGTTAACTCGTCCGACTTCTAGTCCCAC
Organism: Pyrinomonadaceae bacterium; assembly: GCA_035512935.1. GTDB lineage: Bacteria > Acidobacteriota > Blastocatellia > Pyrinomonadales > Pyrinomonadaceae > PSRF01. The sequence continues at coordinate 856 of DATKDA010000079.1, read as the reverse complement.
CTCCTTCAATCCAAGTGATGTTTAGTTCTGTGTGGCCTCAAGCTTGCAATGGATGCCGTCGCATTGCTTAAAGCCCTGGGAGGAGGCCGAGATTTACGGCCTTGTCTGGCCTTTTTGAGTGATGCCTGTACTAATTCTAATCAAAGAGGGTGGGGGGCAAAGATGAAAAGAGAACAATTAAACGAATTGATATACCAGGCGCTTGAAACCGAAATGGGAGGCGTCCAGGTCTACAAAACGGCGCTTCAATGCGCAGTAAACGAGGACCTTAAGGAGGAGTGGGAGGAATACCTCGAGCAAACTGAAAACCATGTTGAAGTCGTTCAGAAAATGATGCAGAAGCTTGGCCTTGATGTCGAAACGGAAACGCCGGGCCGCGAGGTGGTGCGCCATCATGGAGAGTCCCTGGTTAAAGCGATTGAGATGGCCATGCAGGCTGGTGACCCCACTGCCGCGCAAATAGTGGCTGCGGAATGCGTAACATTGGCCGAGACGAAGGACCATCTGAATTGGGAATTGATCGGAGAGGCTGCGCAAAAACTCAAAGGCGAAGAGGCGAAAGCTCTCAAGGAAGCCTATGAAGAGGTCGAGGAAGAAGAGGACGAACATCTTTATCACACGACCGGTTGGACCAGAGAATTGTGGATTGAATCGTTGGGAATGCCGGCGGTGCTTCCTCCCCCGGAAGAAGAGAAGGATGTGAAGACTGCTATTGGCGCGGCTCGGGCAAAACACGCCCGCGGCGACATGCTTTAAGCCAGAGTATTAATCAGTGTCAATTTCGTGTGTGTTAGTGGATCGTTTCTTAGCCGACTAAAAGACACGATCCACGAAACCCCACGAAAGACCACCCACG